>NZ_PSRR01000012.1 GCF_004296405.1 Bradyrhizobium sp. Leo170
AACGTCCACGAAAAGATTGATGCACCAACCTGGTTCCTGAACGGAAAAGACGACGTTCGCTCGTCCCATTATATGGAAGACCCTGCGACCGAGTTCGACATACAGGGCCTTGAGCTCGACTGGGTGGGAGTCTGCTGGGACGCCGATTTTCGCTCAGTCAATGGCAAATGGCAGTGCTATCGGTTTTCGGGGACGCGCTGGCAGAACGTCAATGATGACAACCGCAAGATCTACCTGGCCAACGCCTACCGTGTGCTGCTAACGCGCGCCCGCCAGGGCATGGTCATCTACGTCCCGGCGGGCGATGTCATCGACGCCACTCGTCCGCCTTCGTACTACGACGGAACAGCAGCTTTCCTCTCAAAATGCGGTCTGCCACTTATTTAATAGGCGCGCGATTGAGGCTAGCAAATGGGCCATTGACCGACTTCTTCCATAAAATCTCATATCCGCATGACGTCAGATGTTCGCAAGAAAGCGGACGTGTCGTCGATCGGTTTCGCGGTCCGTTAGTGACTCTGGTGGCGCCGTGACGTTCAGCGTGATGGCGTAGGCGATCTGCGCCTCGTCATCATTGGGATAGCGCGTGGCGACGGCTTCGGTTGCCTTGAGATAGGCCTGCGCACGCTGGCCAAACGTCGTCTTTTCGTCGCCCGAATAGAATGCCAGCATCGCGTCGATATAGTCGCGTTCGCGTTCGCTCTTGGCGCCGAGTGCCCTGGCCTTTTGCAGCGCGGCGAGGCCTTCGGTGAGGTTTTCCTTCGGCGCGGGAAAATGCGGATTGTACAGCAGGCTCAGGGCAATGCCCCAATAGGCGATTCGCTTCGAAGTTTCTTAAATTTTGCTGGGTACCTGTTCCGGGCATGGTGACCGGAGGAAAGATATGAGTAAGCGGGCCAAACGTGGAAAGGCAGAAACGCTCGCACTGCCAAGGGCCGCGAGAGTTGCAGTTGGCGCCGTGGCCGTCGCCGCATTGGGATACAGCTTGCTGTCTCGCCCGACGAGCGTGCAGCCGATACGCAAGCCGTCCGCACGCCAAGCCCTGGCATCGTCAACTCTGGTTTACATAGCAACTCCAAATTATGCCTCAGCGCCAGCTCCCGCTCCGATTTCGGCCCCGGCGCCTCTGGTCGAACCACCAAAAGCTGCTGACGGTCCCGGAGCATTTGTTCGGCAGGTGGTTGACTACGCCAGCCACCAGACGCAGGGCACCGTGATCATCGATACCAAAAACACATTCCTGTATTTCGTTCTGAGCGACACGCAAGCAATGCGCTACGGCATCGGTGTTGGCCGCGAAGGTTTCTCGTGGTCCGGCGAGCAGACTGTGGCCCGTAAAACAGAATGGCCGGATTGGCGTCCACCTGTAGAGATGATTTCGCGTCAGCCTTATCTGCCGCGGTTTATGGCAGGCGGTCCCGGCAACCCGCTCGGCGCTCGGGCGATGTATCTGGGCGAGACCGAATATAGAATTCACGGCACCAACAAGCCCGATACGATTGGGAAGCGGGTTTCGTCCGGCTGTATCCGGCTGACCAATGAGGACGTCGTGGACCTTTATGAGCGGGTGAAAGTCGGAGCGAAAGTGATCGTGCTTCCGGCAACCGCTGCCCATCGACCATCCCAGGGAGCGCCGCTCGACACCGCGTTCCGATCGCCGGACCCGGCATCGCCGTCGAACCGGCCCTCGGCAGCCAACGCGCAGATGCTGTCATCTGGACCGAAGATCGCTGAGGCCCAATAACTCAGTCCTCCGCCCTCGGTCTGCAACTGATGACAAGGAGGTAATTCAAGTCCTCGCGTCGAGGTCGGCTTCAAGCCCATCGCTGCCGTTGACGCGGTATAGCTAGAAGTCCGTTCACAGGAACAGACCGGAAAGTCCGCGACCGAGAGGCAACAGAGGTTATTGACCCTTCGCGACATATTCCACCGCGACGCATCTTCGGTTGCTGACGGGGCACGGCGGAAATCGACAAGCTGACGTCTATTGCAGAGGGCGACGCTCGTGACCCAAAGGGGACGTGACAAGGCTGCCGTAACTTACGTAATATGACCGCCCAGAGGGTGACATGGGACGGCGGGGCACGAGACGGGTTTTCTATTCGAGAACATTTCAGCGATGACCATCGAAACACTCTCCGCCGAATATGGCTCTTGGCATCCAGGGTTAGTATCGGAAATACCGCGAGAGTACCTTCCTCTGTCGACAATGTTCAGAATCGAAAATGTTTCGACGAGCATTTCAAAAGCGTACGAATTAAGCGACTACTGTAGCCTGCCGCCTACTGAATTAGTCGCATTTCGGGCCGAGCGATTGATTATACATGAACTGCTGATACACGTGACTACCACCATTTCTGTCCCCGATGGCGGGGATTACGAGGATTTGGGTCGAAACTTTCGTGAGATAACCTCAACTATTCTCAAACGGTATATTGCCCCTCATAGAGCGGAATTGGCGGAACGTTTCGATCGCTTTAGACACGCGGCGTCTGTCAGCATCGAGCGCGAGATTGCAAAGAGCTTCGCAGAGTCGAGATCGTCGGGTGAACGGCGATCAAGCCATTGGCGCCGCCGCCTATTCGGCACTGACAAACAACAACACCGGACCCGCTTTCCGGAGAATGATCCCGTGGAGCGCGACCGTTCGATAGCTTTTGGATGGCGGAAACAAGCAGAAGCGGCAACCGACCCGTTGGTTGCTGTCTGTTTCGATGCATTACACAGAATTGCAACGGGAATCATGGACCGACATGATCGGCTCGTAGGCGATAGGGCGCTGCTCGCCGAACTTGCTCTCACGTTAGTCTGTAATGGATATGGCAGCGAAGTTATTGGCGATGCAATCACCCCATTCATTGAAGAAGCGATTTCACGGGAGGGCTACAGGCAACTGCCATGGCAACCACAACCGGTCGTCATGAACGTGAAGGGTGCATCTGCGTCAGGCAAAAGCACGATGCGTCCTTTACAGCGAACGCTTGCACGCAAGTTAAATTTTCGTTGGGAAGAGTTCGCCTTAATCAGTCCGGACATTTGGCGGAAATTTCTTCTGGACTACACGTCGCTCGGTGGCGCTTACAAATACGCGGCAATGCTAACAGGTCACGAGCTTGAGGTCATCGATCAGAAGCTTGACCGTCGAATGAAGGCCAAGGCTGCCAGCGGGGAGATTTCGCACTTACTGATCGACCGGTTTCGCTTTGACAGTTTTGTACCTGAGTACGGGGGAAAAGGGTCCAATAGGCTGCTGACGCGCTTCGGTAATTTAGTTTACATGTTTTTCTTGATTACACCGCCAGAAATGACCGTCGAGCGAGCTTGGAAACGAGGATTGAAGGTCGGTAGATATAAAGCCGTTGAGGACCTCCTAGCGCACAATGTCGAAGCGTTTACTGGTATGCCTGAATTGTTCTTTACTTGGGCGCTGGCTGTCGGAAAGCGCGTTCACTACGAGTTTCTCGATAACAGTGTACCCGAGGGCCAGCCTCCGCGAACCGTGGCATTTGGCTGGAATGGCGAAATGACCATCCTCGATGTTAAGAGCATGTTGGATATTGAAAGGTTCAGAAAGATAAACATCCGCGCTAAGGGACCAGAAGAAGTGTACCGCGGAAAGAGTTTTGCACCTGAATGTAACACCGATTTTTTGAGGCGGTGTGTTCGCTGGATTCCAGTTATCAATTTCGCCAGTTACAAGACGGGTGCAGTCTACGCGCGAGTAGAACATGGGAGGTGGATATGGCGCGACGATCAAGCTCTTGCCTGCGCGCTGAATGATCCTGATACGCGAGTCGGACTTGACGTAATCGCTCCAAAGATCAACGACTTGGAGTCTGACGTGAAAGGGTATCCGACAAATCTGGAGCTTGAGAAAGTGCACACCATTGGCTCTTGGGCCGAGGCTATTTACGGCTCAACCGCAGGTGCGGGATAGGTGGCACCCTTGTGGATGCGCGGCGCACCATGGCCCGCGGACCCGGGCGGCAAAGCCCATCGCCGCGCAAAGCGCCAACACTTAAAGTCAGCTTTTGGCCCTTCGCGACAGTTTGCGCAGCGCGGAGACATGTCCGCAGTTGCGGGTAGACCGGAAGTCTCGGGCTGCGAGGCAAACCGGCGCGATTGACCCACAGCAGACGCTTTTGTGTGCTTCCTGGCCCAAAATTCGAGAAACGTTCTGCGTTGCCGATCTCACTCATACTCTTATGGGTACTGGCCTGAGGGCTCATTCATCGGCGATGCAGCGACAGACGGGTAGCGACCGGACGGATCGCCCCCCTCTTACCGTGTTGTTCCGTAGTGGCATAGTTTGGAATTGGGCAATGGCCTAATATGACGTGTGTGCAGTTGTGGACGTACGCGAGGCTTAAGCAGGAGTACACTCTTAGCCATCACCGCACGGTCTTGTGGCATTTATCGGTGATGAGAACGCCGGTTGCGCTCCCGCCCTCCCCGAACCGAGGAGCCGCCATGCAGCAGCGCCGCCGTTTCAAACAAACCACATCCCTAGATCAGCGCTTGATCGACGAAGCTCAGCGCTTGCGAAAAGAGGCGCGAGGCACTCCGCACGGCGTCCAGCGCGAACGGCTTATCCGAAGAGCTCGTCAGGCCGAAACCGCCGCGCACATAAACGAGTGGCTCCGGTCGCCCGGACTGAGGGCACCCACATAACCCATACAGCCAGCTGTTACGCCTACGCGATCCGCGGACGACAACCACATCCGGATCACGTTGAGATCATCCGCGATGACGACGAGGCAGCCAAACGTCATGCGAAGCAGTTAGTGGGTGGACGCATAGAGCTATGGCAGGAGGCGCGCATGATTACAGCCATCCAGCCGGAGGAATGAGGCCGCCTCGTTGGCGGCCTCTTAGGCGTTGATCTAAGTTCATGCGGGAAAGTCCCATAATCCCGCGTTAGGAACGCTACACCGCAGGGCCTGTTGTCCTTCAGAAATGACCGTTGTGGTCGACCTACCCAGTCTCTTGGAGCGTTAGATGAGTAACCGTAAACGAGCCATAGCGTCAAAGCGTGCCCGCGGCCCTAGAAAAGCCGCACGGGCCCAACGGAACAAGCAGGCTATTGTTAGAAGCCCGAAAGACAACCCTCTGCGCTCTGTTGCCGCAGGCTCCACCGAATCGCCCAAGCTTCATGACGATTCAAAACAAAAGGCTCCCATCGTTGAGAATCGGGTGGCTGCCTTACAAGATGGCTTACGTCAGATGATGAGGGACAACAATCCAAGGGAAGGGTTTGATCTTTCTTTAGTGACGGCAAACCTGCAGGCTTATCAAGCGAAGCTTCTGGAAATGGCAGAAGCCAACATGCAATTTGCTTTTGAATTCGGCCAGAGGCTTGTAGCGATCAGGTCACCATTCGAATTTTTCGCCGTCATTGCAGAATTTACAAGCAGGCGGATCGACATGTTCCGGAAGTATTCGAAGGAGATGGCTGCGTATCCGTTCTTGGGGCACGGAACCCCTTAGTGGTCGCGCGCATGGGCCGTGAGTCGTCGGGCGGGAGCGAAGCCGTCAGGTCGCGGTTGTTCCGCCGATTCGAAGTGCCCCGCCAGCGCGGACCATCTAAGGATTGACCCGATGTCCACAACTGAAACCGTCCTGCTGATAGTCTTGGCCGGACTTGTCGTTCTGATCCTCGGCAATATCGCGTTTCAGGTGGCAGCGGAGCGAAAGAACCCGCCGATCGGCGCCTTCATCGAGTGCGACGGAGTACGCCTTCATTATATCGAACGCGGCGATGTCGCCGCGCCTTGTGTGGTCCTGTTCCACGGGAATGGCACCATGATTCAGGATCTCGTCCTAAGCGGTCTGGTCGACCGCCTGGCCCACTACTACCGCGTCGTTTGCTTCGACCGGCCAGGATTTGGCTACAGCCACCGTCCCCGCACGCGCATCTGGACCGCTACAACGCAAGCTTTCTTGTTCGCGAAGGCTCTTGACCAGCTTGAGGTGCGCAATCCCGTGGTGCTCGGCCATTCCTGGGGTACGCTGGTGGCGATCGCGCTGGCGCTGCGAAGCGACTATGCCGTGAGTGGGCTCGTGCTCGCGTCCGGCTACTACTTTCCGACCTTTCGGATGGACTTTTGGCTCATGTCGGGTCCGGCACTGCCACTGCTCGGCGATCTGATGCGCTACACCATCTCGCCGATCATATCGTGGGCCATTATGCCGAAGCTTATTCGCACGCTGTTCGCGCCGCGTGCCGTTCCGCCGGAATTCAAGAACGAATTTCCGATCTCGTTGTCCCTCCGGCCCAAACAATTGAGGGCGGCTGCCGAGGAGAGCGCGTTTCTTATTCCAGTTGCCGCGCAATTGCCGCTTCAATATCAGGGCATCCGGTGTCCCGTCAGGATCGTGCATGGAAAGGGTGACCGGCTCATCGAGCCCGACCAATCGCGCCGCCTACACGAGGCGTTGCCCCGTTCCGTGCTAGATCTGGTCGAGGATGCCGGTCACATGGTGACCTATGCAGATACGCCCGGGATCGCGGATGCCGTGGCGGCGCTGGTGCTCACCGTACCGACGAGGCCGGAACTTGGAGGCGAGGCCTCGGCGTAGATGATCCGGATGTTGATGGAAGGTGTCAGCCCGTCTCGCTGTCACCGGCGGATTGGCATCTCTGCAGCATTGAATGTGTACGCACCACTATCAAGGCAGCCAAACGCTCGGTCTTGCCGTTCCACCAACACTGCTTGCCGCCGCAGACGAGGTGATCGCGTAGGCTTTCTTGTTGCAATGCGTGAGTCCGGAAGTGGCCCTTCGAGGACCTGCCGATGGGCGGCGCTGATGTCTGGTTCTGAGGTCAATGCAGACGTTGCGCGCTTTCCTGCGCGGTGCGCTCTCGAGGGCTCGCCTTGTTCGCCCAAGGGCCGAACTCTTCCATAACATCGGATATGCGAGCGGTCACTTCTGGCCCAATAAGCGAACGCTGGGGAACTGGCAGGTTTAGGATCGTATTTCTGTTAGCACCTGTGCCCCTAAGCTCGTTATGTCCGCTTCTTAGGGGGAGAGCGGACGGGGGCAGAGTGGAGCGGCGACATCGGCTCATGATCCAAGGCGGACCCTTGACGCTGCCCGCTTTAAGTAACGCGTCGTCAGGTCGATTGAAGGCGTGCCGACGGTCGGCCGCTAGACGCTAGGCTTAGGCATTCGGAGTGTGACGCGGCAACCCCGATCCAGATTTTCGTAATCGATCATGCCGCCGAGTTGCTGTGATAACAGAGAGACAACCCGCGATCCGACGCCTTCCGGCTGCTGCGTTCGGATGCCGACGCCGTTGTCACTCACAGTAAGGACCACTTCTCCATCGGTATGAAGGTCGACGTGGATATGACCCGGCCGCCCGTCCGGGAAGGCATACTTTAGGCTGTTCGTAACGAGCTCATTGACGATGATCGCGATTGGGACGGCCTGCTCGCTGTGAATATACAGCTCATCCGCCCGAGCCGTGATCGCCACAGGGCTTGTCCCAGTCAGTGACGCGGAAAGATGCTGGCATATTTCTGTGAGATACTGCTTTGCATCGACGACCTTCCGCTCGGCCCTGATCGTGAGGTGATCGTAGACCTTTGCCATCACCTGGACGCGTGAGGCCATGTCGCCGAGCGCGTCTGCCGCGCTCACGCCAGCCTGCTTGGCCTGCAATCGCATCATCGCGGATATCATGGCTAAATTGTTCTTCGTGCGATGCGCCAACTCCATGAGAAGAACCGTTTTCGCTTTCTCGGCGGCAACCACCCTCTCCAGTTCGTTACGGAATCCCTCTGCAACTAGGCCGATACCGAGACCTGTCGCAACGAACAATCCCAAAGGTAGAAGATGGGCAATCCACGGTGCAGCGGGCGCGGCGTACACCGCATATAACGTGGCGAGTGCCGTCCCGAAAAATGAGCTAGCGCGATCGAACAGAAGGCCACATAGAAAGATCCCGGGAAGAAGGAAGAACAATCCGCCGAAGCCGCTTTGCGATTGCAGACCCATTTGCACAAGAATGAAGAACGCCATGATGAGGGCGCTCGTCCCAAATCGGATATAGGCAGGTTGCGGATGAGCGGGAAGGAAATAGAGTAGGCGTTCCATTGAGTAGAAACCGTCAGGCTGCGCTTTGAGTTCCCGAAGCTCTCGGCCAATGTCCCTATTCTGTAGGCCGGCCTGCTCCGGCGGTGGCGGGCTGTAGGTGCGCTGCAACAGGAATTCGTCAAAGATGCGAGCCCTCTTCGTCGGCTCCTGGGCCCTTAGCAACAAAAATCCATGTCGCTCGCACGTCGGTATTCAAGGTAAGAGCCGCCTCGTTTTGCTCAATCTGAGTTCTTCGCACTTTGGCCCGAAGCGATCATCGAGAAGGCCGTACTCGACGACCTTGATGTGGACTCTTCGCCATTCGGGAAGGCACGGTAGCTATACTATCGATATTAGAGGGAGCGGCGTTCTCGCCGCGGGGAGGATCCGCCGGTCCGTGTGATGCTCGCTGCCGCCGTGGTCGTGTACGTGCCGAAGATGATCGCAACTCTCTTTCGCCGGCGCTGCGCTCGCAAGACGCGCGAGCGTCCTGAACAAAGGACACTAAGTGTGGTTTCTCACCGCGCTTGGATTTACGATGTGCTGGGACTCTGATTCCTAATGTTCTCTACGGCGTTCACAAACTCCGGCACAGTCCCAAATCTGCCAACATTGCCAAGGGCGGTACCGATCACATGGTGGGCTCGTCGAATGAACGTTGCCACGGAACCCATTTCGCGCGGAAAGAGAGGAGAGATGTCCTGGCGGCCCCGAAGCCGGTACGCCTCGCGGATGTTTCGCGCGACTTCTTCTCGTTGCGTCCTGTCCTGAGTTAGTAACAATCCCATTCGCTCCGCAACGGTGAACTCGGCCGGCTCAGCGGAATGCCGCAAGAGCAACGCCTCCAGCGAGGACAGGGTATAGCTCAAGCGCTCTATGGGATTGGGGAAAGTCGTGCCTGTGCTGAACAGAAGTAAGCTCGCCCTGACGGCCAGCGCGAACGCGCTCAGTCCTTCTGGGCGCACCAGCCCCCCGACCGCGTCAAGGCCGGGCCTCATTCCCTTCAATGCGTCTTCGGAAATTCGCCAGTCAGGCGCGTTCGGCACAAGTATAGCCTCCTTGTAGGAAAACGTCCCATCTCCGAGAACAAGGAGGTTCGAACTCGGGACAAGCTCCGATCCGAGCAGGGCATTCGCGGAAACCGCTGGAAAATTTAGAG
Organism: Bradyrhizobium sp. Leo170; assembly: GCF_004296405.1. GTDB lineage: Bacteria > Pseudomonadota > Alphaproteobacteria > Rhizobiales > Xanthobacteraceae > Bradyrhizobium. Next base: position 9,239 of record NZ_PSRR01000012.1, read on the forward strand.
CGGCCGGCGAGAAGAATCGCAGGAACGCAACGATTATCCTGGCAATGACCGCACCTTCTTCTTCGATCTTTCCTGCTTCTGCGCGCAATTTGAAAACAACGGCGGCGAAGCCCTGCATGCGCTCGCGCAGCTTGTTGAATAGGCCGACGATACTGTCGCGTTGCTGTGGCGCAAAGCTGAGGGCCTGCGACTCCAGCCTTTCGATCATGGCCTTGGTTATCGTCGCTATTTCGGCTGGCCCCACCGTGAACGAGTTCTGCACTTCGAGATTGGCAATGGGTGCCCACAGCTCCAGCGGCCGGACGGCATCCCGGCCATCTCTTGCTATGGTCTCAGCGAGACTCTTCCTATCCTCCACCTGAAAACTGTCTTGCAGCCATTTGATTATTGTCTTCTCCACGAACCCGCGGCTCAGCATCCGGCGCGCCCAATCTGTCTTTACGATGCTTTCCGTCAGGGCCTGCATCTCGGCAAAGGTCTCTTCATCGAGCCCAAAATGGGCGCTGTCCTTATACGTGAACACAAACGCACGCCGGCCCTCGGCATCATTCGCCCAGACGAGAGGGACCGCGAGCATCTCCTGGTCGGTGAGGGTCACGCCGGGTGGACGCTCGCTCGGAAATCCGTCGCCGCGGGCCGGCTCCAGTTCGATCTTTCTTACCTTGTGCAAGAGCGCGTCTGCCGCCGCGGCCAGTGTGGCCGCCCGGCCTGGTGCAAAGGAGAATTCCTGCTCCGGCTCCTCGACACCTCCGCCGGACGAGACGTTCGTTTCAGCAGCGACCGCCGGCGCCGGCTTGGTAGCTGTCTCAAGCCGGTTCAAGGATTCCTGCAGCTTGCGCAATTCGTCCAAATCGGCCGAGTGAAATTGATCGAGCTCACTCTGCAGCCAGCCATGAAAGGACAAGATGCTGTCGGTGTAGGATTCGGCAAAGGTTCGAATATCAACGAATTCGCCACAGCTCTCGATAAATGTCCGCGCCGGAGCCGACCAATTGCGCCACTCCAGCAATGGGGCAGTCCTGATGTGAATGCCGGTTTCAAGCGTCCCGCCTTCGGGATGATCGGGATTCGATTGGAAATGCATGTACATCTCGGAATTAGGCAACTCATTGTGCAGAATGTAGTTGCGCAGATCCTGGACGAACCTTACGAGCGCCTGGTCTTTGAAATCAGCGTCTACCTTGGCCTGGTAGCGGTCCAGCATTGGCGTATTGCTGTAATTCTCCCGCATGAATATGCGCGTGTGTTCGACCAGTGTCAGTGCCCCCGCGACGAAGTTGTGGACGCGGCGCGTAACCTCGCGATGGGTCTGGCTTCCCGCTTCCCGGTTGGCGACCGCCATCAGGCGAATGCCTTCATCGGGATCGTTCACGCGGCGTGTGATTTCGATCAGCTCCTGGGCGTTCATCCGAAATATGTTGAGCGTGAATGTTCGCTGGTGAGAGCGGTTTATGTGCTCCATCCCACGCGAAGCATGGATGACTTTGAGAAGATCGCCTCGATTTGCTTCGCTCACGACCTTTTCCCCAATTGGATACGTTAGAAGATATCACGAAAGCCGCAGACCAGGGCGTCTTTGCTTCGTTGATGATGTTGGCCCAATGACGGTAGACTGCGAGATCGTAAAAAAGACCAACTATGGGCCCAGCCGGCGAAGTCAGCTCTTGGCCCGTCTCAGACCTCCGGCGATGACCGCTTTCGCGCCGCTCTTAAGGGCATAGCGGACATCAAACGCGCCTTGATCCGCTGCGTCCCAATCTATGAGCACACGTTCTATTTAGTCCCGATGGACGCCGGTTCGTTGATGGCGCCGACCGCTCGATGATGTGTTGTCGAGAACAAGCCATCTTATCTTGCTTCTTCCGGTGGCACTTCGCTGTATTCCCTCCCTTCTGGTCTTTCCGGCGTCGACCCAATTGGCAAGTTGAAAACATTAATGTTGCCTTGGCTCAAGAACGCTCTTGGAATCTACTAAACTAGATGAAGGCGCTTCCAGAAGAGTCGCCCCCTCCATCCACGTTAAAGCTGTCGGCTATTTCGTGCATCTAGCACTGTCTTAATGACCATGTCGGGCAGGTTCGCCTGTAGAGTAGCAAGTTGCTGCTGAACTGGTGCGAGCCCCGTCGCATCGGCGCTGACCGTATCAACGTCTCTGTGCCAACTGCCGATACCGTTAGTGCTATCTTGGATAGCTCCCCTACGCCTTCAACACGCCTTTGGCTTCCGCTTCAGCGCCCGCCGCTTTTGAGTAGCGGTCAATTTACGTTTAAGCGAGGCCAGTACTGCCACGGTATTTTTCTGTTCCCGAGATTTTCGGATCGATACTTGTGCAATGGTCATGATGCTCCCCCAAGCGACCAATGCTCGAATCTTTGGAGGGCTTGATCAAGATCACTGATGCGTGCGCGTCTCGATCAACTTCGGAGTGTTGCTTTGGAGCGACACGCGTGAGACGGAGTTGCACGTATAGCAGCGGAATACACGCGCGGCACCAAATCGCGCTTGTTCGGCCAGTCTGCTAGATGCTGCATCGGGTTTCCGCACGCCTCACACATGCGGACTTCATCTTGTGGTTCCCCAACTGCGGTAATGGAAAGCCGGTCCCGTAAGCTTCGAAACCACCGATAAACCCAGAGTTGAACCGCCGCATGAGTCGAATTGATGAAGATGCCGACCCGTAAAACTACGGGCCGCCCTTTCGACATTAACCGAACCGCTCAACCCTAATCCGCGACTTCGCTTGTACCGCGGTGCCAAACCAGCGAAATCAGCATCGCAGTTCTACCTCGGCGCGAGCGATGAAGCGGATTAAGTCCAGAGTATCCGAAGTGAAATGTCCGGCCTGCAACGGCACCGGACTTGAGCCGGTCCGACAACCACCGTCCCCAGGCCGGAGGCTCTATTCACCGAAGTGCAAGGCTTGCGACGGGAAGGGGAGATTGAAGGAGGCGGCCTTAAAAGATCGCCCTAAGTCCGAAAGCTAAAGCGCGTCAGCGTGTCCTGATTGAGGACCACGGTTCCACACTACTTTTTGATTTCGGCTGCGGTGCATGCTTGAGCTGAGCCTCGATGCAACTCTTTCGCTTGCAACCGTCGATTGTACGCTGTTTCTGGGCGATGTCAGCTTCTGGCCTTGGCTGTGTGAAAACGCCAAGAAGCTTGATGGCGATAGAAGAAGTTGTTCGTCCAAGACTGTCTTAGCCCCTCAAACTCGCAAGCGCACTCAACTTTAAGAACGAACTGAAGAAGGTAATTCTCGCCGCGTTTCGATCTTTCGCGTTTTTACATAGCCAGGGCCCAAGCCGGACCTGTCGATCGGTCGCTCTGGTGGTCTGGTTTTGGGGTCAATGCGGACAAAGCGTGCCCGAGTGCGCGCGAAGGCCTTTCCCGAACATTGGTCTGGTCATCCAAAGGCCGCGTTCTTCCATAACCACTCGTACGCGAATGCGGGCCGTCAAAAATGCTTGGCGGCCAGAAGTCCGAGCAGAACCGTGCCTGAGACGGCGGATACTGCGACCATGTTGATCAGGTTTTGCGTGGCCACCGATAGCGTCGATGCCGCAGACGCCGCCGGCGAGTTCGCTTTTGATTTCTTGCGTTTTTGCCTTTGTGGCGTTGTATTTGCAGACATTGTATTCCCGGAGATGGTGGATCAGGCCGCATTGCAGCCTGACCCTGACGCTTTCCCTGTCGAGATTTGGCCCCGATCTGCAGCCACCATTGCATGTCGAGGGACGAGAAAGCTTAAGGGGTCTGGTAAACCAAAGCTGACCAGAGTTGATGGTTTATGAATTCGCGAAGTCTATCGCGCGGCAAGCGGCGCTAGGCTTCGGCAATATCGTCGACTATATCAATCGGGACCTCTCGCGGCAGCGTGCCAGTGTGCGCCGGTACCACACGCTGACATGCCACCTCATCTATCCGGCCGGTGAAAACTCGACCGGCCTGATGGGCTCCAGACGGGTTCGCCGCCATCCCCATCGCCGCAATTGATCCGTCCCAGCGTGCGGCTTCTCCTGCGGTCCCCGCGCTTTATGGGTCCGGGTCCCCTCGCTCGTTATGCTGCCTCGCTTGGGAGCGTCGACGTCATTTCGGCGATCTTCTGAAACTCGATAAATAGCTCGGGCTGGAACTGCTCGAGGTAACGCGCCACGCGGTCGTTGGTGATCAGCTTGCGGAGATAGCCCTTCACGACCGTGAGGTGGAGGTGATCCTGGCCGTACGAGTCTTGGATCGAAGATATCGCTTCCTGCAATCGCGAGAGTTCGCGTTCCATGCGGGCAATAGCTTCGGCCGTCATGCCCTTCAACCGTTTGGGCGTCTGTGGGGTGACCAGCTGGGCCTGAGGAGTGCCGGCCAATATGGCTGAGGCATAACTGACAGAAAAATTGTTGGCATTGATGAGGAGTTCGGCGGCCTCGATCTGACGCAGAGGGCTCATCTTGCGAAGAACATCAAAGACAGCCAGGGGACACATCCTGTCCTTTAATAGGCCGACAACCTCCTCGCATATCCCGTCAAGCAGCTGTGCTTTACGCGCTATGCTGCGAACATGGATGTCGAGGGCCCGTGCTATTTTATCCTTAGGGACGTTGCGCTCGATCGCTTTGGCGATCATTCGCTGCTCCTGGATCGGAGACAGGCGGCTAACGCGCTTGTTGTAGGTAAACGCTTCATCGTCGGTCGAGACCAGGCATTCAACCTCACTCTCCCCAAGGTCGCGAAGCACTTCGATCCGCAAGTGGCCATCAAGCAACAGGTAGGAATTCGGATCTCTCGTGTCCCGAATAACGACAGGCGGTTCGACCAGTCCGATCTCGCGAATGGAGGCTGCAATCTGGCGGTATTTATGACTAGATTTCGCGGTTTTCTCGATCGCCTTGACTGGCAAGATCGAGGTGATTTGCACCACCACGAAATCGGAGCCAAAAGCCTGGGTGATCGTGTTTGAGGCAGTAGTATCGACTGGTTTGCTCATGTCGTTAATCCATCGGCGATCCGCTGTTCCAGAAAGGCGGGCATAGTGTCCAGACGCTCGGCCTTGAGCAGATTTGCAAACTTCTCATCGTCGCGTAGCTCTCGCATAGCTTCGACGATGAACAGTAATCGGCTTTGTGTGACCTCGGCCTTCTTGACGAGCAGCTTTTGACGGTCCGCCTCTTGACGATAGATACGAATGATCGATTCGCCGGTAAGCGGTCGCTTGGCGCCGTCGCGCCGTCCAAACCGGCTGTCATGAATGTGTTTGCCGCTGCGCTGTCGCTGCTCGATAATCCTGCGCACCGCGACCAGCTTCTTTCCGCGTAATTTTCTTTCCGTGTAGGCCTGCGTCAGAGCTTGCTGAACATCCTCATCGCTCGATTTTGCAATCTCGATTGCCATATTCAGGGGAAGAATGCCTGCTTCGACAGCCGTGACGAGCCGTTCCTCGCCCTTTTCCAATAGGGTGCCAATCATTTGAATGTATTCGACGCTAACGCCGATCTTTGGTGCAATCTCGCGGTCGCTATAGCCGCGGCCACGCAGCGTGCTGATATCCTGCAACAGGTCGATAGCTCGATGCTGCCGCCTGGCACAATTTTCAACCAGGCTCATAACTAGGCAATCACTTTCCTCGGCCTCGATGACTATGGCTGGAATCTCTGTCTGACCGAGCTGAATGAACGCTTCGATCCGGCCCTGGCCACACACAAGATCATAGCTTGCTGAGTCCGCATCGCTCTTTCGTGGGCTAACCGTGACCGGACGCTTGAGCCCGACATTGGCAATGCTCTGCACGATCTCCTGAAAATTGCGACGATTTCGGACTCTAGGATTTAGAAAGCGAATCTGGTCAATCGGGATGGTATTTACATGTTTCGGTCCTCTCGATTTGGATTTACTCATGCTGCCTCCAGAAATGAGGTGTGGGCCGCCATCGAATAGAGAAAGTCGAGCGATTCGAATCGGTAAGCGTCGAGCGAAAGCGCATTGTCTTCCGCCATCCGAATCCGGCCCTCTTTCATGTCGATACTTGGAAGAACATAGTAGTCGAGAGGCTGTTCGTTCGAGCGATCCAGGCGAACGGCAACCGTGACGTCCGGCGCAAGACCCGTGTCAAACCGAATTTGCCATCGGAGCGCACCAGTCTGGGTCTCAAAGGACCGCGCGAGCACGATTGAAGCGGTAAATTCCTTATTGACCAGAAGGAGATGAGTTATGGGGTCACAGACGACGGATCCGCCCGCCTTTTCGAGGCCCGCTACAATTTCGGCTAATAGTCCAGGAAAGGATTTGCGTAGGTGCCGATTGATTTCGATGAATTTGTAATCACGATCGGGCGTGTAGCCTATAAGGCTGTAAGCTCTCAAAAGGCTGCCGAAGCGGTGACGGTATAGGCTCGATGAGGGCATACCGTCCCGCTCGTCGATAATGAAGCCTGACAGGGAGCCCTCCTCTGCAAGCACGGCTTGAAGAAGGGCGAGCAATTCCTCATCGGAATAATGATTGTGACGTTGGTCTATAATGTGTCTGGCACGCTCAAATAGAGCGCGGTTGACAATCGAGGGAAAGACACCATCCGCTCGAACCCAGGTGTCGCGCTGATTGACTACACGTCGCTGCTTCAACTTGTAAGAAACGCGATTGAAGACGTTGTTGCCGATATACTTTTCGTTCGTCAAAATCTGATGGATTGATGCCCGAGTCCATGGGCGACCAAGGTCGCTCATGATGCCCCGCTGGTTTAACGCTAGTGCGATTTCGCGCTCCGACTTACCTCCTTCGACGAACATCGAATAGATGCTGTGGACGTGTTCGATTTCGTCAGGCGGGCCAGGAGTAAGGACGACGCGGTCGGTTTGGAGGCTCTTTCGATCGCCGCGGCCGAGTTCACCCTTGGGATTCCGAAGCTCATCGATTAAGAGGCGTCGCAACCCAAATCCAGCCGGGCCGCCCTGGCGAAAGCCGTGTTCGATGAGTCGGCATTGGCCGGCAAAAACCTTGACCGATAGCTCGCGGCTATATTCACCAGCCATGACCCGTTTGACGTTCTTGAGGAGGATCGAACCGATACTGCCGTCATTGTCAAACTGTTCGCCGCAATAATGGACACGTATCCCTGCCCGAGAGCAAACGTGCTCGTGATATGCGCCTTCGTCCGCATCCTGAAATCGTCCCCAGCGGCTGACGTCGTAGACTAAGATTGCTTGAAAGCCGGCCGTGCCTGATTGCACTTCCATAATGAGCGATTGCAATCCGTCACGACCGTCCATTCTTAAACCGCTACGGCCGGAATCTTCAAAGACGCGCACGATAGTGAAGCCCCGTTGCTCGGCATAGCGACGTATCGTGTGGAGTTGATTTTCGGTGGAGTACTTCTGAAGGTCTGTCGACATCCGGACATAGGCAGCGGCTAGCGAAGGACCTTCTCCTCGATTTTGGCTCTTACCGTTGCTTTTGATCCGTCTTGTCAATCAGCACCCAATTCCGATGCGATTCTGTTGGCCTCCCCCCAAGGCATATGAACTAGCCGCCTGATCGTACGGGATAGGAGGGTGGAATGTCGTTTCCAAAAAAGGGTAAGTCCTTTCCAAAAAGTGGTAAGTCCTTTCCAAAACAGGGCGGAGACGGCAGTTCGGATTTCAGCGTTGACGATCATGCGTTCGCGATGAAAATCGCATCGGCATTGACGTCGGAACTCAGGGATCGAAACTCGCGTGCAAAGTTGGTGGCGGGCTGGACGGGTGCGAATGAGCGCACGGTCAAAAATTGGATTTTAGGACGATATGCGCCCTGCAGCAGACACTTGGTGGTTTTGGCTCAGCACTCAGACCAGGTGCTAAATGCCATTCTGTCGATGGCGGATCGGCAGGATCTGCTTTTAGCTCCTAAGGTAGAGGACCTGAGACGAAAGGTATTCGAGTTGGCGGCTATCATCGGGGAGCCTAGCCGCTCATCGACTAGACCTCATACATTTTGATTTCGTCCGCCGGTCGACTCGTGTCGAGCGGGTAGCCTGGCCGGAACGGTAGTTGACTCCCTATCGAAACACGTAAAGGGTGCGCGTTGGTGATGGCTCTCTGCGCGGGAGCAGTGCACCGCACGTCAACCTGCGAACAGCGGAGCTACGCTGTGAAGAATAGCCGTGCGAAATGGAGGCAGCGTAGGGCCGCCCAAAAATTTTATCACTTCACCCATTTGAAGGTGACCTTGCTTCCTCCGAACAGTTGCCAAAACGAAGGTTCACTCCAAAGCGCGATATCGTGGCCGCCCTGTCTGAACAAAAGAGTAGTTGCAACTGTTCGGCTAACGGTCATCTCCGCACTATAGCCCTCGTTTGCACTAGTCGATTGGGTCCCTATTGCACATGTCGCACTGTCGACTGTCAAAATCTCCGATAGGCCGTCATTGTCGTGATTTTCCAGAGCAATCAACGTCGTATTCGAGCTAATGGGTGGCTGGGGAAACTGCTCGATCCAAACCTCCCATGCGTCATCAGCGCTTGGCGTATAGACCGCGATGTCAAAGGTGTGCTTCGTTGGATCGTCCGAGCTGAGTTTAGCAATGCTCTTGAGGACCTCGCTCGAGGAAAGCATTTCCGGACGGATCGGAGGGCATCCGAATATACTGCAGCCCACAGCAGGATTGAGAGCTATGCAGGAAGGCCGTGACTCGGGAGCAAACAAGACTACGTTCAAAGCTGTGCCGGATACGCAGCATTGATTTGATGACGCTGCTGGGACACCTGACTTCAGTAAGCATTGAGCAGGTGCCGTTGGGGTCGGATTTACGTATGTGTATGCGTGACAATGCGTATCCTTGGAACAGGCTTGGCGACACCATTCGGGCTGAGCTAGGGACAGATTGAACACCATGTAGTCCATCCCGAAACGAGCTGTATCGGTCTCCGTGGAAACAAGAGAATGCATGCCGGACACGCAACACTGGCTCGGCGAGGCTGTCGGCACACCTGACTTAAGGTTGCAGCTGGATGTAGGCCCTAGCGCGCCGGGACGGACGTATGTGTACGCGCGGCAGGATCGAAAGCCCCCGCAGAGATCGCGGCAGAACTCCGGTGTCGGCGGCGTGATGGTCACAAGAAGCTGAGGGATGTCCATGCCTGGACGATCTGTGTCGATCTCAGTGGAAAGCGTGCGGTATACCCCAGACACGCAGCACGAGTTGGCGCTTTCCGACGGCACGCTAGATTTAAGAAAACAGAGTGACCTCGTCGCGTCGTGGGTAAAGGCCGCACAATCTTTGTTCTTGGTGCATTCCTGCCGACACGAATCAGGGTCGGCGGAAGGGATTCCAGGTCCTAAGTCCATTCCAAACAGGTCGGTGTTCGGCAGGATCGTGGTATGAAGCTTAAAGACATCCGCGCTACAAGTGCCGCCAAAAAGCCACGCTGCGACGATGACTGTGGCGATGGCCGGCCGCTTACCGCCGATCATGACAGCCTCCAATCAGTTGGTCGGCCGGTGCCCGTGGCCGTGAAGGAGCTATCGGTTCTTCCTCAGGTTAGGTTACCACGCCGGGCAGGGTTAGGGGAAATTATGGCTCGTTCTGCCAAAACTTTTCCGGCTGCTGGAGCCGTTACTGACGGCCCAAACGGTCACTTTTTCGAGCGCGAGTCAGTGGCTTCACCGGCGCGAAGCGTCCCCCGATCGGCATCAACGCCAAAAACGTTAGCTCAGAGGCCAGTTGGCCGAGTTGGCGTGGGCAGCTGATCCCCCCACGGCCCATTTTGCCTTTACCGCACCAAAGTTGAACAGGATCGAATTGCGAGAATCCATCGAGGTGAGGCGGACTTTCAGCCCATGCGTTGAGGAGTGCGGTGAAAGATATTCAAGAGAACCAGCAGAAGGTCGCCAATTGCTGGCATGCAGCAAAATTAACTCTCGCAGCGAGGTGATCCAAAGCTGCTATGGAACAATTGGGAGCGCTCAGTCCGCGGATAGCGGCATACGCTAGACCTAATAGGCGTGTGAGACGGATCGGCCAGTCGCCCGCCGACTTGGTACTTGCAGCTGGTCCGTAACGCAACCATCCACAACGAGCTCTGAGCTACGACGACGGAGCAATAGACGAAGGGCTCAGGGCTGAAGATCAGGAACAGGTCATGAAGTTGAATGAAGCCCAGATAACGAAAACGCTGTCACAGTTTCAGGCACAAGTGCTTGCCGAGGATCATCCGGTAGCCGCACAGTTCCACGAACTGTTTGGGCAGCATACGTTCTTTCTCGATGCCAGGGGGCTGCACGTGTTGGAACTGCTCGAAGTTCCTGGGATGGAGGCTGAGGAAGGAGAGGTAATAAGTCTGGCGGATTGGGCCAGCGCTGACTTTATGAAGTTGACGACACATCAGCCCGAGCCTACGGGCCTCGTCGTTCGCCTGAAAGAAGTTCAGCACTAACACGATCTAGTCAGATAACTTTCCTTATGCGCGTTTGGCTTACTCACTTGCCGAAGTGCGGTCTTTTCGGAAGTCGATGCTGCGCAGAATAATGCTGGGCGGCGTGCCTTCGAACTCACTCGCCTGATATTTGCCGGCGGCGCAGGTCTCGATGCGCTCGCGCAACCGCATGAATTGCGCCTCGCGCTGGCCCGCTCTCGCGCGCACCACACCCTCCAACTCATCCATGGCTGAAGTTGAAATCGCGCAGGGGACCTCCCTCTGGCCGTCGAGCAGCGAGAACAGGACGACCATCCTGTCGTATTCATAGCCGATGAAGCGGCCGGGCATGAGCGTCATATGACCCACTCCTTGACAGCGGCGCAGCCAATGATGCCTCAGCCCCGCTCGCTAAGCCGAGCAAAGTCCACGAGGATGGCCGCGACGAGATCGCGATGCCTTGTGTCTTCCGGCGGCAGGCCCGCGGCGTACAGCTTGAGCACATAGCGCGCCTTGGCGGCCGCCTCCGGCCATGACGCGGCGGGAATCGACAACAGATGGTCTTCCACCTCGGCCCGGCGCTCGCGCAGTTCCCGTGCATGGGTTTCGACCTCCGCGAGCGCACGGCGGATGTCGGTCGCCTTTTGCGCCGCCATGCCGCGGTGACGGTCGAGATCGAGCGGTTCGTCAGGCATCGGATGCGCTCGCGTCAATGCCTTGCGCGTCGGCCAGATCGACAGAGCCGATCGAGACCACCTCCATCGCCAACCCGCGAGAGCCTTCCACCGGCACCTTGATCATGGTGGCGACGCGGCGGAACGCCTCGAACGATAGCCCTTCGATCGTCTCCTCGTCGGTGACGACCTCATAGGCGCCGGCGGGCAACAGGCGATCGATACCCCTGATCCGGAACGGGTGCTTGAAGGTGACGACTTCTCGTCGTGAACGGATGGTCATGCGCGCCTGCCTTTCGCAAAACGCCGGCGTCGGCGCTGGCCCCGAGAGCAGCATGCGCTCCTTGTGCTGCAATAGCCATCGCTTTCTTAGCCCGCGCGGCCAATAGAGGTATTCCATCGCTTCGCGCGTGCTCTTGTCGCAGCTGACGCAAAATGCTTTAGCGCTCGCTATTCCCAAAACATAGGCGTAGGGTCGGCTATCACCGCATTTACCGTGGCATCCATCGGTGACTGAGGGCCGCGCACGCTCCCGCCGCAAAGCGCAGGCGTGTACCCTTGCGGCAATTTCGTCTGACCGAGTGGATCGTACCGCCGGCCATCGTCCTGCGGTTGCTCGGGATCATTGTGATCGCGGTGGCCGTCTTCCATGCCTAAACTGAAATACCTGGTCAGCGGCCACCATGAAGGTATCAGCGAACATCTCGGGCGCGTCACGGTGGCGGCCGCGCTGAGGAAGGCGAGGCAGCTCGTGCAAGAAGGCTGCATCGACGTGAGGATCTGCACCCCGCGCGGGCAGGTCCTGTTGTCAGACGACTTCAACCATCTCGAAAAGCAGGAGTAGACCGCCATGGCCAAAGGCCAGCAACGAGGCAACCGCGAAGCCAAGAAGCCCAAGAAAGAAAAGATCAAGGTCATCGCCGCAGCACCTAGCCAGAAAGCTGCGACCTGGCAGCAGCCGAGCTTGACGCCAGGGAGGAAGAAATAGCCGCTGATCGGTCGTAGCGATTATGTCATTCAGCTTTTGGCATCTCGCAAGTCCTGTGATCCGCCTGCCCTCACAGGGCTAACAAGGGCAGGAATGACCGATGCACTTCGTGATCGTCACAGGCGATCGTAAGTTTCGGTGTATCAAGTGCGTTTACATCGGTCCAATGCAGGTCCCGGATTTTCAAGCATAGACCAAGAGCAAATTACGCCCGCCGAAAACGACATGAAGGCCGCCTCAGGCAATATCAAAGGTATAGAGTACCCAATAGGCCAGGGGACACATCCCGTCCTGTAATAGGCGTTCGTGCTGTGTCGTGGCGCAGACGTTAGCTCGCTTGCAATCGAAGCCGAAGCGACGCGGCCACAGATTCAAGGAGAACGTGATACGCTCGGTCGACAATTTCGTCCAGCGAGCGCGTACGGGCGAACATGGCTTGCGCCCGACCGAGCAACTCGTTGCGAGTCGGCATCCTGTTCAGATGAACGGCCGGCAGCGCGTCGACGGCATGACACTTTGCTTCGTTAATCGCTTCCCGCAGGGCGGACAGTTCGGATGAGTGCATCGCTGACGTAATTGCAAGCGCAATGCGCTCAGGATTAAAACGGTTAGCAAGCTGCTCGGCCGCTCGATTGATGACCCTCGCTCCGAGCCGATGTTGGTTGCGCCTCACCTGCTCGGGCGGCGCCTTCAGGTCCCAGACGATCCCCAGGAGAGATAGCGCCTTTAAGATGTAGAAGGTCATGTCAACTTCCCACCAACGGAAGCCTTGGCGAACGCTGCTTTGATAGGCGTGATGATTGTTGTGCCAGCCTTCGCCCATCGTAAGCAGCGCCAGCAGCCAATTGTTGCGAGAATCATCCCCAGTTACGTACCGCTTGCGTCCGTGAACATGCGCGAGAGAGTTGATGCAAAAGGTCGCGTGATAAAGCAGCACCGTGCTCCACAAGAAGCCGACCACCAGTCCTGACCATCCCGCGACGAGAAAACAGCAGGCGGCGAGTGCTATTGCAGGCAAGACCTCAAATTTGTGCAACCACCTCAATTCGGGAAACGATGCGAGATCCGCAACTTTAACAAGGTCAGTCGCGTCGTGCTGTCGCGCGAAAATCCAGCCAACATGGCTGTAAACGAAACCTTTATGCCGGGGCGAATGCACATCTCGATCGGTATCGGAATGCAAATGATGATGCCTGTGCTTGGCCGCCCACCACAGAACGCTCTTTTGGGCGCTGCTTTGAGCAAGCGCTGCTAGAATGAACTGAAACAGTCTGCTGGTAGAGTAGGACCGATGCGATAAGTACCGATGATACCCTGCACCGATGGCGAACATGCGCAGCCAATAGATCGCTATACCGATAACGGCCGCCTGCCACGTAATGCCGGACCAGAACGCTGCGGCGCATCCCAGATGGATCAATGCAAATGGAAGAGCTGACGGGTAGACGATATCATCATGCTGTTCGTCGACGTCGAGCTTCGACATATCAACAGGTCCCAATAGCTTCCTGTCAGGCGTATGCAAAGGATGCCTAAAAGGCTGGCTCAAATCGCTTAGCGAGCCCCCTCAGTCGCTCGACAAAAAAGAGCCCCGCTGCTGGGCGCGCCAAGCGGCGGGGGTCTTTACCAGAAGCTTTGCCGGTACATCCGCGGTCAAAGCGTTGGCGGCGAGGGCGGAAGTTTATCCAGCGCGCAGATTTTCCGCGGCAGATTTGCCGGTCCGGCGGTCTGCGACGACCTCGAAGGAAACCTTCTGTCCCTCATTGAGAGTGCTCAGGCCCGCACGTTCGACCGCGCTGATATGAACGAAGACATCCTGGCTGCCCTGATCCGGCTGAATAAAGCCGAAGCCCTTTTGGTTGTTGAACCACTTCACTGTTCCCGTTGTCATGGGAGATCGTCCTTCGATGTGTGTATTTGAGACCGCGCTAAACGCTATCGGTTAACTCGAGATCTGGGAGGAGGGTCGTCAGTCAGGCGCGCTATTCGCGGCGAGGCCAAGTCGTTCGGCCGAAAACTCGAATGTTTAAGACATAGTTACATTGCAGTCGCAGCGCAAGGGAATGTTTGCGGATCGCGCTTAAGGGCCCATGTGCCATTTCAGCGCTCCTGCGGCGCGGTTTTCCCCTACCGAGCACATGGGCACCATCTCACGAGACGGCCAGCCTTGAACGCGATGTCTGCGGAGGGGCCCTCAGGAGCTGGAACACGGGCTCGCAATCGGAACGAGGCCAATTGGAACACGAGATTCGCGTTCGGTCAGCGCAAGCCTTGCACCAGCGCCGAACTTCGCACTTTCCCTTGGCTTGCGTTTAAGCCAGACTTATACTCGCACATGACGATAAGGACTAAATCACCAAAACGCACTCGCCCATCCACTGTTCAAGATCCCATGATGGGGTTTCGGGCGCCGCCGTTGTTGCGAGCCTCTATCGTAAAATGGGCTGAGAACCAGGCTGACAGACCTACGTTACCAGAAGCCGTCCGGCGCTTGGTCGAGCTAGGACTGACGGCGAAGACGGAGCGCCGTTCCGGGAACGAAGGGCAGAAACAGCGCGCCCGTACAATGGCCGGTGAGACGATCGACGAGATGGCCGATGCCACAGCCAATCAGCACACTCGGGCCAGCCGCAAGCGACGCCTCCTCAAAGGACCGGAAGAGTTTCAGGATGTGCGAGTGGATCGGCGCGGAAGAAAGACATGAGTCATGCACGCCACTCACTGGCTGGTCGAATTGGGGGTGAAATCCGAGAAGTGACCGATGAGGGCGCAAACGAGAATGAAACGCGCCTTCGTCAACATCGCACGCTAACAAGATCACCACGACACAGACCGGGAGAGTAACCGAGCCGGGTCGCTATATGTCAAGCTTGGATGGCCTACGTTACGCGGCCCGATCTCGGCGTCCGGCGGCATTAGGTCAACCATACTGCCTGTGTGGCCTCACTGAAGCTCCCGATAGTGTTCACTGCATCACAGTACAGAGCAGCCGCAAATCTTAGGGGAAGAAATATGTCACATGCCTACAAGGCGAATGAAGACGTTCACCACCAGCCTCAAGGACCACAGGGTCGTGCCGCAACTGACCAGTCGATGATCTACACCATCGTTCGGCGTATGCCGATTGAGGCAGACGGGCGGATTAGATACCGCATCAAGAGTAAGTCAGAGAATATTGAGCGAGTAGTTACCGAGGATCAGCTTTCCTATCCTCAGTGATTTCTATGACGTAGGACTCCGATTGTGCTGAATGATCGCGAAAACATCCTGAACGCACTCCGTGAGAAGCCGCTCAAACTCTACGAAGTCATGAAACGTGCCAATGTCGTGAATGAGGAAACTTGCCAATCGCTTCTGTTGAAAATGCGAGAGGAAGGCTTGGTCAAGTTCGATATCCATAAGGGGCGCTGGCTCATCGGATGATTCGCAAATTGCGCCCCGTCCAGCACTGATCGCAGAAAGATCGCTACGCGATTAAGGAGGCATTTCCGAGTTGGCGTTGCCTCGGCGGAGACCTAAACCGGCCCGCAGGTTTCATGTGGCTGATCTGCATCCCCTCCGGCCGCAACCACTTGTAAGCCGTGATTTCCTGCTTCTCGGTGAGTTGATGATGTGTGGGGCACATAAGGACCCTTTCGGGCAGGACCTGCCCCTCAGCAGCTCGGTTTGCGGTCACCGCCATCAGTTTCTACCAGCGAGGGCCTGCAGGTTGGGCGCCCGCCGACCGTAATGCAGAAGCTTTAACGTCACTCGGTTTCCTGAGGTCGGTGAAAGTCGGAATTCGAGGCTAGTTTTGGTCGTCCATGTAACACCGAGAATCCTGGATTCTTGCTATTCTCGCTTAGGGAGAGGACCTCAGCCGCAGCGTTCGAGCAAGTTTCTTTCTAGTTTCTCTCCCTCCGCCATATGGCGATTGAAGTCGAATGGCGGAAACGCGCCGCAGGCGTGATTCCGGCGGAGCCGAGAGCGCGGCCCAAAGGGCAACGCCATTCCCCTATCTTGCCAACGGCGTCGCTGGCTGGCCCTTCGCCAGAGCTACGGCGGTTTGTTGAGTGGCCTCAAGCGCAGCCTGAACGTCAGGGCGCACGCCGACGCCTCCCCAGTTGCTGTGCGTGATCGGATTTTCAGCCCTGCCAGTCGGCACGACAACGAAGAGGTCGGAACCTAGTTCATTCAGACCGCCTGGATTCGCTCCTCCGCGTGTTGTTGCGCCAACCACAGTTGCGCGCTTGAGCATTTGCAGGTCGTAGGCAAACTCCTCACCCGCCGAATAAGTCTTTGGGCCAACCAGCACATAGACGGGCTTGCCAAGATAGTGCACCGGCGTCGATGAACTCCAAAACGACTCCGTTCTGAAAGTCGAAGTCCCACGATTGCGCCAGATGAGGTCGTTGATATGAACACGCTTGCCGGGATCGAGGAAGAAACTGACAAGGTAGGCTACAGACGCCGGATGTCCGCCGCCATTGTCCCGCATGTCGATGATGAGCGCGGCGGTGTCCGACAGGTTACGCATGGCGTCGTCGGCTGCCGGATTAAAGACCTCGGGCGGAACGAACCGCGCCAAGTGGATGTATCCGATATTGCCGTCTAATCGTTTCACCTCAAAGCCGGCATCCTGCGGCGTGGTCGGCGGAGGCTGGTTACGGAACGGCGAGCCAAAGATCACCCTCATATGGCTGTCGTTGGTGATCGCACGGAGTTGCTCGGTCAGTTGCAGCGCAAACTGAGCTGGATCGGTTACGCCGGCATAGGCGTTCGTTCTCAATGCCTTCTCTAGCGCATCCGCCGCCTGCATGCCCACATCCGGGAACACATAACCCTCGCGCAACTCGACAGCGATGCCGCCGATCACCTTTCTGACCGTTGTCTGATCCAAGAGCACGCTTTGCGCCGTATCGGAAGCCACCTCGGCACTTGCCGTTGATGGCGCGGCCACAAGTGTAGAAATTGTCGCGAAGCAGGCGATAAGAAATGACGATCGACGATACAGCATCTGGCTCCCGGTTACGGTCGGATTCATTACAACAGGTGCCAATTTTAGGACAGATCTGTGGCGAACGCTAATCGCCACAGAGTGCCGAAGCCGCGCTTGCCGACGATTGATCGCGAGCCAACCGCGTTCGCCGGACCGGCCGCGTGCGATTTCCGTCCCCCACGGATTAAGCTATCATCCGATTCGAGCGCGGCCCACGCCTCCCCCCTCCGATCGGGAAAGTATCACTCATACCGGGCCACCTGATCATCGAACCGACTGTTCGAGCGCCAAGCATAAGGAGGGATTGCGAAGATTGCTCGCAATAGGAGGTTGCCGATGAAGCTGTCTGCGCCGATTTACCATTGAAGCACAAAGCCAAACGACTATCCCGCGGGGAAGGTATTCCACTCCATGTCGCGCTGAATCGCATAGCCCTTCAGGAAGGCTATAGCGATTGGAGCCTGCTTGCGGCGAAGCTGTCCGCGTCCAGGCCTGCTGGCAAGCTGCTTGCGCGATTGAAGCCTGGTGACCTGGTGCTGGTGGGCGCGCGCCCGGGCCAAGGCAAGACGCTGATGAGTCTTGAGCTCGCCGTCGAAGCCATGAAAGCCGGCAATCGCGCCGTGTTCTTCACGCTGGAATATACGGAAAAAGACGTTCTGGATCGCTTCCAGGCAATCGGGGCGGAGTACGCGCGGTTCGACGGACTGTTCGAGCTCGACTGCTCCGACGCGATAAGTGCCGATTACATCACAAGGATGTTGGCGACAGCGGCTCGCGGCACCCTGGTGGTGGTGGACTATCTGCAATTGCTGGATCAGAGACGTGAAAACCCCGGATTGGCAGAGCAGGTTCGCGTGCTGAAATCGTTCGCGCGAGACCGGGGGCTCATCATCGTCTTCGTCTCGCAGATCGATCGATCATACGATCCGGCGAGGAAGACGTGTCCTGACATTGGCGATGTCCGGCTGCCCAATCCGCTGGACTTGCGGCTGTTCAACAAGACCTGCTTCTTGAACAAAGGTGAGGTCCAGTTCCGGGCCGTGAGCTAGCGCGGGCCAATTCGGTCTTGCTCCTGTCGTGTGCCAAATCGATCGCGCGCGACAGGGCCGCAACGTCCCGTTCCATCCGTTTCTGATACCGCCAATGATGCATTTGGCGGCTGTTTGCGCCGTCGCGACGCGCGACAGAAACCAATCGTTAGGACTCTGTTGGGACCGATTTTCGCGGCTTCGATTCGTTCTTTGAGAACGAAGTAAAGTCAGATGCAGAACAAGGCGATGCCATCCAACTTTGTTTCTTCTTCGTCTCTGTGCACTTTTGAACAAACTCGCGGTCGCGATAGGAAACTGGTGTTGTCCCTCTTGGGCGAAGAATTGCGCGCTTGCGAAACTCTCCGCCGCCGCGCTGCCTCGCGCCGCCCTGTTGGAACAAAAGCGCGCAATATCGGGTTGGCTCACTACTTGTCCAAGGAGGAGAGCAATGGATTGGAATCGCGTTGAGGGCAACTGGAAGGCAATGAAAGGCAAGGTCAAGGAGCAGTGGGGAAAGCTCACCGATGATGACCTCGACGTCATCGCGGGAAAGCAGGACCAACTCGAAGGACGTTTGCAGCAACGCTACGGCTATGCGAAGGACCAGGCCAGAAAAGAGATCGATGACTGGTATGGTCGTCAGAACTGGTAACTTCAAGAAGCCCCGCTTTTGCGGGGCTTACTTTTGATCGGAAGATCCAAGTTTCGACCTCCTTCCGGACAGGAACAAAATGTCGCACCGGCACGTTCTTCGTCCACAATCGGAATGGAGGAATGAGATGAGGAGCTACCTTCTTGCCGCCACCATGATCGTATTGTTTGCCGCCCCCGCTCTGGCTGAAGACGTTGGCGTTGGGGTTGGGGTTCAGGCCGGACCGGTTGGCGGTGGCGTCACTATTGGTGAGCCTCGCGATCACCGCGACCGCGATCGGACCACCGTCATCAAAGAGCGTGAGCCTCGCGATACCGACAGAACGACGGTCATCAAGAAAGAAAACGAGGACGGATCTCGCGAGAAAACCGTCATCCATCATGACAACGACTGACTGGAAAGCTGGTGAAGACAGCCGGTAACAGCCGAAGAAGTTGGAAAGGCAGTCGGGCCGCCAGGCGGGCATTCTACTAGAGCATTTTCGGTTCTGATTGAATCAGAACCGAAGCTCTCGATTCTTGCTTTGACGCGTTTTCTTCACGCGAACCGGTGTCCACTTCGCTCGAAAACGCTCTAATCCGCAAGATACTGCGCGGGCCCTTCAAGTCCTAAAAGAGCCTCCGTTGCTGGCCAGCGGGGGCTTTTCTCATACGGGGCGTTTTGTTGGAGATCGGAAATGGGAACGAACGATCGCTCTCGGCGCTTGGCTGGCATGTTCTGCCCGCAATGCTCTGTTCGAGAAAGCCGGACAATACGAGGCGCAGATTTCGATCAACGCGTGACTGTTCGCGCCGTCCGCAAGCCCGGCCGAAACCAATCGTTAGGACTCTGTCGGGACTGATTCTTCCGATATCGATTCGTTCTTTGAGAACGAAGTGGAGCCGTATGCAGAACAGTCAAAGGCAAGGTGCCTCGCAACGACGATGCCGACGCTCGCGATACAATTTCAGGGAAAGAACCGATCCTCTAGACCGTCGTTGAAGCCAGAGGAATTTGAACAATCTCGGTGTCCTCTTCATTTGTCACCAAGATGAAGTTTCCTTCGCGCACCATCTCCGGTTTTTCCGTTCCGATCCTGTGAGCGATGAAGCTCCCGTGATCCCTGGCCTCGTCGTCATTCGTACACGCATGGCCGGACAGGTCATGAGCTTCGATTTGGCCAGCTAGATGGAAGAAATACCTGGGCATGTCGGCCAACTGCAATTCGGCTTGCTTGTTCCTAAATCAAACAGCGCGCCCCGCCCTGGGCGTGCTAGTCGCCTTTTTTGTCACCGCTCGGGGGCGCCGGCCTGGGTGGTGGTGGGCTGCCCACGCTTCCGGGTGTACCGCCGGTCCGGGCTCCAGGTTTGAGTGGCGGGGCGCTCCCGCCCACGGCGCCTGTTGCGGCGGCCGGGTCGCCAGGCCTGGGCGGCGGTGGACTGCCGACGCCTTGCGCAAACACCTGAATTGGCGCGAGTGCGAGAGCTGCGGCGATCAGTATGGAGAGCTTGCTTTTTGACATTCGCTTCTCCCAATGATGTCTCACGATAACCTTCGGGCTAGGTGCAAAGTTCCTCATCGACACCGACCAGTGAAGCAAGTCCTGATAATCCTTGAAGCTGGTCTCGCATTGATGTTCTACGGAGTGGTTCAAGGCCTTCTTCTTCCATCGTTCGATGGGAAGCGATCAATAGTCGCCGTCCTCGGGGCGCATATCTGCGACGAGGTGCGATTTCTGCGATTTGCGCACAAGTCTTTCAAGCGCGGCGCACTTTTTCCGAATCGGTGTTCCGCGATAGCTCTCTTGTCAGATCAGTTGCAGCCATTGCGAGTCAGGCGGGCATGTCCCTCAAACGATTACCAGAACCACGCTGTTGCGTGGGCGATGATTGCTGCCGTGATCCTCACCAAGGACTTTACGGAGAAACGAGATGACCAGCCTCAAGATATCAGTCGCTTCGGCCATGCTGCTTTCGGCTGTGGCGGCGGCGCCGGTGTTCGCGCAGCAAGCGATTCAGGAGCCCGGCCTGCGGGCATTCTATTACCCCAACTCGGATGTGCTGAATTCGGGCGCGAGCGCAAACAAGCTTGTGAATGACGCCAGCGCCTACGCGGCAATGGAAGGCGGTCGTGCTTCGCAATGTGCTCCGCGGGTTCGGTCTCAGAAATCCGGATCGCGGGCCGTTGCAGCAGCGGACAATCGGCAGCTTCGCTGCGACTGACGCTTCGTCCATCCTGAACCTCTAACGACAGTGCGGGTCTGCTTCGGCGGCCCGCGCTTTCACACGCTGAGAGCTGGAGAGCTTCGGTCGCTTCCCTGGTCCCGGATCTCGCTCGGGTCCTCGGAAAGCAACGCGCGAATTTCTCGCAGCTCCTCCAGGATGAAATTCAGCACCACGCGCGTGCGCGGCGCAAGATGCCGACGTGAGGAGTAGACCAGGCTGAACGGAATGTTCGGCGACGGGAAGTTGTTCAGGACGCGGACGAGCTGGCCGCTGCGCAGATCGTCGAACACATCGACCAGCGCGAGATAGGCAATCCCGTATCCATCTCTCGCCGCCAGATGCACCGCGCTGGCGTCGTTGGCGAGGAATCCTCCCGATACGCGAATTTGCTGGGTGCCTTTGTTGGTCACGAACGTCCACATATCCGGATGCTGGCTGGTGGCGTGGACGATGCAGGTGTGCTGTGCAAGTTCGGCGGGCAAGGAAGGTGCGCCATGCTTTTCGACATAGCTCGGTGCCGCCACGGCGACGCGCGAAATCGTGCCGGCATGACGAACGACCAGCGATGCATCGGCGATTTCGCCGACGCGCATCGCAAGATCGAGACGATCTTCGATCATGTCACCAATCCGATCACTCACCACCAGCTCGACCTTCAGCCCCGGGTGATCCGCCAGCAACTCGGGCAGACGGCGCGCGAGGAAGCGAGCTGCGGTGCCGGTCACGCCGACGCGGACCAGTCCGATGGGAGAGGCGCTCTGTCGTCCCACGGCCGTCAGCATGCCCTCGACGCCGTCCAATATCGGTCGCGCGAGGAGGACAAGCATCTGTCCGTCATCGGTGAGGCTGATCTTTCGCGTGGTGCGATGGAATAAGCGAACGCCGAAGTGCTCTTCGAGCTGCGAAATCTGGCGGGCGACCGCGGCCTGGCTCACATCACGCTCGCGCGCGACGGCGGAAAACGAAAGAACTTCCGCTACGCGTACGAGAATGCCGAGGCTGCCGAGAAGGTCCATCGCCGGTGCGCCTGTTCTCTAAGGCTCCGCCACCTGCAGACGCGCTTTCTCCAGCCTTTCCTTGAGAGAGAATAGTTTTCCACTGAGCTCATCGAGTTCGCCGGGCGCGAACTCCGCGAAGATAAATTCAATCAATGAATCTCGTCGCGGCGCCAATCCTTCCAGATGCTCCAACGCTCGATGCGTCAGCGACAGGTTGACGATTCGTCCGTCTCGTCGCGATGTCTTTCTCTGGATTAAGCCCTCTTTCTCAAGGATTTTTGACTGCGTTGTGACAAACGACGCTTCGACGTTCAAAATTTTCGAAACCTTGCCGACCGACAACCCGCTGTCATCGCCGGCATCGGCGAGGATCAGCATGATCTTCCATTGCGGGCCGGTGATTCCGAGCGTTTTCGCCCAGGACTGATAGAGTTCATCAAGAGATGCGTGGAGCGACGCTATTTCCCGACCAAACTGTCGAATAGAGTCTCGCTTCCTCATTGCGAATACATCTGCTCCGTTCATTGGTCATGTCACCGAGTGTATCTTGGCTGCAACAAGATCGATTTTGTTGTCATTTGGTAATGGTGTTATCTAGATCATGACAAATAAGTTCGTTACTTATGCTCGGGCAAGGGGGCTGGTCGGCTCGACGCGATAAATTTTCCGTCAGCTTGGGACACTTGTAATTGGGCATTACGCGAGAGCGATGGGTCTCAGGCCGCTCGTTCCGCTTCGACTGACACCAGTCCGTCAGATCAGGAGGTTGCAATAAAATGACTGTCGTTAGGACATTCGTACTTGGTGGGGCCGCAAGCCTCATCACTCTGGCGGGCGCGCAGGCGGCCGATCTTCCGGTGAAGGCGAAGGCCGTCGAATATGTGAAGGTCTGCTCGCTGTACGGCGCCGGCTTCTGGTACATCCCGGGCACCGACACCTGCATGAAGATCGGCGGCTATCTGCGCGTGGACGCCACCTTCAACGGCGGTATCCATGGCACGCCGGCGTGGAACGGCGATATCGGTCAGGGGAACCGTTATCGCGATTACTTCGCCGCTCGTTCCCGTATGGCGCTGACGATCGATACCCGCACCGCCACCGAATATGGCGTGGTCCGCACCTTCGGCCAGGCCGACTTCCAGTTCTCGACGCTCGGCGGCAGCACCTACAACCCGAACTCGATCAATACCGGCCTGCCGGTTGCCGGCTCGCAGTTGCTCGACACTCCCGGCGGCGGCTATGTCGCGGTCGAATACGTCTTCATTCAGTTTGCCGGTTTCACGTTTGGTAAGTCCGCTTCCGCCTACGCTACTCCGTGGCAGGGCTTCCCGGGCAACATCAACTCCAACCTGCTCGGCGGCCAGAACACCGACACCGGTGTGAACAACATCCAGTACACCGCGCAGTTCGGCAACGGCGTGTCGGCCAGCATCGGCTTGGACGATCCGACGGTCTGGGATCGCACCGCGGTCTACAACCTGTCGCTGCCTCTGAACGCGACGTTCAACTCGGGCAACGCCTATGCGGGCGTTCACTCGCCTGACGTGGTCGGCAACATCCGCGTCGACCAGGCTTGGGGTCTGTTCCAGATTTCGGCCGCGGCGCATGAAGTGAGCGGCTCCTACAACACGCTCAACGCGGCTGGCGCGCCAGCCGGCGGCGTGGGTCTGCCGGGTGCGGCACCGACCGGAGCGTCCGAGCTTTCCGGTCACCCTGACACCAAGTGGGGTGGCGCGGCGATGATCGGCGTGAACATCAAGAACATCCCGACCGGCCCCGGCGACGACATCAAGTTCGACGTCAGCTACGCCAAGGGCGCGACCAAGTACGTGATCTCCTCCTCGTCAGCCTCGCCGAGCTTCGCGATGTTCGGCGGCGGCGGCGCGGGCGCCTACCAGAGCATCGGCTTCGGTGCCACCACCGACGGCGTCTACCTGCCGGTCGCGGCCGGCGGCGACGGATCGCTGCATCTGACGGAAGCCTTCGGCATCCGCGGCGCTTTCAACCACAACTGGGATCCCTACTGGTCGACCAGCGTCTTCGGCAGCTATTCGGCAGTCCGGTATGATGGTGCGGCGAAGGCGTTCATGTGCCTCAACTACACCACGCCGGCCAAGGCGGTCAGCGCGGACTTCGTCTGCAACCCGAACTTCAACGTGTCGCAGCTCGGTGCGGTCACTCGCTGGACCCCGGTCAAGAACCTGACCTTCTCGGCCGAATTCCAGTGGTTCCACCTCGACCAGAGCTTCCAGGGCACCGCCGTCCTGGGCCCGTCGGCGCCCAAGCCGGCCGCCCGCTACGAGTTCAAGGACCAGGATACCTTCCTGCTCCAGCTCCGCGCGCAGCGTAACTTCTGAGGACAAAGAGCCGCAGCACGCCTGCGGTTCTACCAACGTCAACAGAGACCTGCCGCAAACAGTTCTTCGTGTTGACCTCCAGGGACCTCCGGCGATGCCCCGCCGGAGGTCTTTCCTTTTGGCATGACATATTGTTCACGTGACATGGTGTCCGCGCGACATATTGTTGTTGCGTCCGGTTCCGCATTTGCTCATATTTTATGCAGAACTAGCCGGTGAATTTCGATTTTCGCTCTGGCGTTTCCTATGGCGGCCGATGCAGCATTCCGCGCCCTGTCGGCGCTCTAGGGTCGCTTCCATAAGGAGCAGTCGGGGACGCCGTCGGTTATGCCCATCCTGTCCCGCGAGCATAATGAATCAGCAGAAATGTCTTACCTTGACGGTTCCCTGGGCTATGCCCTCCACCGGGCGCAACTGGCGGTCTTTGAGGGAATTCTTCAGTGTTTCGCTGAGTCCGACGTAACGGCTGCGGAATTCCTGGTGCTTGTGGTGGTGGCGGAGAACCCCGGCATCAACCAGGCTGATCTCGCCAAGAGCCTTGAAGTGGAGCGCCCGAGGATCGTTCCGACCCTCAACAGCCTGGAACAGCGCGGATTAGCCAAGCGCACCCAGGTCGCGCAAGATGCCCGCGTCAGGCAGATCCACCTTACCAAGAGCGGCCATCAGCTCGTGAAGGTGCTGCAACGGCGCGCCCGGGACCATCAGAAAAGGGTCATGGCGCGGCTCGACGAAACCGAGGCAAAGGTGATTCTCTCCTGCCTCTGGAAACTCGCAGGGCGAGATTGTCCCGACGAAGAGCGCATCCGTCGGAACGGAGCACAAGTCCGCAGCGTCTGAGCCTTCGCTGCGAACGTGCTGATGAGCCGCTGGTCCCGCTGCTCGGCGTCATTCCGGCTGACGATCACGCCTGGACGTTGATCAGCTTCGCCGCGGTCAGGCCGAGGATGTCGGCCTTCTCATCGCTCAATGACGTGCATGCGAAGATGTGGTCGACCGGCTGCAACTGCCACGGATAAGGATAGTCGCTGCCCAGCACGAGCTGGGACGCGCCGACCTGCGCGGCCAGATGCCGGATGGCCTCCGGCGAGAACACCAGCGAATCGAAATAGATCTGCTTGAGATATTCGGTCGGCCGCTTCTTCAGCTTGATGTCGGGATTGCAATTGGCCGGGCTGACCAGGCAGGCGTGATCCGCACGATCCGCATAGGAAGGCAGATAACCGCCGCCATGCGCGGCGATGATCTTCAACCCGGGGAAACGGTCGAACGTGCCTTCGAAGATCAGGTGCGCCAGCGCAATGCTGGTCTCGGTCGGGTAGGCAACGAGGTTGGAGAGCCAGCCGTTACCGGCGAGATGCTTGTTCAATTCCGCGATGCCCTGCGGATGGATGAACAAGGGGACGCCAAGCTCTTCAGCCTTGGCCCAGACCGGGTGAAATTTGGGATCGGAAAACGGCATGCCCTCGACCATGCCGCCGATGGCTGCGCCTTTCAGCCCCTGCTTCTTGACCGCTGTCTCCAGCTCCTTCACCGCAAGATCGGGTGCCTGCAGCGTCAGCGACGCGAAGCCGGCAAAACGATCCGGCTTGGATGCACAAAGCTCGGCGAGCTTTTCGTTCTGCATCTGCACGATTTTGCCGGCGAGCTCACGATCGCGGCTGTACCAGAACGGATTGATCGACAGCACTTCCATGTCGACCGCCTGCGCGTCCATCGCCGCCAGCCGCTGATCGAGACTGATGAATGCTTCCTCGGCGCCGCGCACCGGAGGGACCTGGATCTTGCCGGCATCGTTGCCCAGCAGTGCGCCGGCCTCCCGGATCTGGCAATGCGCGTGAACGTCGATGGTCTTCACACGCTTGCCGTTGACACTGACCGGCAGCGTCTGGCGCGCCGGCTGCTGCGCGTGCGCGCTCCGCAACAGACCGCAACTGCAGAACATGATGCTGGCGGCAGCGCCGCCCTTCAAGAAGTTTCGACGGGTGGTCACGCGGGTTCCTCCCAGTTTTATTTTTGAAGCCCGCAAGGTAAGGTAGAAAAAGCGGCCTCAGCAAGGCAGCCGGTGCGCGGCGCACAAATGCAACCGCGGTTAGAGCGCTCTTTTCAGAGGTGCTTTTCGAAGAACGTGTCCGGATACGGATCGTCGTTGAAACGCTCGATCTCGTTCCAGCCGCGGTTGCGGTAAAGCTGCTGCGCCTCGGGCAGCGCGCTGTTCGTATCGAGACGCAGGACCTTGATGGACAACTCGCGGGCGATGTTCTCGGCCGCCTCCATGAGACGACGTGCGAGCCCAAGGCCGCGTGCTGATGGCGCGACCCACAGCCGCTTGATTTCCGCGATCTCGCCGCCACCGCCCTTCAGTCCGACGCAGCCGATCAGCAAGCCGTCCGACATCGCGACGAGGAATGCGCCGCGCGGGCGGATCAAATTCACGGCCTCCGGATCGCGAGACAGCGAGACGTCGAAGCCTTTCTCAAAGCGGCGCGCGAGTTCGGCATAATATTCGCCGAGGCAATATCTGGCGTCGTCGCGCCTCGGGTCCATTTCCTCGAGCACGATGCGGCCGCGCCCCAGCGCGGAAGCGACAAGGTCCATCGCGCGCAGAAGTTCTTCCTGCCGCGCGTGGCGGGCCAGGAAGTCTTTGGCTTGGGCGTTGGAGAGCGCTTCATAAGCGCGGAATTCGGAACGGCCGGCCTTGGTCAGCCGGGCGACGCGGCGCCGCGCATCCTCGGGATGCGGCACGGTCTCGATCAGGCCTTCGTCTTCCAGGCCGCGCAGCAGGCGGCTCATCAGGCCGGAGTCGAGCCCGAGATACTCGCGGATCGCCGCGACATCCGACTGCCCATGCCCAATTGCGTTGAGCACGCGGGCGCTGCCGAGCGGGCGTCCGCGCCCGAGAAAGGACGTGTCCAGGGCGCCCACCTCGGAGGTGACGGCACGGTTGAAGCGGCGGACACGCGCGATGGGGTCGAGCGGCATGATATCTGACTTTAGTCAGATAACTCGTCCTGTCAACCGGACAGGCGATTTGCGATGACGTTCCGCGCGGTGCCCTATCCAGGTCCGAAATCGCCGTCCTCACGTCCGGCGCGGTCACGCCGGCTTTATGCCGGCCTTTGCAATGACGTCACGCCATTTCGGGACTTCGTCTTCGATGCGCTTTCTCATGCCCTCGGGTCCGTTGGCGATGACCTCGAAGCCATCATTGCGCAACTGCTCAGCGATCTTCGGTGTCTTCAGGATCCCGATCGACTTGGCCGAAAGCAATTCGATTATGTCCACCGGCGTTTTCGCAGGCGCAAGAAAACCCTGAAACGTGTCCGAGATGAAATCTCTGTAGCCAAGCTCGACCATGGTCGGAACGTCGGGCAGATCGAACCAGCGATGCGCGCCGGTCACGGCCAACGCTTTTAGCGCGCCTGATTTGATATGCGGATGCGCCGGTGGCAGCGCCGCAAAAGCGACCTGCGTGGTTCCGGCAAGGATCGCCTGGATCGCAGGCCCCGCGCCCGAGAACGGCACATGAGTCATATTGGCCCCGCAGACGATCTTGAAGAGTTCGCCTGACAGATGCGGTGTCGTTCCGACGCCGGGACTCGCATAGTTCAGTTCGTTCGGATCGGCCTTGGCACGCGAGACGAGATCGGCGATCGAAGTCACGCCGAGATCGGGGGACACCAGAATCACGTTCGGCGAGGTACCGAGTTCGGCGATGGGCGCAAAATCCTTGTACGGATCATATGGGATCTTGGCATAAAGTCCGGGATTGACGACATAGGCGCTCGAGGTGACGAGCAGCGTGCAGCCGTCAGCGTCTGCATGCGCAGCAATCCCGATGCCGATATTGCCGCCCGCACCGGGACGGTTCTCGATCACCGCCGTTCCGCCGATCGCCTGGCCGAGATGGGTTGCGAGGACGCGCGCGATGATGTCGGTCGGCCCCGCCGGCGCGAATGGCACGATGATCTTGATCGGCCGGTCGGGATAGCTTCCTGCGCCGGCTGGTCCTGGCCTGAGGCTTGCGCCTGTTACCAGACCGATGAACGTTCCGCCGGCGTGCAGGATCTCCCGGCGCGACCGGTTCTTGTGTTTCCTCTCCTGCATTTTTCTTTTTCCTGTTCTGTCCCTAAAGCGGGATGACTTTTCTTCAACGCCCTACATGTCGAACACCGCGACCGCGCGGATCGGCGAGGCCGTGCCTTCGCGCCACTTCATCGGCAGGCCGATGAAGGTGAATTGTCCCTTGCCCAGCAGCGCTTCGAGATTGCAGAGGCTTTCGATGTGGGTGATGTCCAGATCGAGACACGCCTTGTGCACCAGCAGATTGACGTCGCTGTCAGGTCCTGGCCGCATCGAATCGATGCCGAAATGCACGATGCCTTGGCTGGCGAGCCACTCCGTGGCGGCGACGTTCACGCCGGGATTGTCGGTCGAATAGGCCTTGCGCGGAAAGGTACGTTCGTGATGACCCGTGCATAGCAGCACCGTGCCGCCTTTCGGCACGCCGACGGCGGACTGCTTTACGGCGGTTTGAAGATCAGCGGGCGAGATTTCGGCGCGCGGCGCGATGTGCCGCAGGTCGAGGCAGATGCCCGGCACGATGCATTTTTCCAGCGGGTACTGGTCGATCGATATGCCTCGTGGCCCGAAATGCCGCGGTGCATCAATATGGGTTCCGCCATGATCGGCCATCGAGATGAACATCGACGACAGTCCGTACACATTTCCGGACTCTGCCAAGGCTTCTTCATGGTTCTTCCACATGCCGTGTATGATCGGCGGATGGCCAGGATAGCTCGGCGTACGATGATAGAGCTCGCGGCTGAGGTCGACGATCTTCATGAGGTGCACCTTCCTGGGTGGGAACTGCGGACGAACGGCATGTGTGCATGGCCGGCTGAATGAGCTTGTCCTTTGGCGTCGGACGTCCTCGATGCGCATTCGGCGGCGTGCCTGGTCCCGCCATCCTACGTTTGGTGAAGGCTCCCCTCAATGCGTCATTACAATGCGAACGAATCGGCGAGCCCGCGAGGCGTTAACCTCATCCATTTACAATCCGTAAACACCTGCAAGCGCAGCCTCCGCACCGGAGGTGCAGCATGCTCATCTACCCCGTACCTGTCGAAGTGACGAAGGCGAGGGTTCAGCTTCTCGCCCATCAGATGGAAAAGGCCCCGCCTCGTATCATCAACGAAGCCGTCCTTGACGTTTTCGCGGCCAAGAACAAGGTCGAACGCGACGCTGTTGCCGTCGATATCAAGGCGTAGAGCGCACGGACGTCCCTCTCGTATTGTCAGCGCCAGCCCTTGCAGTGAGAAAAGCCATCCCTCACGTTGCGCCGAGTCGGCCTGCGCGATCAATGGCGGCGCGGACCTATCGAAGCGTTCGGGCGTTGACGGCAGACCATCCCGGTGATGGTGGCGCCATTGTCTCACCGCGAGGTCACACGAATGAAGCGGCAGTTCATCATCGCCCTCGGCGGGACGACGTTGCTACTCGCGTCATTTGCTTCCGGGCAACCGATGGCGCAGGGCACGGACGCATCGGGACAGCAATTGTTCAACAATTCCTGCCGGACCTGCCACACCACGAAAGAGGGTGACAATCGCGTCGGTCCGCATCTGCACAACATCGTCGGCCGGAAGGCTGGCTCATTGCCGAATTATCGCTACTCCGAGGCGATGCAATCTGCTGATTTCGTGTGGGACGAAGACAAGCTCGGACGCTTCATCGAAAATCCGGATGCCCTGGTGCCGGGCAACGGCATGACGCCCTATACTGGAGTCCGTTCTGCCGAGGACAAGGCGAAGATAATTGCCTTCCTGAAGTCATCGAGCCAATGAGCCGCGCCACTTTCCCGGCACGACAAGCATGCTCCGGAAAAGTGGAAACCGGTTTCGCCTAGAGGTGATGACTTTTCTTCGAAGCGTCATCCCGCTCTAGCTCTTTGTTTGAGCATGATCTCCGCGCAAACGCTTCGCGTTTGTCGCGAGGGAAAACCGGTCTCCACTGTTCCGGATCATGCTCTAGCGAGAAGTCCGAAGCGTTAGCGCGGAGATCATGCGCGGGCAAAGCGATGAAATCATGATCCGATTGATCGGATCATGATCCGGAACGCGCTACAGCGGTAACGCTTTTTCGCGCACAATCCTTTGAGCCTTGGATTATCGTCGCCTCACTGCGTGGCGTACCGCGCGGAGCATTCACCACCATATGAAGGAAGCGCGAGTGAACGGTAATACGCATGCCACTCTCGATCCACAAGTCGCGGAGCTTCTGGCGAAATTGCACGCCGCTGGGACGCTAACATTGGGGACGACCCTTTCCGCTGACGAAAAGATCGCCGCTGTGCGCACGAGAATGACCAGCATCGCTCAACTCGGGTTCCCGCCCGAGCCAATCGGGATGAGGGAAGCTTTCATTCCCGGTGCTCCCGGTAAGCTGATGACACGTGTCTATATACCCCAGCGAGAACTCGCGCTTCCTGCGCCAGCGCTGCTGTACTGTCACGGCGGCGGCTTTGTCGCTGGAAGTCTGGACAACTACGATACCGCTCTTGCTGCGCTGGCAAACCGCGCCGCTTGCCTGGTCGTGTCGGTGGCCTACCGGTTAGCTCCGGAGCATCCCTACCCGGCGGCGAATGAGGATGTCTGGGCTGCGCTACAGTGGTTGAGCCGTACAACTGAAATCAATGTCGATCCGCGACGCATCGCAGTGGGAGGCGACAGTGCGGGTGGATTGCTCGCGGCATGGGTCGCACAGAAGGCAAGAACCGAAGGGTTGCCCTTGAGCATGCAGGTTCTGCTCTATCCCAACCTGGATACGACGGTATCGAGCAAATCCTGGCAAGAACTTGGGACCGGCACGTACGGATTGCGGCGAGACGATATGCTCGATTGGTATGATGCTTATCTCCCGCCAGGCATCGATCGCACCGATCCACGGGTTTCACCTGCCTACGCGACTGATCTCGCGGGGTTGGCGCCGGCATTGATCATCACTGCCGAATTCGATCCGTTGCGTGACGAGGGAAACGCGTACGCCGCCAGGCTCCGCGACGCCGGGGTTCCGATCGACCACTATTGCTGGCCAGGGATGATTCACGGGCTGCTGTTGGTCGCAGGCGTGCTCGATGCGGGGACGGTGCTAGTTCAGCGCGTGTCCGACGGCCTTCGGTCCGCTTTTCATCGCTAGAGCATGATCCGATTCCGTCCAATCGGATCATGCTCGATCGGTTTCAGTGCGTCGGCACGACGAAGATCTGGCCGGGATAGATCCGGTTGGGATTGCGGATCTGCTCCTTGTTCGCCCGGTAGATGACAGCATAGCGCTGCCCTGCGCCGAATGCGCGCTGGCTGATGCGCCAGAGGCTGTCACCGCGGGAGACGGTGGCGGTCGTGATCTTCTGCACCACCACGGCGGAGGGTGAGCCCTTGTCGGACGGAGCGGTCGTCTGGGCAGCGGCCAGCTTGGTCGCGGCGGCTTCCGAGGGCTTGGCCTGCGCCGGCAAGGAGGCGGTCGTCAGCGTGCCCGGAACGTTGAACGGCACCTCGGCACGCGCGCGGACGGCGCCGGAAGCAGCCTCCACCTCGTCCAGCCTGATCCGGTAATTGCCCGCCGCTACGCCGGCATTGATCGCGACCGAGAGACGTCCGTTGTCGTCCGACGTCACGGCGGTGACAAAGCTGTCGTTGAGATAGAGCCTCACCGCGGCGCCGGGGTGTGTGCGACCGCTGACACGGAGCTTTCCGCCCGGCTCGGTCTCGACCGCTTCCACGACGATCGCGCGCTCCGCTCCCGGCGTCGGGGCGGGATCCTGCGAGAGGACCTTCACAGGTTTATCCGGCGCTATCAGCGCCACGATCGGCTGCTCCTTCCCGGCGGGCTCGAGCGCCACCGCGACGCTCTGCTTGGACGCGGTCTCCTTGCCGTCGGGCTGCTTGACGCGCAGGGTTAGATCGTAATTCCCCGGCGGCAGCGGGCGCGGGATCATTGCGAATTGTCCCGATTGATCGGCGACGATGCGATCGTGCAGTTCGCCGTTGCGGAGCAGCTCCACCGTCGCACCCGGCGTCGCGCGGCCCGCGATCACGGCTTCGCCTGTTGGTTCGATGCGGACGACGTCGAACTCGGGCGTGCCCTCGCTGCTACCCGGCGCGGGAGGCAGGCCGGTAAGCGCCGTTGCGAGGTTCGCAGCCTCCGATTGCAGGGCCGACAGAGCCGATGGTGCCTGATCGCGCTTGCCCGATGCCGAATCCTGCGCTGCAGGCGCAGAAGTCGTGGCAGAGCTGGTGTCGACCGGTGGCGTTTGCCGCGCGGGAGGAATGAGGAAGAACAGCGCGACGACGCCGGCAATGGCAAATGCCAGCATCGGCACGACCATTCGGCTTATCGACGTGGCGCTCATGATGTTCATCCGTTTGGCCGAATCGCTTGATGGCGCGAGGCGCAGCATGGCGGGAACAGTGCTCCCATCTGTTCGGTCCATCAAGTAGCCTTCAAGTAGCGTTAAGTAGCGTTGCGGATTGGTCAGCCGGGCTGACCTAATCGGCGCTTCCTCAGTGCCAATCCGCCAGATTGATCGCGAGTGCAATGGCCCCAACCAGGACTAGGCTCACCGCCCAGACCGTCTCCAGATTGAACCAGCTTCTCGCCACGTACCTCACGCCGAGATAACGATACACCAGCCACGCCAGGCATCCGCCGGCGCTGATCATGGCTGCGGTGTGGACCAGGGCGACCAGCAGCGCCATGGCGAGGTTCTGGTTGACGACGCCTGCCGCTGCCTCATGGCCATCATGGATGCCGGAGGGCAGGCAAAGCCCGAGATAGAGCGGCACGATCATCAGCCCGGCGCCATGGGCGATCGCGACCGCGAACGACCACAGGCCAAGTTGTGTCGGCGGTATCCGTGCTAGCGCGCGGGGATGGCGAGGCCTGAGCAGTCGCGCGACGCCGAAGGCGATGACGAGCAGGCTGGCGCCGGCCTGGATCGGGCGCTGCCACTCCACCAGCGCGATCAGGAGCGCGAACGGCAGCAGCACCAGCAGCATCGCCAAGAGGTGACCGACCGACAGCGGCAACAGCGCACTGACGAGCGCGCGCGGGGATTTCTCCATCAGGCCCGCGGCGACCGCGAGCGGCCAGCCCATGCCGGGATTGATCCCGTGATAGAGGCCGCTCGCGACGATGCCAAGCCAGAGCCAGAGGATGGGCGAACCTGCTTCGTTCAATTCCAGACCGACGGATAGCAGAAGGAGTCCGTCGAGCAGTCGCCGCCTTCAAGGCGGATCTGATGCGCCCGGTAGCCATCGGGGAAGCTCACGAAGTAATCGCGGGCGAGCTCCAGTCCGCCCTGCGGCCCGACATTGGCCATCACCTTCGCGCCCGGCACGCCGTCGGGATAGAACTGGTCATCCCAGCTCGAGTAGAGCGAGTTGGTCCAGTACACCCGCTTGCCGTCGCGGCTGATCTCGACCATCTGCGGACCGCCGGCGAAAGCCTTTCCGTTGGGATGAGGCGTGCGGCGCGCGATGCCGCCGACATGCACGGAGCCGGCAAGCTTCGGCTTCCTGGGATCGCGGACGTCGTATTGGCGCATCTCGCCGGTGCCCCAGCAGGCGACGTAGAGAAAGCGATCGTCCATCGACAGATCGATGTCGGTCACCAGCGGCGGCACCGCGCCAAAGCCCTGCAACAACGGCGGCAGTTTTTCCTTTGGCGCGGGTTCGGCGGGAATCGTCGCCGTCTTCTCGATGTGGAACTTGCCGCCCTCGCGCCACCAGGTCCAGATCGAGCCTTCGAGATTGGTGGTGTCGACGACGACGCCGGCGAAGCCATATTCCCTGACCGGATCATGCGCAGGACGTATCTCAAGCGCCATCTGGTGGTTGGCGCCGAGATCGATGGTCTGCACGTTGCGGCGGGCGCGAAGGTCCCAGAAATGCAGCCTGTGGCCGTATTTGTTCGACAGCAGATCTCCCGGGACGATGCCGTTCTCGAATTGTGGCGGCAGCCCCCACTCGCTGCTCACCATGTAGTCGCGCGGCAGATTCCACCAGAAGTCATAATGCAGCGTCTGCGGGCCGCGATCGATCTCCCAGCGCCCGAGCACGTCGAAGCTCTCGCAATCCATGATGAAGATGCCGGGAGGCCCCTTGGTGCCATCCTTGCCGCTGCCGCCGAGCGTCGAGACATAAATGCCGTCCGGCCCGCAATGGATCGTGTGCGGCCGCGAATAGCCGGTCTTGTCGAACACTTCCTCGGGCTCGATGATCTTGTGCAGCTTCGCCTTCGTCGGATCTGGCTTCGTATCGACGATATAGATCCGCGAGGACCGTAGTCCCGGGATGATGAGATAGCGGCGTTCGACAAAGGCGTGTCCCGCGAGCGGCGACAGCGCGGAGGAGCAGGCGTTCCAGCCGAAATGATGGAATTCATCGCCCTTGTTCGGCATCGTCACGGTATGGACGATCTGGCTGTAGGTCTTTGAGCCCGGCTTGACGTCGATCACCGCGAGCGCGTCGGGCTTCGAGAAATCGGGGCTGAGCAACAGCGTGTAGGCAAAATCCTCCGGCGGCGCTTCCATGGCAAGCTTCGGCGACGCATGGAACGTGGGGTCCGGTCTCATCGTCATGACTTCCTCCGGGTTATGTCGGCTTGCGCCAGCGGCTCGGACGCGCGGAGCGAGGGTGGCAGCTTGCGTTGGGACTTGCGATCAGGACTCCGCGGGCGAGGGTTGGCAAAGCCAGCTTACGGCATCGCGCGCCCGCTAGGAATATGCTTGCGGGCACACTCGCGACATTCTGCCGTGAATGGAGACGGGTAGTATCGTAATATCGTAGCCCGGGTGAAGCGCAGCGTAACCCGGGGCCACTTGCACACGCTGATGCAAACACCCGGGTTACGCTGGCGCTCCACCCGGGCTACGAGGCTCGAACTTGATAATCCCTAAGCCATTTCCGTCGTCAATTCGAAGGTTGGTTGCTAAGAGCCGAGCCTGCGTTCATTCGGGCTCGATCTCACCCGGATTTCAATCTATGATTGATAAAAGCAGAGTTCGGCGACAGGCGTGAACCGGGAGGGTCCAATGCGTTTCAAAATGCTGACGCTTGTCGCGTTAGTCGCGAGCTTGCAGTCCTTTGGCGCATTCAACCGGCCCGCTGCGGCAACTGACGATGAAGGTCCCCGGGAAGTCCTCTGGCCGACAAAATCCTGGCAGACGTCGAGCCCCGAAGAACAGGGGATGGACTCGGCGAGTCTTGTCCGGCTGATAGAGCACGTCGGCACTTATCAGCAGGACAGCCTGACGATCATTCGCCACGGAAAGATCGTAGCTGATGTCTACTACGCTCCGTACATCGCCGGGGTCAGCCACGATTTGAGATCAGTGACCAAGAGCGTCGTCGGCACGCTGACCGCTATTGAGCTGCAAAAGGGCGACCTTGATAGCGTTGATCACCCGGTCATCGATCTGTTTTCAGACAAGCAAATCCAGGACGTCGATGACCGGAAAAAGGCGATGACGGTGCAAAGCCTTCTCGACATGACATCGGGCATCGAATGGCTGGAGAAGGCCTATCGCCCCGGCGAGACAATCATGAAGATGTACGAAAGCCCCGATCGGACAGCCTTCGTGCTGAACCAGCCGATGGCTGGCGCGCCCGGCGCCAGTTTCAACTACAATGGTGGCAACCCGTATCTGCTGTCCGCGCTCATCAACAGGAAGTCCGGGCAGAGCGCCCTTGATTTTGCAAAGAAGGAACTGTTCGAACCGCTGGGCATCCACAGCGCCCGATGGGGAAATGTGGATGCGCAGGGTGTGTCGGACGGCGAAGCGGGCCTGTATCTCGCGCCTCACGATATGGCCAGGATCGGATACCTGTATCTTCACAACGGGCAGTGGGAAGGAAAACAGCTTATCCCGGCTTCATGGGTCGAGAGGGCGAAGTCCGGGCCCGTGGCCGCGACGTTTGGATTCCGCTACGGAAACCTGTGGTGGTCGTATCCCGAAAAGGGCGCCTACATGGCGCGCGGCCGGCATTCGCAATTGATCCTCATCATACCGAGGCTCGATGTTATCGTCGTTATGACCGGAGCCCTGCGGGACACCGAATTCTATTCGGCCTCCGGGCTGATCGACGACATTTCAAACGCGGTCAAATCCGATAAGCCGCTGCCCGAGGATCCCATCGCCAAGGCGTTGTTGACTGAAGCGATACGTCGAGCCGCGACGGAAAAACCATGCGCCATCGGCGGCACGCCAGAGCTGGCCAAGGCGGTTTCGGGAAAGGTCTATCATTTCTTCGACAACAGGCTGCGGTTGAAAAGCTTCACGCTGAATTTCTACGAGTCGGATTCCTCATGGGTCATCACGACCTATACCGACAAGGGAAACGGCCGGTTTACAGGATTGGTCGGCCTAGATGGATTCTATCGCAAGAGCCCTCCGGCGCAGTATGGGATCAATGCCGCAAGAGGACGCTGGACCAGCGAAGATACGTTTGTGATGGAGCGCCGGATCCTGGGCCATGGCGAAATCCAGACCTGGGCGCTGACCTTCGACGGCGACAAAGTGAAGGTGAATTTCGAAAACACCGACGGCTTCAAGGCGGAGCTGCAAGGCGAGAGCACCGAGTAAATGCAGCCCGCTGCGAGGGCGGGGCCCGATCCTGCAACAGATGGAGCGCCCCAAGCCGCGCGATGTGTCCGTCGAATATCGGAAGTGGGTATTCGCGTCGGTGTGGTCGACGAGACGGTCATGACTATCTCGCCGACCAAGGAGCCGATTCGGTCCGTTCAGCGTCACGACAGGGACTGCGCGACGCCGGTCCGGCGGCCAAGCCTGGATATTTCGACCGGAGTGATTTCTCCATCGAGCCAGTCTTGCTCGCGCGCCAGGGCCCTCCAGGAATCTTCCAAGCGCTTGAAGTAAGTTTTCGTCTGTTTGTCAGTTGTGCGCTTTGCAAGCTTTGAACAGATCACCGCGTTATCCAAAAGATGCTGCGACTGCTTCATGGAAAGTCCTCCCGTTTCGAAAGAAACGTAGGCGATCGGCAAGGCCATTCAACGAAACTTCCGTGACCATTTGGTCACGCTCATGAACACTTGTTCATCGTGAGCTTGCAGTCGCGGGCAAGCAAATGAAGTCAATCACGGCTCCGATGTCTCACGCAGCGATTTCCGAACGCGCTTACATCTCGACTTTGCGAGGAGCGGGAACATCGCGATATTGGCCGCGTTGAGGGGCCATCGGAATGCGTCAATGGAAGGCCGCCTATGAACAAAGCAACGCTGAACAGAACAACGCTGAATGATTTCGCAACCGCATGCGTCCTGGCGCTCGCGCTCGGCATCGTCCCGGGCACGGCACAGGAGGCCGGGCGAACGAAGGTCGGCACGCTCACCTGCAGCATATCACCCGGGGTTGGAATGATCGTCGGGGGACAGCGGCAACTGAGCTGCATCCTTACGTCGGCGAAGGGCAGGGCACGCGAGCCTTATGATGGCACCGTCAGCACGCTCGGAATCGACATTGGCGCCACGTCCGGCGGCCAACTGACATGGGCGGTTTTTGCGCCGACAACACTGCGCCGCGGCGCGTTGGCGGGAACCTATGTGGGTGCGACCGCCGGCGGCACAGTTGGCGCCGGCGTGGGCGCCAACGTCCTGGTCGGAGGCTCGGACCGCACGGTCACCTTGCAGCCGGTGTCCGTGCAGGCGCAGACCGGCCTGAACATTGCCG
Organism: Bradyrhizobium sp. Leo170; assembly: GCF_004296405.1. Taxonomy (GTDB): domain Bacteria; phylum Pseudomonadota; class Alphaproteobacteria; order Rhizobiales; family Xanthobacteraceae; genus Bradyrhizobium. Next base: position 47,240 of record NZ_PSRR01000012.1, read on the forward strand.
CGGGCGTCTCCAATATGGAGCTGCGGCCGGCCGCTGCGCCGCCCGCCCGGCGCAGGGCTCAGTGACTGGTATAGGCCCGGCTCATGGCTTAGTGCCGGCGTCCGTGTTCCGGAATGCCTTCTCTCCGGCATCGGACACTTCGACCCACTTCTTGTCGGGCGCGGCGTCGGCGACGTAGTTGTCGTGCCAGTTCCACCACTTGTAGGTGGGGGTCTGGGGATAGCCTTCGGGCGAGTCCTCCCAGACCTCCTGCCGGCCCAGCGGCGTGATGTCGAGGTAGTTCCAGGTGCCTCCCATCTGCTCGTCGCCGCGGTTGTTGATGAAGTAGGTGCGGAACACGCGGTCATCGTCGCGGTAGAACACGTTGGTGCCGTGCCACTCGTTCACGCCGAAGTCGGCGTCGAAGCTGTCCGTGATGGTGAACCATGGCATCTGCCATCCCATCCGCGCCTTCAGCCGCGTGATGTCCGCCTGCGGCGCGCGTGAGACAAAGACGAGGGTGGTGTCACGGGCGTTCAGGTGGGCGAGGTGGGCGACCTGGTCGGCCACCATGGAGCAGCCCCGGCAGGCGTGGTCGGGCCAGCCGAACACGCCTGGCTCGAAGAAGGCGCGATAGACGATGAGCTGACGCCGGCCGTCGAACAGGTCGAGCAGGCTGGCCTTGCCCGCGGGCCCCTGGAACGCATACGCCTTTTCCACGGCCATCCACGGCATGCGCCGGCGCTCGGCGGCGAGCGCGTCACGGGCGCGGGTCTGTGCTTTCTCCTTCGCGAGCAACTGCTGGCGGGCCGCTTCCCACTCCTGCGGCGATACGACCGGTGGTGCGTGCATGGCGGGCTGGCCGCCTTTCCGTCCGTACTCTGTCGATGTGTTCATGGCTCTTGAAACCTCCTGGATTTGGCCGAATTCGCGCGCCTCGTGGCGCGAGGCGCGTTTCCATTCGCCGCTCATGGCTCGTCGTTGGTCATGAGCCAGCTTGGCACCGGAGATCGAACGGTGGGAGTAACAAGTGTGGCGCTATTTGGTTCGAGCTGACAGCGGACATAGCGATGGTTTGACCGATTTTCAGCTCGGACGCACGTGCGGGCGATGATATCGCAAACAGCATCTCAAGGGATCGCGCACGATCGGCGGCGTGCAAGCCGTGTGCGATTCAAAGGCCCAACCGGCGGCTTAAGCTCAGTTAATTGCGCTTCGGCCTGACGGTGTCCGCAGTACCCTGTATGAAGGCCTGGATTTTCACAACGTCCGCTTCCGTCAGCTTGCCGGTGAAATCAGGCATGCCTTTGTCGCGGAACGGGCCGTGGAAGACGTTGTCCTTCAGATTGGCGATCTCTTCGGCGCGAACGTAGCCGAGATTTCTTATGTTGCCGCCGCGGTCGACACCAGGCACACCATGGCAGCCTGCACAGGCCGCGACATAGATGTCACCGCCTTCCTTGACATCCTTCGGATCGTACTTCACTCCCTGCAGGAGACCCTCGGTCTGATACTTCACGAACTCCGGCAGCTTCGCCTTGCCGCCCAGCGCAAATGTATAGACCGTTCCCGGGTTCTGGTACTCGGTCACTCGGTGCGCAATGCCGAAAACGCCGCCCCAGCCGACCGCAATCGAAACATACTGTGTGTTATCGATCATGTAAGTTGCGGCAGCCGCGACCACGCCGGTGCCGGTCGGAGTTTCCCACAGCTTGGTTCCCGTTGCTGCGTCATAGGCGACGAAGCGGCCATCCGCTGTCCCCTGGAAAACCAGGTTGCCCGCGGTGGTCAGCGTACCGCCGTTCCACGGCGACACGTGCTCGACTCGCCAGACTTCCCTTTGATGCACCGGATCCCAAGCGAGCAGTCGTCCAAATGCAGACGACTTCGGAGGCGTGCTGTTGAAAACGACGCCGACATTCCCACCCAATATGGAGCCAAGCTTTCCCGGCGTAGCTGCATTCTGCGTAAACGACTTTTCCGGCGTCAGACTAAGCGGTAGGTGCTGCGCTGGAATGTAGACGAGGCCGGTCTGGGGATTGAACGACATTGGGTGCCAATTGTGAGCTCCGTCTGGCCCGGGAATGGAGTCGTATGGATCGTCACCGCGCGCAGCCGGTAGCTCGATGGGCCGCCCGTTGGCGTCGTATCCCGTCGCCCAATTCACATCGACGAAGTTCTTCGCCGAGATAAACTTGCCGTTGGTACGATCGACGACGAAGAAGAAACCATTCTTCGGCGCGTGCAAGATCACCTTACGCAGTACGCCGTCGATCACAATGTCAGCGAGGATCATCGGCTGGGTTGACGTGTAGTCCCAATTGTCGCCGGGCGTCTCCTGGTAATGCCAGATATATTGGCCTGTGTCGGCGTTGAGCGCGACAAGCGAGGCGAGGTAGAGATTGTCGCCGCCCGACGGACTACGGATTTTGCGATTCCAGGGACCGCCGTTTCCAGTGCCGACATAGACCATGTTCAGGTCGGGATCGAACGTGATCGTGTCCCACGGAGTGCCGCCGCCACCATTGAGCCAGTATTTGCCTGCCGGGTCCCACGTCTTGGCCGCGGCTTCCATCGAAGCGTCCTCAAACGGCTTCGATGGATCCCCGGGCACAGTGAACCAGCGCCAGAGTTGATTACCCGTCTCGGTGTCGTACGCCGTGACATAGCCGCGCGCACCGTACTCGGCGCCGCTTTGGCCGATCACGACTTTGCCGTTGAACGCGCGTGGAGCGCCCGTGATGGTGTAGGAGTGCTCGTGGTCGATCAGCGTGTCCTTTTCCCAGACCTTCGCGCCGGTCGCGGCATCGAGCGCGATCAGGCGCCCGTCATAGGCCCCCACGAATACCTTGCCCTTGTAAATGGCGACGCCACGGTTGACCACGTCGCAGCAGCCCCTATAGCCCTTTGACCGGTCGACACCTGGATCGAACGACCAGAGTTTTTTCCCGGTCCGCGCGTCAATGGCATGGACCACGCTCCAAGACGCTGACTGATACATGATGCCGTCGACGACGACGGGCGTTGCTTCGATGCCCCGCGACGATTCGAGATTGTAGCTCCAGACCAAGCCAAGGTTCTTCACGTTGTCGGTGTTGATCTGATCGAGCTTGCTGAACCGCGTTTCCGCGTAGTCCAGGCCGATGGTTGGCCAATCCTTGGATATTGTCGCGTTTGCCTTGATAAAGTTGCTGTCGACCGCCGAGGTACTCGCCTTGATGCGGTCGAGCGTCGCGTTGGTGACGCTCTGCGCCGACGCGTTGAAAGGGAGGGAAAGACCAAGGAGAGCTGCAAGAACAACTTTTATGTTACTGGAGGAGCTCTGGATCTTGAACCGATATCCCGGCGTCGTCTCCAGCGATTCACTCTCTACGTTTGATAGCGCCACGTGTGGTCCCTGGCTTACGAGTGCTTGCGCGCTCACCGAGAAGCGATGCCCGCGCCCACGGCTTGCGTTGGTCGATAGGGCGCATTCAAACTGTCTCCCGCTACTGCACGATTTCAGTCTCCCAAAAAAAGGTTGCAGTTGTAGGCGAGCGGCCAACACATGGCGGAAGGTGACTTGGACCGCGCGGTCCGAAGCGGGCCAGTGGCAACCTATTGCCGGGGTGTTGGCTCAATGCCAAAGTTGCCGAATGCAAATACGAGACGCCTTGCCAGAGGACGCGATTGCCGGCTGTATCGTGTTGAAGTGGTCGATCGCGGAGCTTTGCGAAGCTGACCATCGAAACGATCCCTCTATCCTGGCGCGATGGTTGGGCAACAAGACCCATGAGAACTTCCGCGCTTGGGTCAAGCAACCCGACAATTCAGTGCTGGTGGCCATCGAACATGGCGACATTCTCGCGGTCGGTTCAGTAACCGATGTGGGAAGGATCGGCCTTAACTATGTATCGCCTGATGCACGGTTTCGGGGAGTTAGCCGCGCCCTGTTGCGCGCACTGGAGGCGCGAGCCGCTGAACGAGGCAACGATCGGTGCAAGTTGTCAGCACCGAGACCGCCCGCCGATTTTATCTGTCGAACGGCTATGTTGAAGACGGGCCCGCGGTCGCGGTGTTTGCCTGCGGCGCGCGTGAGACAAAGACGAGAGTGGTATCACGGGCGTTCAGATGGGCGAGGTGGGCAACCTGGTCGGCCACCATGGAGCAGCCCCGGCAGGCGTGGTCGGGCCAGCCGAACACGCCCTGCTCGAAGAAGGCGCGATAGACGATGCGCTGACGCCGGCCGCCGAACAGGTCGAGCAGAGTGGCCTTGCCCGCGGGCCCCTCGAACGCATACGCCTTTTCCACGGCCATCCACGGCATGCGCCGGCGCTCGGCGGCGAGCGCGTCACGGGCGCGCGTCTGCGCCTTCTCCTTTACAAGCAACTGCTTGCGCGCCGCTTCCCACTCGTGCGGCAACACGACCGGTGGTATGTGCATGGCCGACTGGCCGCCTTTCCGTCCGCTTTCTGTCGATGTGTTCATGGCTCCTGAAACCTCCTGGATTTGGGCGAATTCGGGCGCCTCGTGGCGCGAGGCGCGTTTCCATTCGCCGCAGGCTTGGCAGCGGAAATCGAACGGTGAGAGTTACAAGTGTGGCGCTACTCGGTTCGAGTCGCTGATTGCAGCCGCCATGCGCGAGGCAGGCATTTCTGGCGTCAATTCGAATGTGGCTTAGGGCCCAGAAGCAGAAGTATCACTGACGCATTATTGGTGCGCTGCCATAAGGTGTTGGGTCGGCCTCACCAGCTCGCTTTGCTTGATGTGCCGCATGGCTTGATGCAGACTTTGCTGTCTCAAGACTTGCCTATATGAGGCAAATTCGCGACTGAAGGGCAGGCATTGCCTGCGAGGCTGACATATGAGCGCAGGGCTCGACATGTCCGCACCGCAAATGTTGCGTCATGGGCGCGACGTGTTGTTCGCGCTGTGCCTCATGGCAGGACTTGTCTTCGGTCGGGTCACGCCGGCCCTCGCGCTCGAACAGGTGTCGCTGCAACTGAAGTGGAAACATCAGTTCCAGTTCGCCGGGTATTACGCCGCGGTCGAGCAGGGATTCTATCGCGACAATGGCCTCGATGTCTCGGTTCGCGAGGGCGGTCCTGGCATCGATGCGGGCCTCGAAGTGGCCAAAGGCGCTGCCGACTTTGGCGTGTGCACGACCAGCGTGCTCGTCAATAGCGCCGAACGCGCCAACAATGTCGTCCTCGCCGTGATCTTTCAGCACTCCGCGGCGATCATCCTGGTGCTGCACCGCGCCGGCATCCATGCAGTGTCCGAGTTGAAGGGCCACGCTTTGATGGATGCCCCCGGCAGCGATGATATCGCGGCGATGCTGAAGCACGAGGGGGTCAGCTATGCGGACCTTCCCCGCATCACCCACTCCGGGAATCCGCGTGATCTGCTCAGCGGCAGGGCCGATGCGATGGTTGCCTACAGCACCAATGAGCCGTACCTGTTCGAAGAGTACGGCACGCCTTATATGGCCTTCTCGCCGCGCGCCTACGGGTTCGACTTTTACGGTGACAACCTCTGCACCTCAAGGCGCCAGATTGTAGAACATCCCGAGCGCGCAGCAGCGTTTCGCGCGGCAAGCTTGAAGGGGTGGGCCTATGCGCTCGCCCACAAGGAGGAGATCGCCGATCTGATACGACGCAAGTACTCCGCGCAAAAAAGTCAGAAGGCGCTCCTGTTCGAGGCAACACGGACCGAGCTGCTGATCGAGCCGCATCTCACGGCAATCGGTCATCAGAGTACCGCGCGCTGGAACGCCATCGCTCGCGCTTATGTCGACCTCGGCATGTTGCGTGAAGCGAAACTCGCGGAAGGGCTGATCTATGCGTCTGACGATGAAACATGGCGATCGCAGATGCGAGATCCGAGAGTGTGGGCGTTCCTTGCGGTCGTTGTCGCGATCCTGCTGGGCCGGATCCTTTATCGCCGGATTGCGCGCGCAGTCGGTGCGCTGCGACTGAGCGCGGCGATGTCGGGATTGTTCGTCCTCCTCAGCATTCCCGCGCTGATATTCATCCTCGCCTACAACTACTGGCAAAACTCGGCCACGATCAATGCGACGCTGAACGACGTCGTGGCCAAGACCAGGCGGGCTAGCATGGATGACGCGCGAAGCCTGATCAATCCGGTCGCGGCCACGCTCGAGTTGCTCGCCTCCTTCGCCGCGGAGGATCCCGAGGCCTTCAAGAAGGAGGAGAGCCGCGAGTTGCTCTTCAAAGCGCTCACGTCGGCGCCGCAGATCGACGCGGTCTATGTCAGTTTGGAGGATGGCTATCATCGCGTTGTGACCCGGATCGACGATGACCGCCGGCGCTCCGATCCCAAAATTCCAGCGACAGCGAACTGGCATTCCGCCTATATCGACAGCTTCTCCGGCTCACCGCGACGGGTCCGACACCGCACGTTCTACGATACGTGGCCTCACGTCGTAGGGAATTATGACCTTCCGACAATCGAGGACATCAGGACCCTCGCGGGCTACCAAGCGGCGAAGGATAGCCGCGCACTGATCATCGAGGGGCCTCGGCCGAATCCAGACACCGGCTTTCCGGTCATCATTCTGAGAGTGCCTGTTGTCAAGGACGATGCGTTCGTCGGCTGTGCTTCCGCAAATATCACGCTCAACGTGCTGTCGCAGTTTCTCACCAGCCACCGCGCCAGCCCCCACAGCACCACTGTGATCGCCAATCCGACCGAGGGCACGATCATCGCCTATCCCGACCCGAAGAAAGGCGTGAGACTGGAGAACGACCGCCTGGAAATGGCCAGGCTGGATACGATTGACGACGGCAACGTACGTGAAGCCCATCGGCTACAGAGCGATACCAATCGCGACGACTTCCTCTTCCGCTCGCCGCAGGGCGGCGAAGAAATCAGCGCCTCATTTGCCCGCGTTCCTGGAAGTTTCGGCAAACCATGGGAGGTCATCACCCTGACGCCGACCGATGATTTCATCGGAACCCTCAAGCGAACGAACAAGCAGATGGTCGCCCTGATCGTTGCTCTCACCGGCATCGAGTTGCTGCTGATCTATTTCTTCTCCCGCAGATTGTCACGGCCGATCGAATGCGTGTCGCGGGACTTGCGGTCAGTCGAGGACCTGACGTTCTCATACGGGGTCGCGACGCCATCAAAGATCAAGGAGATCAAGGAACTCCAAGCCGCCGTCAAGTTGTTCGAGACGTCGCTGCGCTCCTTCTCTTCGTTCGTGCCGATGGGCATAGTCAGGAATCTGATCAAGACGGGAACCCCGCTGACGCTCGGTGTCGAACAGCGTTTCATGACGATGCTTTTCACCGACTTGAAGGACTTTTCCACCCTGTCGGAGCAAATGGCGCCGAATGATCTACTCGCGCAACTTTCGCACTATTTTGAAGTCGTCTCGCAGGCGATAGCGGAGGAGTCCGGCACGGTCGATAAGTTCATCGGTGACGGCATCATGGCGTTCTGGGGCGCTCCGGTCCATCGCGACGACGATGTGTTGCGTGGCTGCTGCGGCGCGATGCGGGCGACGAGGCGAATGGAACAGCTCAATGCGGACTGGAGTAAGCAGGGGCGACCGTCGTTGCATCTTCGGGTCGGGCTGCATTGCGCTGAGGTGCTCGTCGGCAACGTCGGTTCAAGCGAGCGGCTCAGCTACACCGTCATGGGAGATGGGGTGAACGTTGCCGCACGACTGGAGGGCATCAACAAGAATTTCGGGACCACGATCTGCATCAGCGACAGCGTGGTCGAAGCCGTCGGGCCGGAAATCGTGGCAAGGCCGATCAGAAAGGTTCAGGTCAAGGGTCGCAAGCGGGAGTTCATGATCTATGAGCTTCTGGGCATCAGGGCCAGCGACGATCCGGAGCTCAAGGCGCGGGACAATGCAACCAGACTGTGCGATTTGACATGGGAAGCCTCGTTACATTTCGAGCGAAGTGAATTCGATCAAGCCGCCCGCCGCTACGAAGATATCTTGACTGCCTTCCCCGATGATCCAGTTGCAAAGTCGCTGCTTGCAATGTGCTCGGCAAAGGCATCGGCTTAGCCAGGCGCGCGTCCTAGTCCGGCACCGGCACGTCGAACGTGTTCAGCGTGACGGAGACCATGGCGTAGATGCCGACGAGATAGGACAGCTCGGCTGCACCGTGCTCGCCGAACTCCTGCAGGGCAGCGCGATAGGTCAATTCCGGCAGCACGCCACCGTTCACCAGCGCCGAGGCCATGTCATAGGCGACCGCCTCCTGCCGCGTCAGGTCGAGCGGGCGCTGGCCGGCGACGATGGTGGCGAGCTTCTCGTCGGAGAGGCCGCGCGCCTCGGCGACCAGCACGTGGGCATAGAGCTCATAGCCCGAGCGGAAATGCGATCCGGTGACGAGGATCGCGACCTCGCGCACCGGTGCCGGCAGCAGCGGGTTCGAGGCGACGGCCTTCACCAGATCCCACACCGGTTTGCCGAACCTCGGCTCGCGCAGCCAGGGATTCCAGGGGCCGAGCAGCGCGCCGTCGGCGCGCATGTTCACGAAGCCCTTGAAATGGCGTTCGATGCCCTTGCGCATGTCGTCATAGAGCGGCTTCTGCTCGTCGGTCAGCTCGGTCGGATCGAGGATGGGAAGGCGCACGGTAAAGCCCCTCTCTCTGATGAAAATCCAAAAGAAGATTTGAGCGTGGCCTGCGTGGCGGCACGAAGCAAGTGAAGTTGCCGTGACATGCGATCGGGCGAGATGCGGCCGATTCGGCTTCCAAATTTGTCGGCGATTTGCCTTAAGTCTGACCGCCGCGACGCGGCGTCAGTGTGAACCGCAAGCCGTCGCTGGCCAGGAAATAGAGCGGCCGCATGTCGTGCGGACCGAAAGCTGCAGCAGTGAGCGGACCGCCGAAGCAGGCCCCGGTGTCGAGATTGACGCGATTGCTGCGAAGATCCGGCCTGCTGGTGTCGGTCGGCGTGTGGCCATGGACCACGAACGCGCCGTGCCAATCCTCCGAGGACAGGAACGGTCCCCGGATCCAGAGCATGTCGCGCTCGGATTGCGCGTCGAGCGGGACGTCCGGGCGCACGCCGGCATGAACGAAGAACCGATCATGGTCGTGAAAAGAGAGGGGCAGCGCCTTGATCCAGGCGAGATGGTCCGGCGGGATATCGCAGGGATCGTCGACGCCGTAAGCCGCCAGCGTGGCCTCGCCGCCGTTCGACCACCATTGAATCAGCTCGGCGTCCGAGCGGTCGCGCTTGGCCGCCATCACAAGCATGTCGTCGTGATTTCCGCGCAGGCAGCGAAATCTGGACGGCGCGGCGGCCTGCTCGCGCATCAGATAGGCGATCACCTCCCGCGACGCCGGACCTCGGTCGACATAGTCGCCCAGCAGCACAAAGTCGTGGTCGGCATCTTCAGCGCATTTGCTGCAGAAGCGGATCAACGATCTCAGTTCGTCGAAACACCCGTGGACGTCTCCAATCGCGAAGGTGAGACGCTTAGGCATGCTGAATCTCCATCAAACGTCTAATACTTGGCACCACGGACCGGCACTCGCCATGCAAATATTTCTTGGGAATGTTCCATAACGTGTAAGTTTCTTAGGGCCTCGAGCGAATGGCTTAAGTTCTGCAGCCAAGCCCGACGTCGTAGACGGTCAAAACTCCAGCGGTGCATTGTCCACCACCTCCTTCATCACGAAGAATGTTCGCGTCTGCCGGACGCCCGGCAGCGCGATCAATTGTTCGCCGTGGATGCGGTTGAAGTCTTCCATGTCGCCGACGCGGATTTTCAGGAAGTAGTCGAAGTCGCCGGCGACGAGGTGACAGTCGAGAACGAATTTGAGTTTCGCGATCGCCTGCTCGAAGGAAGCAAAGCTTTCAGGCGTGGAGCGATCGAGCACGACGCCGACCATGACAAGCGCGCCCTTGTCGACCTTGCGCGGGGCGACGATCGCGCGGACTTCCCTCACGAAACCTTCCTCGAACAGGCGCTGGGTGCGGCGATGACAGGTGGCAGGGCTGACGCCGGCCTTGTCGGCCAGTTCGGCGTTGCTCAACCGGCCGTTCTTCTGCAGCAATCGCAGGATCTTGAGGTCGATGCGATCGAGCCCGGCAGTCATGGAAGATTCTTTCATTACTTCGCATATTCGTGAGAGAACTGGCGGTACTAGCGCAGGTTTGGCGTAATAGAGCATAAAGTGCCCAGTCGAAATAGAGAGCACCTTTCGGCCGGCCGGTGCTAGGAATCCGCATCGAGACCATGCCATCAACGGGGACCACGATGCTGGAAAAATTCGCGCGCTATCCGCTCACCTTCGGGCCGACGCATATCGAGAAGCTGGAGCGGCTTTCGAAACATCTCGGCGGCAAGGTCGAGATCTTTGCCAAGCGCGAGGACTGCAATTCGGGGCTCGCCTTCGGCGGCAACAAATTGCGCAAACTCGAATACATCATCCCCGATGCGATCGCGTCCAACGCCGACACGCTGGTGTCGATCGGCGGCGTGCAGTCGAACCACACCCGCATGGTTGCGGCCGTCGCCGCCAAGATCGGCATGAAGTGCCGCCTAGTGCAGGAAAGCTGGGTGCCGCACGAGGATGCGGTCTATGACCGCGTCGGCAACATCCTGCTCAGCCGCGTGATGGGCGCCGATGTGCGCCTGGTCGACGACGGCTTTGACATTGGCATCCGCAAGAGCTGGGAGCAGGCGATCGAGGAGGTGAAGGCCAAGGGCGGCAAGCCCTATGCGATCCCGGCCGGCGCCTCCGTGCACAAATATGGCGGGCTCGGCTATGTCGGCTTCGCCGAGGAGGTGCGGGCGCAGGAGAAGGAGCTCGGCTTCAGCTTCGACTATATCGTGGTCTGCACCGTGACCGGCTCGACCCATGCCGGCATGCTGGTCGGCTTCGCCGCCGACGGCCGCGCGCGAAACGTGATCGGCATCGATGCCTCCTTCACGCCGGCGCAGACGAAGGCGCAGGTGCTTTCGATTGCGCGGAACACTGCCGATCTCGTCGAGCTCGGCCGTGATATCGTCGAAGACGATGTGGTGCTGCTCGAAGATTACGCCTATCCGGCTTACGGCGTGCCGTCGGACGCGACCAAAGAGGCGATCCGGCTCTGCGCGCGGCTGGAAGGCATGATCACCGATCCCGTCTACGAGGGCAAATCCATGCAGGGCATGATCGACCTCGTGCAGAAGGGCTTCTTTCCGGCCGGCTCGAAAGTGCTCTACGCCCATCTCGGCGGCGCGCCGGCAATCAACGGTTATGCGTACACGTTCCGAAATGGGTGACGCGACGGAGAGCCGTAGGGTGGGCAAAGCGAAGCGTGCCCACCCTTTCGAGCGGAGTGTTGATGGTGGGCACGGCGCAAGTGCGCCTTTGCCCACCCTACGGCTCCTCACTTTGTGGTTGACGAGATTTTGCACTAAGAACAAAATGGGAACATTAAGCGTGGCTGCGCCGCCCGACAGTCGACGTTCGCGTGCAGCTTGCGGATGAGTTCCGAAGCTTCCTATGATGGGGCCCTGGCTGGGGAGTGAAGTATGAGATTTGCGATCAGCGCGGTCGTCGCGGCCGCGTGCGTTGTTTTGTCCGTGACGTCGTCGCATGCGCGCGGGCCGTATGGCTCGATCACGATAGGCAACTGGCAGGGCGGCGCCTATACCGACGACAACAGCGGCAACTTCACTCATTGCGCCGCCGGTGCCTCCTACCAGAGCGGTATCTATTTTCTGGTCCTGATCGACGCCCGCGGCAATTGGCGCCTGGGATTTTCCCATCAAGGCTGGCGGTTGACGGCCGGCGAATCCTTTCCGATGACGCTGACCTTTGACGGCGAGCAGCCCTTCAACGTGTATGGGCGGCCGCTTGGGGCACAGCTCGTGGCGGTCGACATGCCGCTCAATTCGTCGCTGATCAATCAATTTCGCAAGGCGCGGACGATGAGCGCGTTCGCCGAGGGCCAGCTCTTCCAGTTCAACCTGAACCAGACCGCGCAGCTATTGCCCGCGCTGGTCACTTGCGTCGAAAGCGTCAGGAAGAACGGGCTCGCCAATGCCGGTGAGTTCGCGGTCGCACCGCCGAAGCAGGCCGCCGCACCGTCGACGGCTGCGCCGGCGCAGCCCAGTGCCGCGCCGCCGAAGCAGGCCAAGCCCGTCAACAAGACCGGCACCGGCTTTGTGGTCAGCGGCAACGGACACATCGTCACCAACAACCACGTCATCAGTGGCTGCGACGAGATCAACGGCAATCTCGGCGGCGAAGCGCCGATCAAGCTACGGTTGGTCTCGAGCGACGAAACCAATGACCTGGCGCTGCTACAGGCACCGAGCCCGTTCAAGGAGGTCGCGACCATCCGGGAGTATTCGGTGCAAACCGGAGACGGCGTGATTGCGATCGGCTATCCCTATCACGGGCTGTTGACGTCGGATTTCACCGTCACCACCGGCATCGTCAGTTCGATGAGCGGCATGTTCAACGACACCCGCTTTCTGCAGATCAGCGCCGCGGTGCAGCCAGGAAACAGCGGCGGTCCGCTGCTCGACTTCACCGGCGCCCTGGTCGGCGTAGTCTCGGGCAAGCTCGATGCGATCAAGGTGGCGCAGGCGACCGGCAACATTCCCGAGAACATCAACTTCGCCATCAAGACCGGTGCCCTCAAGGATTTCCTCGACAACAGCGCGGTGGCGTATCGTGCCACCACACAACGTGACCCGAACAAGGAAACCGCCGAGATCGCGAAAGCCGCCCGCGGCTACACGCTCCTGATCTCCTGCACCGCGAGCGAGAGCGCGAGGGCGAAGAAGGCGGCTCGTTGACGCAGGCACGCCCGCCTATGGCGCGTCATGCCGCGCGTCGCAGCGTGTGCAGCGTAATCTCCGGCGGGCAGTTGAGGCGGACCGGCAGCAGGCTGGTGCCGGCGCCGACCGAGGTGTAGCCGGCCATCTTGCCGTAACTCCAGGCGCCGGCGCCGAAGGCACGCGGCAGCCTTGCTTCCAGCTTGATCGCGATGCCGCCGGGCAGGCAGAGCTGGCCGCCATGGGTATGCCCGCTCAGCATCAGGTCGAAGCTTGCGGCCGCCGCCGCCCGGTACACTTCCGGCGTATGCGAAAGCAGGATCGAGAAGGCGTCGCCGGGAATCGGCGCGGCGGCCTTGCCGATGTCGTCGGCGCGATAGAAATGCGCATCGTCGACGCCGGCGAGATAGATCGCTTGATCGCCGCGCCGGATCACCTCGCACTCGTTGAACAGCATCCGGATTCCCATCGCTTCCAACGCCGGCGTCATTCGGATCGTGTCGTGATTGCCAAGGATGCCGTACACCGGCGGCTTCAGCGCCGCGATCACCGGCGCAAGATAGTCGAGGCTCTTGTCGAAGGGACCAAAGGTCTGGCCGCGATAGTCGCCGGTCAGGACGCAAATGTCGTAGGCGAGGTTTGCGACCATGCCGGGCAGCCGCCGCATGGCGCCGGCACTCATGTCGGCGTGCAGGTCGCTGATATGCAGCATGGTGAAACCGTCAAAGCTCTTGGGCAACACGGTCGAGGCAAGCTCGTTCCGCCTGAGGCACACGCGGTCTGCGTTCTGCCGCGCACGGCCGTATAGCCCCGCAATTTTCAGCGCCGTTGCGATGACGCCCGGCGCAAGCAACGAGTTCTCCAGGTTGAAGAACAGCGTGCCCTGGCCGAACAGTTGCGCCTCATGCTCGGTCTCGTCGTTGAGCCGCCGCCTGACGTGCTCGGCGCCGATCCGCTTGATCAAGTCCTGAAGGCCCAATTCGTGCATGGCTGTCACCATAGCAAACGGGAATGTCGCCGCCTAACGCTGAGATCGGGCGTTCACCCTTCGGTCGCCCGTATCAGCGCGATCAGGTCGTCGCCGTAATGCTCGAGCTTCTTGTCGCCGATCCCGGCGATGCCGCGAAGCTGGTCGAGCGTCGTCGGGCGCATGGCGGCGATGCCGTCGATGGTGGAATCGTGCAGCACGACATAGGCGGGCACGCTGCGCTGCCGCGCCACCTCGGAACGCCAGGCGCGCAGCGCGGCATGAAGCGTGGGATTGGCGGCCTTGCCCTGGCCGGCCGCCACAGGCGCAAGCTCG
>NZ_PSRR01000013.1 GCF_004296405.1 Bradyrhizobium sp. Leo170
CGAGGCCGCCGGCCGCCAGCAATCCGCCGGCGGCGTTTTTCTCAAAGCCTGCTTTGGCCAGCATCGGATAGGCCACGGTGCCGATCATCACGGTGGTGGCGACGCCGGAACCCGAGGGGCCGCCGAGCAGGAACGACGACAGCACGACCGTCCGTCCTGCGCTGTTCGGCTTGCCGCCCATCAGCGCCAGCGAGAAGTCGATGAAGAATTTCCCGGCGCCGGATTGCTGCAGGAATGCGCCGTAGATGGTGAACAGGATGATCAGCGTGGCCGACACATCGACCGCGACGCCGAAAATGCCTTCCAGGGTGATGAAGAGATGGCCCACCAGGCGGGACAAATCATAGCCACGGTGGGTCCACGGTGCCGGCAAATGCGGACCGAGCATCGCATAGGCGATGAAGAACAGCGACACCACGGGCATGATGGGTCCGGTCGTGCGCCGCGTCGCCTCGAGTAGCAGCACGATGAAGACAATGCCGACGATGACATCCAGGTGGTCGGGCGTGGTGGCGCGGTCGGTGAAATCCTCGCCGCCCCACAGCGCATAGACGATGGTTGCGACCGCAACGATGCCCGGCACGATGTCCCACCAGCGTACGCGGTTGCGAAACCGGGTAGCCAGCGGAAACAGCAGGAAGCTCAGCACCAGCGTGAAGGCGACATGGGTATAGCGAAGTTCCTGGGTCGGAACGATCGCGTAGGCGGCATAGAGGTGGAACAGGCTCATGACCACCGCGATCGTGGTCGAAATGCGTCCCGCCCAGCCCATCAGGCGGTTGGTCGCGCCTTCCTCAGCCTCAACGAAGGTTTCCGCTTTTTGCAGCGCCTCCTCGGAGATGGCGACGACGTCGTCATTGGGCGACGATTTGCCTGACGGTCGGCCTTCTGTGGTCATGCTTCCCCCGGTACGCTCTCTGTAGCCCGGCTGGATGGCCGGGTCTTGGGCGGCGCATTCATGCTGGTTTGGGGGAAGCGTTGCAAGGGGCATCGCGCCTGCGACTTTCGGATGATACATGCGGCGTATGCATCGGGCACTTCAGCCGGATTGGGTTGACCGCGGGCGCGCGTCCGGCCAATTTCCCGGCAAGGGGAATACTCATGAATTCCAGGTTGGCGGCTGCCGCATTCTTGGTCGGCGCCTGGCGCGCCGGCCTGTAATCCTTAGCCCGGATAAGCGAAGCTGTGATTTGGGAGCGCCAGGCCCCGGATTACGCTTCGCTTCATCCGGGCTACAACACGAATAGCAAGGGAGAAACCAATGGATCGGCTCAAGGGCAAAATCGCGATGGTGGTCGGCGCCGGCTCGATCGGGCCGGGCTGGGGCAATGGCAAGGCGACCGCCGTCACCTTTGCCCGCGAGGGTGCCAGCGTGTTCTGTGTCGACCGTAACGCGGCTGCCGCGGAAGAGACGGCCGGCATCATCACCGGCGAGGGCGGCAATGCGACCGCGTTCACCGCGGATGTCTCGCGTGCGGCCGACGTCGAGGCGATGGTCGCGGCATGCCTCAAGACATACGGCCGCATCGACGTAACAGACAACAATGTCGGCATCGCCGAGATGGGCAGCGTCGTCGAGGTGAGCGAAGCGGAATGGGACCGCGTGTTCGCCGTCAACCTCAAGAGCGCCTATCTTGCCATGAAGCACGTGATCCCCGTGATGCAGAAGCAGGGCGGCGGCTCGATCATCAACATCTCCTCGATTGCCTCGATCCGCCATCTCGGCATTTCCTACGTCACCTACGCCACCACCAAGGCGGCGATGAACCAGATGACGCGCACCACCGCGGTGCAGTTCGCGCGCGACCATGTGCGCGTGAATGCGATCCTGCCCGGTCTGATGAAGACGCCGATGGTGGCGCATTCCGCCGGCCTCGCCGCCAGCTATGCTGCCGGCGATGTGGACGAGATGTGGCGCGCTCGCGACGCGCAGGTGCCGATGGGCCACATGGGCGACGCCTGGGACGTCGCCAACGCCGCGCTGTTCCTGGCTTCGGACGAATCGAAATACGTCACAGGAATTGAACTCGTCGTCGACGGCGGCGTGACGCTGAAGGTGAGTTAGCGCGTGGTGCCGTAGGGTGGGCAAAGCGAAGCGTGCCCACCATCCACGTTCGGTGCAAGAAAGGTGGGCACGCTTCGCTTTGCCCACCCTACAAATTCCCGTTACGCCTGCGCGCTCAATTCCGCACGGTCGAGTTCTTCCTCGATCAGGTGAAACGCATCATCGCCGATCTCCTCGGATTCACGCAGCGTCAAGAGCGATTGCCGGGCGGCGCTGATCGCGCGGCGTCTTAAGGGGTCGGCGGGAAGCTCGCTCGAGGTGACGCCGCCGCTTGGATCGGTCTCCGCGCGCATCAGGAGCGCGCGGTACTCCAGCCTGAGGATTTCGGCCTCTTCGGACGGATCGCTGTCGATCTCCTCCAGCGCGGCGCGAAAGGCGATGGCGCGGGCGCGCGCTGCCTCGGCCGTCACCGGGTCGTCGTCCTTCAGACGCAGCGCCAGGATCAAAGGCCGCAGGGTCAAGCCCTGGATCACCAGCGTTCCAAATACCACAGAAAAGGCGGTCAGCAGGATCAGGTCGCGATACGGAAAATCTTCCGGCAATGCAAAAGCGGCCGCCAGCGTGACGATGCCGCGCATGCCGCACCAGGAAACGACGATGCCGCCCTTGACCGTCGGCGGCGGCGCGGCGCGGTGGGGATGAAACAGCCCCCACGCCACCAGCCGCCTGACGACGGCGCCATAGCTCATCACCCAGCCGATGCGCGCGAGGACGACGGCCGCCAGCGCGCTTGCGGCAAAGATGCAATATTCCACGCGCACGACCTCGTCGAGCCCGGCCCAGATCGGCTTGAGCTGCATGCCGATCAGCATGAAGGCGAGCACGTTGAGCACGAACACCACGGTCTCCCACACCGCGTAGGACGGCACGCGTAGTCGCGCCGGCGTCCGCGCCGGTGCAGTACGCGCCATGGTGATGGCGAAGACGACGATGGTGAGGATGCCGGACAGGCCGATCCGCTCGGCGATGATCCACGCCATGAACGTGCCGCCGAACTGGGTGATGATCGCGCTCGGCGCGTAAGCGATTCGGCGCGTCAGCAGCATCGAAAGCCGGGCGAAGAGATAGCCGGCGATCAGGCTGCCGATCACCGCCAGCACGAGCGACGGCGCAAATTCGCGCAGCTTCAGGTGTTCGACTGCCACAGTGCCAACGGCGACGCGATAGATCAGCAGCGCGCTGGCATCATTGAGCAGGCTTTCGCCCTCGAGGATCTTCAGCAGCCGATAGGGCAGCTTGACCTGGCGCAGGATCGCGACCGCGGCCGCCGCATCCGGCGGAGCGACGATGGCGCCCAATGCGATCGCCGCGGCCCATGGCATGTCCGGCCTCAGCCAATGCGCCACCAGCGCGACGGCGGCGGTCGTGGTGCCGACCGCAGCGAGCACCAGCATCGACACCGGCAACCAGTTGTTGCGGAGGTCGCGGAGCGACGTATCGAATGCGGCATCGAGCAGCACAGGTGCCACGAACAGCGCCAGCGCGAGGCCGGGTTCCAATGTCCAGGATGGCCCCGACGGCAGGAAGGTCAGGAGCACGCCGCCGACCGCAAGGAAGGTCGGATAAGGCACGTTGATCCGTCGCGCCACCGCCGACAGCGGAATGGCGACGAGCAGCAGGACGATGGTCCATTCGAAGGTTGACACGCGTCAAATTCCTGTTGGCAGTCATTGGCTAATCTAGCATGAGTTTGCGAGCCCATGAGCAAGCGCGGAAATCGCGACAAATCTCCCGCTGGTGCGGGGTACGCGTCGTTTGCTACCATTGGCTCGAGATCAAGAATTCCTACCGGACCAATCGATGCAATCCTGGCTCTTCATCCGACGCGTCATCGTCGCGTCGAGCCTTTGCATGGCGCTCGCCCAGCCTGCATTTGCAACCAGCGTAGAACCGCTCAAGGATGTGCAGGCCGATCCCGCGCCATGCCTCACTGCTGCCGGCGCTGACGATAACGATAAGGCCGTCGATCTCTGCACGGCGCTGATCGACAACGAAAACACCGCCAAGGCCGATCGCGTCAAGGCGCTGATCGCGCGCGGTGACGCCTATGCCCGCAAGGACATGGTCGACCGCGCGATCTCCGATTACGACGCCGTGCTGAGGCTGGATCCGACGCTCGCCGATAGCTTCAATGCGCGCGGCGAGCTCTGGCGCAAGAAGGGCGACCGGCCCAAGGCGCTCGCTGACTTCGGCGCAGCGATCAAGCTGAACCCGGATCACGCCGCGGCGCGCGCCAACTACAAGTCGCTGGCGCTGGAGCTCGAGCGCCTCGGCGCGCTGATGGCCGTCGCCGGCAAGCCGAGTTTCAATTGCGCCAAGGCGCGCCGCACGGTGGAGAGGGCCATCTGCGCCAGCCCTGATCTCGCCGACCTCGACCGCGAGATCTTTGCGGCAAATGCCAGGGCGGTCCGCGAGGCCGAGAATCCGCGTGCCGCCCGCGCCCTGCAGCGCGAGCAGGACGAATTCATCGCCCGCCGCAACGCCCAGTTCGGCCGTCCCGGCTATGACCTGCCGACGGCGATGAAGCGGCGGCTGCAGAAGCTAAACGGGGTCGACGGGTATTAGCTGCGGCCGCTGGCTGAATGGAGCGCTCTTTTCGGCTTGAATCGTGGCCGCTGTCCGTGACAATGCGGTCAAAGACGATGAACTAGCCGCTTGCGTCATGCCCGGCCTCGTGCCGGGCATCCACGTCCTTCCCGGCTGAGGAAGCAACGCGTGGATGGCCGGGACGAGCCCGGCCATGACGGGGAGAAAGACCGGGAGGAACGCCATGAACATTCACAACAGCCGCTATCACGAGATCCATGCACGCTCGCTGGCTGATCCCGATGGTTTCTGGAGCGAGGCGGCGCGGGAGATCGATTGGATCGAGCCGGCCAAGAAGGTTTTCGATCCCTCGCTCGGCGTCTATGGGCGCTGGTTCACCGGCGCCGTCGTCAACACCTGCTACAACGCGCTCGATCGCCACGTGCTCGGCGGCCGCGCCGACCAGGTCGCACTGATCCACGATTCCCCACTCACCGGCAGCATCACGAAATTCACCTATGCCGGGCTTCTGAAGGAAGTGCAGGCGCTCGCCGCGGTCATGCAGGATTTCGGCGTGACCAAGGGTGACCGCGTCATCCTCTATATGCCGATGGTGCCGGAAGCGGTGGTGGCGATGCTGGCCTGCGCGCGGATCGGCGCGGTGCACAGCGTGGTGTTCGGCGGTTTTGCCGCAAAGGAATTGGCCAGCCGCATCGACGATGCCAAGCCGAAGCTGATCTTTTCGGCGAGCTGCGGCATCGAGCCCGGCCGCATCGTGCAGTACAAGCCGCTGCTCGACGAGGCGATCAAGCTTGCCAGCGCCAAGCCGGAAGCCTGCATCATCCTGCAGCGTCCGCAGCATGGTTGCGAGCTCACCGCGGGCCGCGATCACGACTGGGCCAGCTTGAGCCGCGCCGCACTCGATGCCGGCAAGGCCGCGCCTTGCGTCCCGGTGCTCGCGACCGACCCGCTCTACATCCTCTACACCTCCGGCACGACGGGAATCCCGAAGGGCGTCGTGCGCGACAATGGCGGGCATCTCGTTGCGCTGAAATGGTCGATGTTCAACCTCTACGGCGTCAAGCCGGGCGAGGTCTGGTGGTGCGGCTCCGACATCGGCTGGGTGGTCGGCCACAGCTACATCGTTTATGGCCCGCTGTTCCATGGCGCGACCTCGATCATGTATGAAGGCAAGCCGATCGGCACGCCCGATGCCGGCGCGTTCTGGCGGGTGATCTCCGAGCACAAGGCGGTTGCGTTCTTCACCGCGCCGACTGCCTTCCGCGCCATCCGCAAGGAGGATCCGGAAGGCAAGTTCATCCGGCAATATGATCTGGCAAATTTCCGCACGCTCTTCCTCGCCGGCGAGCGCGCCGATCCGCCGACGGTGGAATGGGCGGAGGCACAATTGAAGGTACCGGTGGTCGACCATTGGTGGCAGACCGAGACCGGCTGGTGCATTGCCGGCAATCCGGTGGGGCTCGGCATGCTGCCGGTCAAGCATGGCTCGCCGACGGTGCCGATGCCGGGCTATCAGGTCGACGTGGTCGATGAAGCGGCAAGGCCGGTGCCCGCGGGCACCATGGGCTCGATCGTGATCAAGCTGCCGATGCCGCCCGCCTGCCTGCCGACGCTGTGGCAGCAGGATGAGCGCTTCAAGGAAGCCTACCTCTCCGAATTCCCCGGCTACTACAAAACGTCGGACGCCGGCTACAAGGATGAGGACGGCTATGTCTGGGTGATGGGGCGCACCGACGACATCATCAATGTTGCCGGTCACCGGCTCTCCACCGGCGGCATGGAGGAGATCCTGGCCTCGCATCCCGATGTCGCCGAATGCGCCGTGCTCGGCGTCAAGGATGCGATCAAGGGCGAAGTGCCCTGCGGTTTCCTGGTGCTGAAGGCCGGCGTCAGCCGCCCGCCCGCCGAGATCGAGAAGGAGATCGTGGCATTGGTGCGCGAAAAGCTCGGCCCGGTCGCCGCCTTCAGGCTCGCGATCACGGTCGGCCGCCTGCCGAAGACGCGCTCCGGAAAGATCCTCCGCGGCACCATCAAGAAGATCGCCGATGGCGAAAGCTGGACCATGCCGGCCACGATCGAGGACCCCAAGGTGCTCGACGAGATCGGCGACGCGCTGAAGGGAAGGGTGTGACGGTTGGATCGTCATGCCCGGGCTTGACCCGGGCATCCATCAAGATCAGAGAAGCCGCCATCTTTTCGATGGATTGCCGGGTCATCCCCGATCAGGTCGGGGACGGGCACACGGCAATGACGAAAGAGGGAAACCACGTATGCGACGTTACTTCGCCCGAGCCCATATCGCGCTGTTCCTAGTCGCGCCACTGCTCGTCGGCTGCCTCGAGCGGAGGACGGCGCCGCTGGCCGATGCCGCGGGTGACGACGACGCGTTCTGCCGCGCCAACAACGTCCAGCAGGGCTCGCCCGAATACGTCGCCTGCCGCAAGGACCGCGACGTCCAGCGGCAGAACGCCGAAGCGCGCGCCGACCGTCGTCAGCGCAATCTCGGCGAATACATGCTCAACAATCCGGTGAGGCCATAAGCAGAGGAGGAACGTCATGAACGAGGATGTCTTCAACGAAAGCCTGCGCCGATTCCTGAAGCGCGTCGGCATCACCTCCCAGCGCGAGATCGAAAAGGCCGTACGCGACGCGATCGAAGCCGGCCGCCTCAAGGGCAACGAGAAGCTGACGGCGAAAATGACGCTGACGATCGACGCCGTCGGGCTCAAGCACGAGGTGACGGAAGAAATCGCGCTCGGATGAAGCCAGCGAGCAGCTATGGAGGCCGCTCGAAGCAAGGCAGTTGAAATGGAGCCGGGCCTGTGCAAGCCTCGGGTTTTCTGAATTGATACTGTTTTTGGCCTTCGAACTACGGCGATGAGCGTGGAAATCGAGTTTCCGCTTGAATTCTTGGTGGCCGGAACTCCCGTTTCCCTATCCGCCAAGCGCCGGGAGTCAGTGGATCAATGGAAGGCGCGCGTTATTGATGCGACGCGAGCGGTCCTGCCGGAGGGGCATTTCGCGACGGAAGGCCCGGTCGCGGCAACATTGTTTTATTTCCCCGCTGCCGAGATGGCCGGTGATATCGACAACATTGTCAAGCCTGTGCTTGATGCATTGGGTAAGCATATCTACGTGGATGATCGGCAGGTCCATCGGGTTCTGGTTCAGAAGTTCGAACCTGGAAACGTCTTCGGATTTGGGACTCCTAGTCCGACCCTGCAGGACGCGCTAAATAGAACCAAGCCTATTTTATATGTTCGGTTGTCGAACGATCCATTCGAGGATCTGACATGACGAGTGTCCCTGGAAGCAGCGAAGCCGAAGTGATCGAAAGTCTTCTGCCCCGCTATCAGGCGGAGGGATTTGACGTCTACATAAACCCGTCTCCATCAATCCTTCCGCCCTTTATGCAAGAGTATAGGCCGGACGCCATCGCTCTCAGAAAGGATAAGAAGATCGCAATTGAAGTTGTCGGCTCAAACACAGGCTCCACTCAGAAGATAAAAACGCTGCAATCTCTGTTTGCCGATCGCGATGATTGGGAGCTCAGGGTGTTCTACGCGTCACCCGCAGTGTCCGGCAAATTGCTGGAGATCGCTTCGACTGCCGCAATCAACGAATCGATTCAGCGTGTCGTTGATTTGAGTAATGCCGGCCATTCGCTGGCCGCTCTCGTGATGGCATGGGCGACGCTTGAAGCCATCGGCCGAGCCTTGCTTCCGGATCAATTCCAGCGGCCGCAAACGCCTGCACGTCTCGTAGAGGTACTTGGGTCTGCGGGATATGTTACGCCGGAAGAAGCCGACAGGTTAAGGGCAGCGATTGTGGTCAGGAACGCAATAGTTCACGGTCAACTTGATTCCGAGGTTGGTCCGGAGTTGCTCAACGGCTTCGTTGCTGTCCTGAAGACATTGGCGAAGCTGCTGCCGGCCGAAAACAGATAGTGACCTCGATGCGCGGTCATGCGTTACCGCTACGACTGAATCGCAACGCCGTTTGCCGTGATACTTTTGCAACGGTGTGACTCAATCACGCCATGTCTCGTCTGATTTGATCCGCATCAAATCCTTCACCGTCCCGCTTCTGGTCTGAGAGAGGCAACGCGCGACTTTCCGCGCGGACTTGGCGATGGGAAGACTTGGCGATGGGGAATTTGATGAGGACAAGAACAATTTTGACGGCGTCGCTCGTGCTTGCGGCGGCGTTCGGTGGGGCTGCCATGTCGGCGCAGGCTGCGGATCTGGCGCCGGTCTACAAGGCGAAGGCACCGCCGCCGGTGGAGACCTTCAACCCCTGGATGATCCGTCTGCGCGCGCTCGGCGTGCTGCCGGATGCGGGCGGCAGCTCGGTTAACGTCTTCGGCGTTCCGGGCCTGTCGTCACCGAATTCGGGGCTCTCGATTAGCGATCAGGTCATCCCGGAGCTCGACATCACCTATTTCTTCACCGAGAATTTAGCCGCCGAACTCATCCTTGGCGCGACCAGGCATCACATCAGCGGTACCGGGGCGCTCAACGGGCTCGACATCGGTAAGGCCTGGCTGTTGCCGCCGACGCTGACCCTGCAATATCACTTCACCGGGCTTGGCGCGTTCAAGCCGTATATCGGTGCCGGCATCAACTACACCGTGTTCTTCAACCAGTCCGCGGCCAATACGCCGGTCGGCGGTCTTGCGGTGACGGATCTGCACATCAGCAACCAGGTCGGCGCCGCGGTCCAGTTCGGCTTCGACTACATGCTCGACCGCCACTGGGGCCTCAACGTCGACGTGAAGAAGCTGTGGCTGCGGCCGGACTACTCGGCAACCGTCAACAACGCAATTCCAGTCACCGGGCGCGCCAATATCGATCCGTGGCTGGTGGGCGGCGGCGTCGTCTACAAGTTCTGACGCCGCGGGGGACGGCGGCGCCGGGAGCCGGGCTCCGGCGCCGCTGGCCGCCTTGGTGCTGAGCCAGCATGAGATGACGGACCAGATCGAATTGCGCTAGAGCATGATCCGGAAAAGTGGAAACCGGTTTTCCCTCGCGACAAACGCGAAGCGTTTGCGCGGAGATCATGCTCAAATTAAGAGATGAGATCATTCCCATCTCAGCGCGCGCCGCGGAAAGCATCACATGGACATCAAGGTTAGGGATTCAAACGGCGCGCCGCTCGCCGAAGGCGACAGCGTCACGCTGATCAAGGACCTGAAGCTGAAAGGCTCGTCCACGGTCTTGAAGCGCGGCACGGTGATCAAGAACATCCACCTCACCGATAACGAGGACGAAATCGAGGGCCGCACCGACAAGGTCAAGGGCCTGGTCCTGCGCACGGAGTTCTTGAAGAAGGCGTGAGGGCGGCCATCCGCCGTCATCACCCGCCACCGGGTCGCGGCTGCTGCATCACTCCAACAAAAACGCGGCGGGTTGATCCGCCGCGTTTCGCATGCCTCGTACCGAATGCGAGGCAGCCTTATTCTTCCTGCTCTTCTTTCTTGCCGCCGATCGTCTTCAGCTTGGCGAACACGGCGTCGACGTTGAGGTCGTCGCCCTTTCTCTCGGCGGGCTCGAACTCCGGCTCCTTCCGCGTGGTCTCGGAGGCCGGCAGCAGCGTGGCGCCACCATAGGTGGCGGTGGCGGGCTTCTCCTTGGCGGCGCGCTGCACCTCGAAGTCGAGCTCGATCTGCGAGCACAGGCCGAGCGTCACCGGGTCCATCGGGGTCAGCGTCGAGGTATTCCAGTGGGTGCGGTCGCGGACGCTGGCGATCGTGGTCTTGGTGGTTCCGACCAGCCGCATGATCTGGGCGTCCTTCAGTTCGGGATGGTTGCGGACCAGCCACAGGATCGCGCTCGGCCGCTCATGGCGGCGCGACACCGGCGTATAGCGCGGGCCCTTGCGCTTGGCGGCGGCCGGCAGCACCACCTTGCTCTCGCCGAGCCTGAGGCGATAGTTGGGGTCCCTTTCGCCCTTTTCGATCTCGTCGCGGCTCAATTGGCCGGTCGAGATCGGGTCCATGCCCTTGATGCCCTGGGCGGCGTCGCCGTCCGCGATGGCGCGGACCTCCAACGGGTGCATCTTGGTGAAATCGGCGACCTGGTCGAAGGTCAGCGCGGTATTATCGAGGAGCCAGACGGCGGTCGCCTTGGGCATCAGAGGTGCGTTGCTCATGGCAAATCTCCTTTGTGCTTCGCCCACCTCTTTGGAGGCGAAACCGGGGGTCATCAGCGATGACGGGAATCAAGCCCTATATAATCCTTCGGGTACCGGTGGCGCAATGGTTCTGCTAGAGTGCCTTGACACCGTCCGAAACCCAGCCCAAGTCGGGCTAAAGTCCTTACCCAACTGACCGTTCCCTGCCCGCCGGCAAGGGGTGATTCGGTCGCGAGATCGCTCCATGCCAGCCAAACCAGACCTGAGAATCGTGCTTTGTTCGCCACGCGGCTTTTGTGCCGGGGTGGTCCGGGCCATCGACACCGTGGAACGGGCGCTGATGATCTACGGCGCCCCGGTTTATGTCCGGCACGAGATCGTCCACAATAAATATGTCGTGGACGGCCTGAAGAAGAAGGGCGCGATTTTCGTCGAGGAACTGGCCGAAATCCCCGCGAATACCACCGCACCGGTGGTTTTTTCCGCTCATGGGGTTCCAAAGTCGGTTCCGGCGGATGCGCAGGCACGCCATTTGTTCTCGCTGGACGCCACCTGTCCGCTGGTCACCAAGGTGCACCGGGAAGCCGCGATCCATTTCAAGCGTGGCCGCGAGATCCTCCTGATCGGGCATTCCCACCACCCGGAGGTGGTCGGCACGCTCGGCCAGTTGCCTGCGGGCGCCGTGACCCTGATCGAGACCGCCGAGGACGCCAAGACCTTCACCCCGAAGGATCCCAACAACCTCGCCTTTGTGACCCAGACCACGCTGTCGATCGACGATACCGCCGAGATCGTCGCGCTGCTCAAGGAGCGCTTCCCGAACGTCAACGGGCCGCACAAGGAAGACATCTGCTATGCCACCACCAACCGCCAGCTCGCGGTGAAGAAGGTGGCTCCGGTGGTCGATGCGCTGATCGTGGTCGGCGCGCCGAACTCCTCCAACTCGCAGCGCCTGCGCGAGGTCGCCGAGCGCGAGGGCTGCCCGATCGCGGTGCTGGCGCAGCGTGCCAGCGACATCGACTGGGATCGCTTTGAGGGCATCAGCAGCCTCGGCATCACGGCCGGCGCCTCCGCGCCGGAAGTGATCGTCGAAGAGATCATGGACGCGTTCGCCGAGCGCTTTGAATTGCATGTCGAGACCGTCTCGGCCGCGGAAGAAAACGAGTTCTTCCCGCTGCCGCGCTCGCTGCGTCCTGAAGCCGCCGCCGAGTAGTCGTTTATGGCGGTCTACACCGACGTCGCCGCCGAAGAGCTAGCGGAATTCCTTAGAGGTTACGACATCGGCGATCTCCTCTCCTACAAGGGGATCGCCGAGGGCGTCGAGAACTCGAACTTCCTGCTGCACACGAGCTGCGGCTCGTTCATCCTGACGCTCTACGAGAAGCGCGTGGCGGAGGATGACCTTCCGTATTTCCTGTCGCTGATGGCGCATCTCGCCGAGCGCGGCGTGAGCTGCCCGCAGCCGGCGCGAAACCGCAAGGGCGAGGTCTTTAGCCGGCTCGCGGGGCGGCCGGCGGCGGTCATCAATTTCCTCGAAGGCATGTGGCCGCGGCGGCCGAATGTCGGACATTGCGGCGCCGTCGGCGAGGCGCTGGCGAAGATGCATCTTGCCGGGCTCGATTTCCCGATGTTCCGCCAGAACCCGCTCTCGGTTGCCGGCTGGCGGCCGCTGTTCGATCTTGCCGGCGCGCGCGCCGACAGCGTGCAGGCGGGCCTGCGCGATTTCGTCGAGCGCGAGCTTGGCTATCTCGAGGCGAATTGGCCGGCCGATCTGCCGGTCGGCGTCATCCATGCCGATCTGTTTCCGGACAACGTGTTCTTCCTCGGCGACAGACTGTCGGGGCTGATCGACTTCCCGTTCTCCTGCAACGACATCCTGGCTTATGACGTGGCGATCTGCCTCAATGCCTGGTGCTTCGAGCCGGACCATTCCTTCAACGCGACGAAAGCGCGCGCGCTCCTCAATGCATATGGCCGGGCGCGGCCGTTGTCGGAAGGAGAGCAGGCGGCGCTGCCGCTGCTCGCGCGCGGCGCCGCGCTGCGCTTCCTGCTGACGCGTTTGGTCGATTTCCTCAACGTGCCGCCAGGTGCGCTGGTGAAGCCCAAGGACCCGCTGGAATATGTGCGCAAGCTGCGCTTCCAGCAGAGCGTGAAGACGCTCAGCGATTACGGCGTGACGCAGGCGGGGTGCGTGGCGTGAGCGAAAAGCCGCATGTGACTGTTTTCACCGACGGCGCCTGCTCGGGCAATCCCGGCCCGGGCGGCTGGGGCGCGATACTGAAATTCGGCGACGTCGAGAAGGAATTGAAGGGCGGCGAGGCCCATACCACCAACAACCGCATGGAATTGATGGCGGCGATTTCGGCGCTGGAGGCGCTGAAGAAGCCCTGCGTGGTCGATCTCACCACCGACAGCCAATATGTCCGCCAGGGCATCACCGCCTGGATCTTCGGCTGGAAGAAGAACGGCTGGCGTACTGCCGACAAGAAGCCGGTGAAGAATGTCGAGCTATGGCAGCGGCTCGATGCCGCGCTGAAGCCGCACGAGGTGCGCTGGCACTGGATCAAGGGCCACGCCGGCCACGCCGAAAACGAGCGCGCCGACCAGCTCGCCCGCGAAGGCGTCGCCATGGCGCGGCTGAAGGAAAAAGTCGGCGGTTCGTAGTTGGTAGGGTGGGCAAAGCGCAGCGTGCCCACCATCCACGTTCGGTGCAAAAAACGGTGGGCACGCTTCGCTTTGCCCACCCTACGGCCTCTCCGTCGTCGTCCGTCATTGCGAGCGAAGCGAAGCAATCCATTTCGCCGCTTGCTGAGGCGTGGATTGCTTCGTCGCTACGCTCCTCGCAATGACGGGGGGAAGCTTAGAGCTGCGCCAGCAGCGTGTCGCCGCCGGAGACCTCGACCTTGCCCGGGGCCGGTTCGAGGTTGAGCTTCTTCACCACGCCGTCCTCGACCAGCATCGAATAGCGCTTGGAGCGGATGCCGAGCCCGTTGCCGGAGGCATCGAGCTCCATGCCGATCGCCTTGGTGAAATCGGCGTTGCCGTCGGCGAGGAACAGCGCCTCGTCGCGCTGGTCGGTGTCGCGCTTCCAGGCGTTCATGACGAAGGCATCGTTGACCGAGACGATCGCGATGGTGTCGACGCCCTTGTCCTTGATGGCGTAGGCGTTGAGGAAGATGCTCGGCAGATGCATCTTGTGGCAGGTGCCGGTGTAGGCGCCGGGCACTGCGAACAGCGCCACCTTCTTGCCCTTGAAGACATCATCGGTGGTCCGCACCTGCGGACCTTCCTCGGTCATCACGCGAAACTTGGCATCCGGCAGCTTGCCGCCAACTTGGATCGTCATCGTCCAGTCTCCCTGAATGAGCTGATGTTTTGTAGACCGTGCAGCTTGCGGGCACAATATTCGCGAGCGTCAAAACCGCAACGGCCGCGCGCCTTCACCGTTCCGTCATCATCCGGAAAATCCGCCTTCGTCCAGGAAGGCCTGCTCTTCGGGCGTGGTCGCGCGCCGCAGGATGCGGTTGCGGTGAGGAAAGCGGCCGAACCGCCGGATGATATCGGCGTGCCCCTCCGCATATTCGAGCTGCTCCGTATTGCCGATGTTCCGGAACAGCTCGATGCAGCGGATCTGGTCGGGCAGATGCTCCGAATGCATGAAGGGCATGTAGAGGAATTCGAGCAGGTCGGGGTCGATCCGCGCATCCACCCCGCGGTCGATGGCCCGATGCGCCACCTCCCGCGCCAGCGCGTCGCTTGAATAGGTCAGCGCGTCGCCGCGGAACATGTTGCGGGGAAACTGATCGAGAATGATGACGAGCGCCAGCGCCCCGTCGTCGATCATCTCCCATGACGACAACTCGCCGCCCGCCGCCTTCCGCCAGAGCTCGAGATAGCGGTCGCGTATTTCCGCATCGAACGCATCGTCGCCCGCGTACCAGCGATCGGGGCCGGCCGCGCGCCAGAACGCCAGGATCTCGCCCGGCGTGACATCGCGAACGTCAATCATGGTCCGAACGTCCGCTGGCGCGCGAATTCAGGCCGCAGCCGCCGGCTTCTTCTCGTCGCGCAATTCGCGGCGCAGGATCTTTCCGACATTGGTCTTCGGCAGCTCGGTCCTGAACTCGATCTGCTTCGGCACCTTGTAGTTGGTGAGCTGGGTGCCGCAGAACTTGATGATCTCCTCGGCGGTGAGGCTCGGGTCCTTGCGGACGATGAAGGCTTTGACCGCCTCGCTGGTCTTGGCGTCGGCCACACCGATCACGGCGCATTCGAGCACGCCCGGATGGCTCGCGATCACTTCCTCGATCTCGTTCGGATAGACGTTGAAGCCGGAGACCAGGATCATGTCCTTCTTGCGGTCGACGATCTTGGTGTAGCCGTTCTCGTCCATCACCCCGATGTCGCCGGTGCGGAAATAGCCGTCCGCGGTCATCACCCGCGCGGTCTCGTCCGGCCGGTTCCAGTAGCCCGACATCACCTGCGGGCCCTTGGCGCAGATCTCGCCGGCCTGTCCGAGCGGCAGTTCATTGCCGTCATCGTCGCGGATCGAGAGATAAGTCGAAGGCACCGGCAGGCCGATCGAGCCGGAGAACTTGTCGGTGTCGGCGGGGTTGCAGGTCAGCGTCGGCGAGGTCTCGGACAAGCCGTAGCCTTCCGACAGCGCGCAGCCGGTCACCGCCAGCCATTTCTCGGCCACCGGCTTTTGCGTGGCCATGCCGCCGCCGAAGGAGGTCTTGAGCTTGGAGAAGTCGAGCTTGTCGAAGCCGGGTGTGTTCAACAAGCCGTTGTAGAGCGTGTTGACGGCGGGAAAGCTGTTGATCTGGTATTTCGCGAGCTCCTTGACGAAGCCGGGCAGATCGCGCGGGTTCGGGATCAGGAGGTTGACGCCGCCGGCGCGCACCGCCAGCAGATAGCAGGCGGTCAGCGCGAAGATGTGGTAGAGCGGCAGCGCGCAGACGATGAAGAGCTGGTCGACATGCGGCGGCTTCTTGATCGCCGGCTGCAGCCAGGCGTCGTTCTGCAGCACGTTGGCGACGATGTTGCGGTGGAGCAGGGTGGCTCCCTTGGAGACGCCGGTGGTGCCGCCGGTATATTGCAGGAAGGCGACGTCATCGGGCGTGATCCTGGGCCGGTTGAGCTTCATGCCCCGGCCTGCGGCGACAGCAGTGTTGAATGCGACGGCGCGCGGGATCGAGAACGGCGGCACCATCTTCTTCACCCGGCGCACCACCAGATTGACGATCACGCCCTTGAAGCCAAGCAGGTCGCCCATGCTGCCGACGATGACGTGCTTGACCGAGGTCTTGCCCAGCACCTGCTGCACGGTGGCAGCGAAATTCTCCAGAACGATGATGGCTTCTGCGCCGGAATCCTTGAGCTGGTGCTCGAGCTCGCGCGGGGTGTAGAGCGGGTTGACGTTGACGGCGGCGTATCCGGCACGCAGCACGGCGGCGGTCGAGATCGGATATTGCAGCACGTTCGGCATCATCAGCGCGACGCGCGCGCCCTTTTGCAGGCCGAGGCTCTGCAGATAGGCGCCGAGCGCGGTCGACATCTCGTCGAGCTCGCGATAGGTGATCGCCTTGTCCATGCAGATGAAGGCCTTGCGGTCGGCGAACTTCGCAAAGCTTTCCTCGAGCAGCTCAACCAGCGATGAGTATTGCGTGACGTCGATGTCGGCGGGCACGCCGGCCGGGTAGTACTTGAGCCAGATGCGCTCCATGGAAATCCCCTCTCCTCGTCCCCGGACCGTGGCCCGGACTGCCTTCTTTTTGGCAGTATTGGGCTAGCCGGCGGCCGATGGCAAGCCGCCCGCGCCCGTTCGACGCATCAGCAAATCGGGGGATGTTGCGGCGCGGTTAACTGGCCGGCTTGCCGTCGTTCTTCGGCTTGGCCGCCGCCTTCGGCTTCGCCGGCTTGGCGGCCGGTTTGTCGCCCGCGGTGGCCGCGGGCTTCTCCGAAGGCTTTGCGGCAGCGCCGTCAGACTTGGCATTGGCGTGCCGGACCGCGGCCGGCTTCGCCGCTGGCTTGGCCTCCGGCTTTGCAGCCTGCTTGGTATCCGCCTTGGTATCTACCTTGGCCTGCTTTGCAGCCGGCTTGGCGTCGGATTTGCCATCCGATTTGGCGTCGGCAGACGCGTCCGACTTCTTGGCCGCGACATGCGTCTTCTTCTTGCGCGGCTTTGGCGTGTCCTTCTCGGTGTCCGCCGCGACCGCGGCGATCAAAGCCGCACCCGTCCGGGTCGGGCCGGTATAGACCACGACCGGCTCGGACGGCTCCGCCGGCTGCGCCAGCAAGTCGGCGGGCTTGAAGATCGGCGGCGGCAGGTTGGCGGCGAAGAAGGTCGCGCCGGTCTCGCCGCTGCTGCTGGTGCTGCTGCTGGCGACGGTGTCCTCGTCCTCATCACTTGCGGGCCGCTTGCGCTTGGGGCCGCACATCTCATCGCGCAGGTTCGGCGGCGTAGCGTCGATCGGCGCCAGACTCTCGACTGTGCCCAGCGAAGGGCGGAGCCAGGACAGGTTGTTATTGGCAAAACCGCGATCGAGCAGTTGCGCCGCGCGCACCGCGCGCATCCGGCCCGACGAGGCGCCGAGCACCACCGCGATCAGCCGCTTGCCGTCGCGCGTCGCCGACGCCACGAGGTTGTAGCCGGAGGCGCAGATAAAGCCGGTCTTGAAACCGTCGGCGCCGGGATAGCGGCCGATCAGGCGGTTGAAGTTCTGCGTGGTCCGGCGGCCGAAGCGGATCGAGGGGATGTGCACGAAATATTCGTATTCGGGAAGATCGCGGATGATGGCGCGGGCGAGGATCGCAAGGTCACGTGCGGAGGTGATCTGGCCGTCCGCCGGCAGCCCGTTCGGATTGACGTAGCTCGTCTGCGTCATGCCGAGCTTCTGCGCGGTCTCGTTCATCATCGCGGAGAAGCCGTCGATCGATCCGCCGACGCCTTCGGCGAGCACGACCGCCATGTCGTTGGCCGACTTCACCAGCATCATCTTCAGCGCATTGTCGACGGTGACCTGCGTGCCCGGACGGAAACCCATCTTCGACGGCGACTGCGAGGCCGCCGTCGGCGAGACCGTGAGCAGCGTGTCGAGCGAGATGCGGCCGTCCTTCACCGCCTTCAACGACACATAGGCTGTCATCAGCTTGGTGACCGATGCGGGATACCAAGGCATGGTCGCGTTGTCGGCCTGCAGCACCTTTCCGCTATCGGCTTCCACCACCAGCAGCGCCTCCGCCTTGGTCGCGCGCGGCGCAAGCGCGAGGGCCGCGGCGGCGACGAAGAGGAGAAGCGATCGGCGAAGCAGCGGGCGAAGAAGGTGCACTATCCTGGTCCGGTCCTGATTGAAGACCCGCCTTGAACAAACGCCTTGGCCAAGGTGGGCTTTCAGATGTGACGTTCCGGTTTCAAGCGTGTCCGGCGCCGGCCAATTTTGCGGCGGTGCAAACCCTATACCGGGTCGCTTTTGGAGAACAGAGGCCGGGTTATTTAATCGTGGACGAAATCGGCCGAATTTCGACAATTCCGCGGCCGGTGAAGCGCGGCCTATTCCGCCTGCAGGCTTGCTCGCGCGTTCTCCTGGACCATGAATTGGGCCCGCGCGAGATCGGCAAAACGGCCGCCTTTTGCGACGAGTTCATCGAAAGTTCCGCTTTCGATCACCCTGCCGTTGTCGAACATCAGGATGCGGGTGGCGTGGCGGATGGTGGAGAGGCGATGCGCGATCACGAAGGTGGTGCGGCCTTTCATCACTTCATCGAGAGCGGCGTTGACCTTGGCCTCGGTGACGGCATCCAGCGCGCTGGTGGCCTCGTCCAGGATCAGGATCGGCGGGTCCTTGAGCAGCGCGCGGGCGATCGACAGGCGCTGCCGCTCGCCGCCCGACAGCATGCGGCCGCGCTCGCCGGCATGGGTGTCGAATCCCTTCTCGCTGCGCTCGATGAATTCCAGCGCCTGCGCCCGCGCCGCGGCCGTGCGAAGTTCCTCGTCGGTGGCATCAGGTTTGCCGACGCGCAGGTTCTCGGCGAGCGAGCGGTTGAACAACAGCGCCTCCTGGAACACCACGCCGATGTTCCTGCGCAGCGCGGTCAGCTTCAGCGCGCGGATATCCATGCCGTCGATCTTGATGATGCCCGACTGCGGATCGAAGGCGCGGTGCAGCAGCGCGATCGCGGTCGACTTGCCGGCGCCGGTCGAGCCGACCAGCGCGATGGTCTGGCCAGGCAGCGCGGTGAAGGTCAGATCCTCCACCGCCGGACGCTTGCCGTCGTAGGAGAAGGAGACGTCGTTGAATTCGATGAGGCCCGACAGCCGGCCTGCATCCATCGCGCCGGGACGGTCGCGCACCGCCGGCACCGCGTCCAGCACGTTGAAAAATTCCTTCAAGCGCGGCGCTTCCATGAACACGTTGTTGATGAAGCCCACCACCTGCTCGAGCTTCTGGATCAGCATGGTCGCGAAGGAGACGAACATCACGATCTCGCCGACCGAGGTCAGTCCTTGCTGGTTCAGCACGATGCCGACCGTGAAGATCGCAAGCACGGTGATGGTGGTGGAGGCGCGCGTGATCACAGTCACCAGCGCCCACCACGACAACACGGGC
Organism: Bradyrhizobium sp. Leo170; assembly: GCF_004296405.1. GTDB lineage: Bacteria > Pseudomonadota > Alphaproteobacteria > Rhizobiales > Xanthobacteraceae > Bradyrhizobium. Next base: position 19,354 of record NZ_PSRR01000013.1, read on the forward strand.
ATTTGCGCGGCGAGCAGCTTGTCGGCGACGAAGCGCAGGCCCTGCACTTCCGAGTCGATGCGGACGAAGCTCTGCACCAGCGCGACATTGCCGAGCGCGTCGGAGGCGCGCGCGGAGAGATCGCTGTAGTGCTCCTCGACCTCGCTCTGCATGCCGTAGGTCTTGCGTACCACCAGCGTGGTCAGCACGGTGAAGACGACGCAGAGCGCGAACAGGAGGATCGCGAGTCGCCAGTTGATGTAGAGCGAGAGCGGCAACAGCACGACCAGCGACAGGATCGCGGCAAAATGCTCGCGGAAGAAGCCGAGCCAGAGCCGCCACAGCGCGTCCGTGCCGTTCAGCATCACTTTCATCAGCCGTCCCGAATGGGTGCCGGTGTGAAAGGTCAATGGCAGTTGCAGGATGTGCTCGAAATAATCAGTCAAAACCGCCTGCCGCTGGCGATGCGCGAGCCGGTCGGCATGCAGCGCCACGATGGCGCTACACCCGATCGTGAACAGGCCGAACGCGACCCAGGCCGCGAGCAGCGGCCATGGCGAGGTGGACGCGATCAGTCCGGTGACCGGCTTGCCCGAGAGCACGTCGACGATCTTGCCGAACAGCACCGGCTCGGCGAATTGCGCGCAGGCGAGCAAGAGATTGGCGCCGGCCAGGATCCAGCCGAGCCGCGCCTCCTTGCCGAGCAATTCGAGCACGCGAACATAAAGACGAAGCAGCGACATGCCGCCATTCTAATCCGGGATTACGTGCAAGAACCAGAGCGCGATGCTCTTTCCCGCCGTTTCTCCACGTCATTGCGAGCGGAGCGAAGTAATCCATATCTCCGCTTGCGGAGGCGTGGATTGCTTCGTCGCTGTCGCTCCTCGCAATGACGGGCGCGGCGCTACTCTTGCTCAATTCACCACGCGCGCGTCGGCCGGCGGCAGGAATGCGTCATCGAAAATATCCGCCGCGGTCGGCCGCTTCTGGAATTTGAAATCCTCCGCGATCTGGTCGATCGACCGCTCGAACCTGACCGTATCGATGCCGCCGAGGCCGTGCTGCTTCACTTCCGCGGTGAGGATGTTGTCGCCGATGATGGCGCGCAGCCGCTCGGATTCCAGTTCGCGTGAGCCGGCATCCATGCGGCTCACCACTTCGGTGACCGCTCGTGCGGGTTCCTTGATCGCAAGATGTGTTCCCGTGATCACCGCCCGCATAAAGCCCTTCACGGCCTCGGGCTTGGCGGCTGCCAAGTTCGGGTTGACGATCAGCGCGGCGCCATAGGCCTCGCAGCCGTAGTCGGCGAAGCGCAGCACTGCGAGATCGTCCGCCGGCACGCCGCGATCGCGCAGGTTGATCGCCGACAGATAGGAGAAGCCGGTGACCGCGTCGACCTGTCCCGCCGACAGCATCGGCTCGCGGACCGCGGCGCTGATGCTGTTCTGCTTCACGCTTTGCGGCTTGATGCCGTTCTGCCTGGCGACCGCGGGCCACAGCCGGATCGAGAGATCGCCTTCGGCGACGCCGAGATTCTTGCCCTCGATATCGGAGAGCGCACGGATGCCGCGGCTCCTGCGCGCGATGATGGCGTAGGGCGCGTGGTTGAACAGCACGAAGATCGCCTTGACCGGTGCGGCGCCATTCCGGTCGCGCGCGCGGATCAGCGTGTTGATGTCGACCAGCGCGAAATCGCTCATCCCCGCGCTGACGCGCCCGATCGCGTCCTGCGATCCGCCCGCGATGTTGGTGGTGACCGCAAGCCCCTCCGCGCCGAACGATCCGCCGACGCCTGCCATCACGAAGGGCGACACCGCCGCGTCGATCGGGCGGTCGAGCGTAAGCTGGATCGTGATCGGCTGCTTGGCGACGCCTGCGCTCTGCGCGCGGCTTGCGCGAGAGCACAGGCTGGCGCCGAGGCCGATTGCAAGGCCCAGGAAATCGCGGCGGGTGGAAGTTGAGGTTACGCGCATGATGACGTCAGGAGACGCGAGACAATCTGTCGCGCTGGGTATGTCTGTTTCGTGACACCGAACGCGCGTTTTCGCCCGTTCAGCGGTGCCATTCTGCCGCTTCTAACCTGAATGCTTGATGACTGCCACGATTTCGCCAGGGATCGTTCAGCCTGCGTTTGGTTTGGGGAACTTAGGATCGCACCCGTGGTTGGCTATGAGTGGCCCGACGGGCCGAGCTTCCACGGAGGACTACTCAGATGTTTGCGCGAAAAGGTGTGTTTTCATCGATCGGCCGCGCAGCCGCACTGGCTACCGTCGCGGCGGTCGCGCTGACGGCGGTCGAGCCGTCGATGGCCTATGCGGGCTCGGCCCCGAAGGCCAAGGAGGTCACCAAGCAGGTCACGGCGCAGACCGGCACCAGCGACGTCACCGATATCAGCGCCCGCCGGCGATATTATCGCGGCGGTGGTGGCGGCGCGGCTGCTGCGGCAGCCTTTGCCGGCATCGTCGGTGCGGGGCTTGCGATCGCCGCCGCCCAGAACCGCCGCGATTACTATGATTCCTACGGCTACTATGGTGGCGGCCCGGTCTATTACGGTGGCCCGGCCTATTATGGCGGCGGCCCGTATTACTACGGCGGCGGCTATGGCCGCGGCGTGCCGTACTATCGCGGTCACCCGCTCGCGAGCTGGTAAACGCGATTTTGATCGAGATGAGGCCACCGGCCCGCGCGGCCGGTGGATTTTTTTCGCCCATTGGCCAGCATGTTAACACGCTGGCCAGAGGTTTGAATTAGGCTTGAGGAATGAGTGATTCGCTCGATCGGCTCTATCAGGCGGTTCTCGCGGCCCGGCATCTTGATCCGGCGACGTCGCGCACCGCCCGATTGTTTCAGCGCGGGCCGTCAAAAATGGCCAAGAAGCTGGCCGAGGAAGCGATCGAGGTCGTGATCGACGCCCTCAGCGGCAAGACCGACGCCGTGGTGCGCGAGAGCGCCGACCTTCTCTATAACCTGACTGTTTTGTGGGCAGCCGCCGGGGTGAAGCCGGAGGATGTCTGGAAAGAGATGGAACGGCGCGAGCATTTACTCGGAATCGCCGAAAAACTGCCGAAGACCGGAGCCAGGCTGGCCAAGCCGTCGGCCGAGCCGGTCGTGCGGCGGCGAATTGTCGCGCTCGAAAGCAGCCTGCGGAAGCGGCGCTGACCCGCCAACAATCCTCTTTTGCCGGCATGGACAAATGCGCTCCATGATGGTTGATCGCGCCCATGCTGAAACGGATCTACGACTGGTGCATCGACGCCGCCGACAAACCCTACGCGCTGTGGATTTTGGCCGCCGTCGCCTTCGCTGAGAGCTCATTCTTCCCGGTTCCGCCCGACATCATGCTGCTGCCGATGTCGCTGGCGCAGCCGAGGCGCGCCTGGTGGTTCGCCACCGTCTGCACGATCGCGTCGGTCGCCGGCGGCGTGCTCGGCTACGCCATCGGCGCGCTGCTCTATGACTCGGTCGGCCATTGGCTGATCACCATCTACGGCCTCGGCGACAAGGTGGACGCCTTCCGCGCCTCCTATGCCGAATGGGGCGCGGTGATCATCCTGCTCAAGGGCCTGACCCCGATCCCCTATAAGCTCGTCACCATCACCTCGGGCTTCGCCGGCTATAACATCTGGCTGTTCATCCTGTGCTCCATCGTCGCGCGCGGTGGCCGCTTCTTCATTGTCGCGGTCCTGCTCAACCGCTACGGCGATTTCATTCGCAAGGAATTGGAGAAGCGGCTGGGCTTCTGGGTCGCAATCGGCGCGATCGTGCTGGTGCTCGGCTTCTACATCGCCTTCAAGCTGGTTTAGCGCGCGCGAGAACTCTCTCCCCTCATGGTGAGGAGGCGCGAAGCGCCGTCTCGAACCATGAGGCCCAATCGAGCCCGTGGCCCATCCCTCGAGACGCGCGCTAAGCGTGCTCCTCGGGATGAGGGTGGTAGGTGTGGCGCAAAGCGCTTTGCCGTGTCGTCGTCCTCGGGTTACGCTTCGGCATGCTTGATCGAGTCGAGCTTTCGTTTCGCATCGGACCGCCCGTCGCCAAGGCGGCCGTTGTCGTGTCGACGCTGATGCTCGCCTCCGATCTCGCTTTTGCGTAAGCCGCGCCTCCAATCTCGCTCGGTGTCCAGTCACAGCCCCAGCCGAACCAAGCTCCGCCGCCTGAGCGCGAGGAGAACCCGGGCCTCATCAACGAGATCAGCAAGCTGTTCGAAAAGTCCAAGTCGATCCTGCCGTCCTTGAAGAGCCCGGGCGAGACGGTTGATGATCTCAACGCCCGCGCCAAGGATGCGGGCGAGGGCCTGTCTGCTCTCACAAGACCGTCATTGATTGTCACCGGCCGCGCGGCCTGCCTGGTCGCAGCCAACGGCGCGCCGGACTGCAAGGCCGGCGCCGACAAGCTCTGCCAGAGCAAGGGCTACAAGGAAGGCAAGAGCCTGGACACCGATGCGGCCGAGAAATGCTCGCCGATCGTGTTCGTTCCCGGCCACAAGCGCAGACCCAATGACTGCCGGACGGAAAATTTCGTCACGCGGGCGATCTGCCAATAGCGCTCTGTAGCTCTCGTAGCCCGGGTGGAGCGCCAGCGTAACCCGGGTCCGCTCGCAGATGCGGACACAGACGTCCCGGGTTACGCGTTCCGCTCCACCCGGGCTACGGCAATAGCGCGAAAACGCAATACTTGACACTGGAAAGATTGCCTTGCTGGTATGATGTCTGGCATCTTTGGCCTAGTCTCTCTTCCCAGCTAATCGAAGGATCTTCTCTGATGTCCATGCCTGCCTTGTTCAAGGGCCGTCTGTCGATTCCAGTGATCGGTGCGCCACTGTTCATCATCTCCGTGCCTGATCTCGTGATCGCGCAGTGCAAGGCCGGCGTGGTCGGATCGTTTCCGTCGCTGAACGCGCGGCCGCCGGAGTTGCTCGACGAATGGCTGGGGCGCATCAAGGAAGAGCTCGCGGCCTATGACAGGGCGCATCCCGAACGGCCCTCGGCGCCGTTCGCGGTCAATCAGATCGTGCACAAGTCGAACAACCGGCTCGATCATGATCTCGCGCTCTGCGAGAAGCACAAGGTGCCGATGATCATCTCCTCGCTTGGCGCGCGCGAGGAGCTCAATCAGGCCGTGCACAATTGGGGCGGCATCGTCTTCCACGACGTGATCAATCAGAAGTTCGCCCACAAGGCGATCGAGAAGGGCGCCGACGGCCTGATCCTGGTGGCGGCCGGCGCGGGCGGCCATGCCGGCACGCTGTCGCCGTTCCCCTTCGTTGCGGAGACGCGGCAGTGGTTCGACGGTCCGATCGCGCTGTCGGGCGCGATGGGCAACGGCAAGGCGATCCGCGCCGCGCGCATCCTCGGCGCCGACTTCGCCTATATCGGCTCGGCCTTCATCGCGACGAAGGAAGCGAATGCGGTCGAAGGCTACAAGAGCATGATCACCGGCTCGGCCGCCGAAGACATCGTCTATTCCAACCTGTTCACCGGCGTGCACGGCAATTACCTGAAGCCGTCGATCGTCGCCGCCGGCATGGACCCGGACAATCTGCCGGCCTCCGATCCCTCCAAGATGAGCTTCGGCACCGACGCCTCCGGCGAGCGGGCGAAGCCGAAAGCCTGGAAGGAGATCTGGGGCTCAGGCCAGGGTGTCGGCAGCGTCGAAAAGATCGTGCCCGCCGCCGAACTGATCGCGCGCTTCAAGAAGGAATACGAGGAAGCGGTCGATCCGGCATTGTGATCAATCAATTGGCGGTCCCGGCGTTGCGCACGGGACCGCCAGTGCTTTCCTGATCAGGCAACGTCGGTGGAAAGCGAAAGGTCCCTCCACGCTTCGAAGTCGGCCTGAAGCGCCTTGATCTTCTCCTCGACCAGCCGCACGGCGTCGCTGCCAAGCAGAAGATGCGCGGGCGGATCATCCGACATCGCGACCTTCAACATCGCCTGCGCGGCCTTCGCGGGATCGCCGATCTGCTTGCCGCTATATTCCATGCGGCGCTGGCGCGCCGGGTTCATCACCTGGTCGTAGTCGGAAATCGATCGCGCCGCCCGCACCAGCGATCGTCCCGCCCAGTCGGTGCGGAAGCCGCCCGGCTCGATCGCCGTCACCTTGATGCCAAGGTCCTTCACTTCCTTGCCGACCGTCTCCGAAATCCCCTCCAGCGCGAACTTGCTGCCGTGGTAGTAGCTCAGGCCGGGAAACGTCATGATGCCGCCCATCGAGGTGACGTTGAGGATGTGCCCGGAGCGCCGCTTGCGCATGTAAGGCAGCACCGCCTGCATCATGGCCACCGCGCCGAACACGTTGACCTCGAACTGGTGGCGCAAATTCTCGATCGAGGACTCTTCCAGGATGCCCTCGTGGCCATAGCCGGCATTGTTCACGAGCACGTCGATCGGGCCGATGCTGCGCTCGATCTCAGCGACCGCAGGGGCGACCCTGCTGGTGTTGGCGACGTCGAGAATCACGGCGTGCGCGCCTTTGCCGAGTTTCTCGAAATTCTCCTGGTCGCTTTGCTTCCGCACGGTGCCGGCGACCGTGTGGCCTTCCCGCAGGGCAGCTTCGGCCAGTGCGCGGCCGAAGCCGGTGGAAACGCCTGTGATGAGGAATGTCTTTGCCATCTGTGATGTCCTTTCGGCCCAAATCCCGGATCACAGATAGGCGGATTGATTAATGCAACAATCGGCATAAATTGACATGACCTGATGCAGAATATCGAACAATGATCGATGCTGGCCTTTTCGAACTGAACGCCATCGCCGCGATCGCGGCCCACCGCAGTTTCCGCGCGGCGGCCACGCAGCTCGGCATCTCGCCATCGGCCCTCAGCCATGCGGTGGCAGGGCTGGAGAAGCGGCTTGGCGTTCGCCTCATCAACCGCACGACGCGCAGCGTCTCGTTGTCGGCGGCGGGCGAGCGCTTCCTCTCACGGGTCAATCCGGCGTTGCGCGAGATCGCCGGCGCCATGGAAGACGTGAACGTCTTCCGCGACACGCCGGCGGGCGCGCTGCGCATCAGCCTGAAGGAGCGCGCCGGCCATCAGATCTTGCGGCCTGTCGTTGCAAAATTCCTGCGGCGATATCCCGACATGCAGGTCGAACTGACGATGGAGGGCCGTCACATCGACATCGTCGCGGAAGGCTTTGATGCGGGCATTCGGCTTGCCGAAGCCGTTCCGCAAGACATGGTGGCGGTCCCCTGCGGGCCGGACTCGCGTTTCCTCGTGGTAGGCGCGCCGTCCTATTTCGAACGGATGTCGGTGCCGCGCTCGCCTTCGGATCTGCTTGCCCATGAATGTGTTCGCAGGCGGATGCCCAGCGGCAAGCTGTACCGGTGGGAGTTCGAGAAGCGCGGCGAGGAGGTCGCGTTGGACGTGCCGGGCAGGCTGACGCTCGATAACGATGCCCTGATGGTCGAGTCCGCGCTGGATGGCTTCGGCCTCATCTTCGTGAGCGAGTGGTGGGTCGCCGATCATCTCGCCTGTGGCCGCTTGCGCGCGGCCCTTGAAGACTGGACGCCGCCGTTTCCCGGATTGCGCCTCTATTACCCGCGGCATCGACACATGACCGCTGGCTTGCGTGCCTTCATCGATCTGCTGCGGGAAGAACTGCCGTCGGCCGTGGCGCGAAAAGCGGGCGGAATTCCCAAGCCAGCGCACGCTTCGAAATCGGTGCGGTCTATGCAATCGGCAAATATTCGCAAGTGAAGGCGAACGGCTTCCGCTTGTCGTCTTGGATAACCCGGCGGCGAGGGCCATCCGTGCACCGGCGCGGCGTCACGAACCCTTGATGCGGGCAGCGACCCTGTGCGACAAATACCGCCATGAGCGCCGCCGCCGTCAACGTCGTCAACCATCCGCTGGTGCAGCACAAGCTCACGCTGATGCGTGAGCGCGACCGGTCGATCAAGAGTTTCCGGGAACTCGTCAACGAGGTCGGCATGCTGCTCTGCTACGAGGTGACGCGCGACCTGCCGCTCGAACTGGTCGACATCGAGACGCCGCTGATGCCGATGAAGGCGCCGATGATCGCGGGCAAGAAATTGACCTTCGCGCCGATCCTGCGCGCCGGCGTCGGATTCCTGGACGGCATGCTCGCGCTGGTGCCGTCGGCGCGCGTGTCGCATATCGGGCTCTATCGCGATCCCGAGACGCTGGAAGCGGTGGAATATTTCTTCAAGGCGCCGCACGATCTGGCCGATCGCACCGCGATCCTGATGGACCCGATGCTGGCGACCGGCAATTCCGCCGTCGCCGGTGCGAACCTCCTGAAAAAGCGTGGCGCCCGCGACCTCCGTTTCGTCTGCCTGCTGGCCGCCCCTGAGGGCATCGCGCATTTTCAGCGGGAGCATCCCGATGTGCCGCTCTGGACCGCGGCCATCGATGAGCGGTTGAACGACCACGGCTACATCCTGCCCGGCCTCGGCGATGCCGGCGACCGCATGTTCGGCACCAAATAGGCCCAGTTATCATGGACCCCATCTTCCGCGTTGACGGCAACAAAGTCGTCACCAGCCCGGATGCCGCCGGCCCCTGGCATCCGCAGATGCAGCACGGTTCCGCGCCTGCGGCGCTGGTGGTGTGGGCCGCGGAGTCCCTGCCCACGCCGGTGCCGATGCAGGTCGCGCGCGTCACCATCGACTTGATGCGGCCGGTGCCGGTCGCGTCGCTCACCATCGAGACCGAAATCTTGCGCGAGGGCCGCAAGATCCAGCTCTGCGGCGTGCGGCTCCTGGCCGAAGGCGTGCCTGTGGTCGCGGCCTCCGTGCTGCGGATCAAGTCGCAGGCGCAGGCATTGCCGCCCGACGTCGTTGACCTGCCGCTCGGGCTTCCCGGCCCCGATCAATCGATGTTCGAGCCTGCCGATAACCCCGGCAGCCCGTTCACCAGATGCATCTCGATGCGCGCCGCGCGCGGCCGCTTCGGCATGGTTGGTCCTGCCGCGATCTGGTTTCGCGTCGACCGGCCGCTGATCGCGGGATCGCCGGTGTCGCAGGCCATGCGCGCGGTGGTCGCCGCCGATTTCAGTAACGGCACCTCGTCCACGCTCGATTTCCGGGAGTGGACCTTCATCAATGCGGACCTCACCGTGAGCCTGGCGCGACAACCGGTCGGCGAGTGGATCCTGCTCGACGGCGAAAGCTGGATCGGACCTGACGGGGCAGGGCTTGCGATGTCGCGGCTCGCCGACGAGCGCGGCTATTTCGGCCGCGCCGTGCAAAGCCTGGTGATCGAGAAGCGCTAGAGCATGATCCGGAAAAGTGGAAACCGGTTTTCCCTCGCGACAAACGCGAAGCGTTTGCGTGGGAAGATCATGCTCGATGATCTAGAGTAACGCGGCGAAAAATCGCTTCATCGCCTTGGAACGCTTCGATGCCGGGCGAGTTTGGCCCTTCGTTGAGGGCCATCATGAAGTGCGTTGATTTAGCCGCCGGCGGACGGACGCTCGCTGCCGGGCAAGCGTCAGCCGTCGTCGCTTCCTATCCTATTGCAGCCAAGTCTTTTTTAGCCCGGAGCGTACCGTGAGGCCGGGTCCTTCCTCCGAACGCGCGGTGGTCCTTGCTTCGAGCGAGCGTGAAGCGGTCGAGACCGCCTGCCTGATCCGTGAGGCGGGCTACTATGCCAACATCTGCGGCGATCTCACCGCGCTGAGGCGCGAGATCGCAAGCGGCGCGGGGCTCGCCGTGATCGCCGATGACGCGATCGTGGGGACGGATTTGACCAGCTTGACGCGATGGCTCAACGATCAGCCGGCATGGTCGGATTTCCCGATCGTGCTTCTGACCCAGGGCGGCAGCCCCGAGCGCGATCCCGGCGCGGTACGGCTCGGCAAGATCCTGGGCAATGTCACCTTCATCGAGCGGCCGTTTCATCCCACCACGCTTGCGAGCATCGTCAGCTCCGCAGTGCGTGGCCGACGCCGCCAGTACCAGACCCGCGCCATCCTCGAAGACCTCACCGAAAGCGAGAGCCTGCTGCAGACCGCGCTGAACGCCGGCCAGCTCGGCGCGCTGGAATTGCATCTGCCGGAATTCGAGCTCGAGGCTTCGGACATCTGCAAGACCTATTTCGGGCGCCGTACGAGCGAGCGGTTCACCTATCCGGAGCTGCTCGACGCCGTACATCCCGACGACCGCGAGCGGCGTCTCGGCGTCCTGGCACAAAGCATCCGCACCGGCAAGCACTACGCGATCGAATACCGGGTGATCTGGCCGGACGGCTCGCAGCATTGGCTCGACGTGCGCGCCCGCGCCGTGCGCCGGCCCGATGGCAGCCTCAAATCGCTGGTCGGCGTCTGCTCCGACATCACCCTGCGCAAGACCGCCGAGATCGAGCGCGAAAACCTGCTGGCGCAGCTTGCAGCCGAGCGCACCGCGCTTTCGGAATTGACGGCGACGCTGGAGCAGCGCGTCGAGCAGCGCACCGCCGACCTCCTGAAAGAGGTCGCCGCCCGCGAAAAGGCACAGGAGCAGCTCCGCCATGCGCAGAAGATGGAGATCATCGGCCAGCTCACCGGCGGCATCGCCCATGACTTCAACAATCTCCTGATGGCGGTGATGGGCAATCTCGAGCTCTTGCGCAAGCGCCTGCCCAGCGACCAGCGCCTGCATCGCCTCATCGACGGCGCAATGCAGGGGGCCGAGCGCGGCGCCTCGCTGACGCAGCGGCTGCTCGCCTTCGCCCGGCAGCAGGATCTGCGCGTGGAGCCGGTCGATCTGCGCGCGCTGATCCGGGGCATGAGCAATCTGCTCGAACGCTCGCTGGGGCCGCGGATCGCATTGCACCTCGATTTGCCCGAAGGCCTGCCGCCGGCGCGGATCGACGCCAACCAGCTCGAGCTTGCGATCCTCAATCTCGCGATCAACGCGCGCGATGCGATGTCGGATGGCGGCGCAATCGACATCAAGGTGTCGGAAGATCAGGCCGTAAAGGATCCGTCGCTCATGCCGGGCTGTTATCTCAAGCTGTCGGTGATCGATACCGGCAGTGGGATGTCGCCGGAGATCCTGAAGCGCGCGATCGAGCCGTTCTTCTCGTCAAAGCCGCTCGGCAAGGGCACCGGGCTCGGACTGTCGATGGTGCATGGGCTCGCCGTGCAACTCGGCGGCACGCTGCAGCTTTCCAGCATCGAAGGCCAGGGCACCACCGCAACGCTGATGCTGCCGGTTGCGACGGTCCTGGCGGAAGCAGCGAGCCCAGCGCCGCCGTCGCGAAAGCTCAAGCGCTCCGCGGTGATCCTGTTCGTTGACGACGATCCCTTGATCGCGATGTCGACCACGGAGATGCTGGAGGATCTCGGCCACCGCGTGATCGGCGCCACCTCAGGCCTGCACGCGCTTGACATCCTTCGCAGCGAGCAGCCGCTCGATTTGATGATGACCGATCACGTCATGCCAGGGATGACCGGGCTCGAGCTTGCCGCCGCCACGCGAAAAGTGCGCCCGTCACTGCCGATCCTGCTCGCCACCGGTTATGCCGAACTGCCCGACGGCGTGCAGGTCGACCTGCCGCGACTGGCGAAGCCCTACCACCAGGATCAGTTGCGCGACCGGCTGGACCAATTGCTGCGGTGAGCGTTACCCCAGCTCTCTCCACGTCATTGCGAGCGGAGCGAAGCAATCCATAGCGACGCACGCGGAGGCGTGGATTGCTTCGTCGCTACGCTCCTCGCAATGACGTCGCGTAGCGATGCGGCGCACCTATCGGAGATGCTGCCGCGCGTCTCGAGCGCACGCGCGTCATCCCACCATCCGCTCGCGGCCGGTCCAGAAGCTTGCCTTCAACACCTTCTTGTCGACCTTGCCGACGCCGGTCATCGGCAATTCCTTCACGAAGCGGATCTGCTTCGGCGCATGCGCCGAGCCTTTCTTCGCTTTCACCAGGTTGATCAGCTCATCCGCATCCGGCCGCGCGCCGTCGCGGGCGACGATAACAGCGGTGACCGCTTCACCCCATTTGTCGTCGGGCACGCCGACGACCGCGACCATCGCAACGTCCGCGTGCTGCGACAGCACGTCCTCGACCTCGCGCGGGAAGATGTTGAAGCCGCCGGAGACGATCATGTCCTTCTTGCGATCGAGGATGTACATGTAGCCGCGCTCATCGGCGCGGGCGATGTCGCCGGTATGCAGCCAGCCGTTCTTGAGCGTCTCCGCTGTCGTATCGGGCCGCTTCCAGTATTCCGCCATCACATGCGCGCGCGCACGCAGATCTCGCCAGCTTCGCCGGTTGCGACCTCCTCGTCATTGTCATCAAGGATCTTCACGTCGCAGACGGCGATCGGGAAGCCGCAGGACAGGAACAGCCCGGGCGTCTTCGGATCATGGTCGGCCTTGCGCAGCACCGAAACCGGATAGCATTCGGTCTGGCCGTAAAGCTGCGAGAACACCGGCCCGATCCGCTCGATGCCTTCGACCAGCCGGCTCGGCGACATCGCCGAGGCGCCATAAAGCAACAGTTCGAGCGAGGAGAGATCGGTCTTATCAAGCAAGGGATGATCGAGCAGCACATAGATCATGCTCGGCACGAACAGCGTGAAGTTGATCTTCTCCCGCTCGATGGTCTTGAGCACGGCCTCGGGATCGAAACCCCTCAGCATGTGCGCGGTGCCGCCGCGCATCAGCGTCGGCAGCACTTTCGTTCCGGCGACATGGCTGGTCGGCGCCACCGTGAGATAACGCGGCGTGTCGGGGATTTCGAAATCGGCCAGGATCGCGCCGGCGAAGCCGCCATATTCGCGGTGATGGCGCAGCGCGCCCTTGGATTTGCCTGTCGTGCCGCCGGTATAGTTCAGCGTCGCGATGTCGTCCGGTCCGGCCAGGCAGCGCGCGGTAGCGTGCCCCGCCTGCTCGATCGCCTGCAACAGGTCGATGCCGTAATCGGCGGGGCCGAGCGTGAACACGGTTTTGATATTCGTGGCTTTCGCCGCGAGATCGCCGCCGCGGTCGCGGAAGGTCGCGGCATCGATGATCAGCATCTGCGCGTCCGAATCCTCGATCTGGAATAGCTGATCGTCCAGCGATCCCAGAGGATGCAGCCAGGTGATCGCAAGTCGCGCGAGCTGCGCGGCGACGCCGGCGCACCAGGCGTCGGCGCGGTTGGCGCTCAGCAGCGCGACGCGGGTGCCAGGCGCGAAGCCGAGCCGCATGAACACGTTCTGGATCCGCCCGACCAGGTCGGTCGTGCCCCGGTAGGTGATCGATCCATCAGGCCAACTGAAGGCGGTACGCGTGGGATAGCGTGCCAGCGCCCGCAGCGTCTGCGCGCACACCGGTGGAAACGCATGGAGCGGATCGCTCATCTCAAGAATTCCTCCCCGTCGGTTTTGTGTCTGGCATTTCTTCGTGCCAATGTTGACGATGACGCTAGCACAACAAGGAAGCGGCTCAAGCCGGGAGAGGGAAGAAACGCCTTGCCGTCGAACAACACTCGCTCGCGCTTTCGCGAACGCCTCTCGCTGCCGCTGATCGCGGCGCCGATGTTTCTGGTCTCCGGCGTCGAGCTGGTGGTGGCCGCCTGCCGCAATGGCGTGATCGGTTCGTTCCCCACGGTGAATTGCCGCGAGACAGAACAGCTCGATCAGTGGCTCGCCGAGATCGAGGATCGATTGCAGCGGCATTCCGGCGCCAGCGGCAAGGCGGCCGCGCCGATCTGTCCGAACCTGATCGTGCACCGCTCCAACGCGCGGCTGCAGCAGGATCTGGACGTGCTGCTGCGTCACAAGCCGGAGATGGTCATCACTTCAGTCGGCTCGCCGGCACCTGTCCTGGCGCCGCTGCACGATGCCGGCGCGCTGGTGTTCGCCGACGTCGCCTCGATCCACCACGCCGAGCGCGCGGTCGAAGCCGGCGCCGACGGATTGGTGCTGCTCACCGCGGGCGCGGGTGGGCAGACCGGCTGGCTCAATCCGTTCGTGTTCGTGCGCGCTGTCCGCGCCTTCTTTGATGGTCCGATCGTGCTCGCCGGAGGCATCTGCGATGGCCACGCGCTACGCGCCGCCGAAGCGCTCGGCTGCGACCTCGCCTATATGGGCACCAAATTCATCGCCACGCGCGAGAGCATGGCGGATATCAGTTACAAGCAGATGCTTGTCACAAGCGGCGCCGACGATATCCTGCTCACCACTGCCTTCACCGGCCTGCAGACCAACATGCTGCGCCCCTCGATCGAAGCTGCCGGCCTCGATCCCGACAACCTGCCGCAGCGCGGCGCCATCGACATCGGCAAGGATATCGACATCGGCGCCCGCGAAAGCCGCCCCAAGCGCTGGCGCGATATCTGGAGCGCCGGCCATTCGGTCTCCGGCGTGACGGATGTGCTCCCGGTGGATGAACTGGTGGCGAGGACGGTCGAGGAATATCGCGCCGCCCTGTAGCCCGGATGGAGCGAAGCGTAATCCGGGATGAGGTCACCCCGCCCTCGAAACCCCGGATTGCGCTTCGCTCCATCCGGGCTACGACTAATTCGCCCCGAGATACCACTTAACCCGGCATTAACCACGTCCGCCCCAACAATAGCCGCGCAGGACAGCCCGCCGCCATGGCCGGGCTGGCGCAGGACCAAAGGGGATACGACGTGCTTCTTGAGGCCTTTCTCACCAAAACCCCCGCGACCCTTGATGAGCTTCGGACCCGCGTCCGCCACGCCTTGCAGCGCCATCCGCTCTGTCGCAACGTCGAATTCGACGTCGTCAGCATGCCTCGCACCCGCCGGACCAACTGGACCATCAGCCTGCATTCGGTATCAGGGTCCGCGCTGTTCGAGGCCCATGACATCGTCGCCGACATCCAGGAAGCCTATGAACTGGCCGCCGCGGCCTGATTTTCGCTTGTTTAAATTAGGTTTTTTTCGCCTTTGCCCCGCCTTGGCGGTTCCAAGGGCATGCTAACGCCGCAATTAGCGTTCAATTTCAAGGGAAGTCCGGGCGAGATGGAGACGTCGTTGACTAGGGCCATGACCATCATCGCGCTGACCTGCTTCCTCGTGGTTGGCGCCGCCGCCACCAGCATTTTGAGCCGTGACAGCGTGCCGATGCCGCGCAGTGTCGCGGAGGAAGCCGCGCCCGTTCATCCCGTCTCCAACAAGGAGAGCAAGAAGGACCGCCTCGCGGTGGTGGCCTACGCGCTCGCCGCCTATGAGCCGCCGCCGCAGACCCCGGCGCAGGCGCAGCTTCAGGCCCAGGCCCAGGCCGCCATCCCGGATCTCACGGCCTCCCTGCGCCAGGCCTATGCGTCGGCCGAGCCGGCCGATGTCGGCCTGCCGAAATTGACCGAGCCGCCCGCGAACCAGCCTGCAGCCGCCCAGCCGGCCACGCCGGCGCCCCCCAAGCCAAAGGCTGCCGCCAAGCCCGCGCCGCAGAAGAATTACGCGCTGCTCAGCGATGCGCAGATCGCCGGCATCAAGGACCGGCTGAAGCTGACCTCGTCGCAGGAATATTACTGGCCTGCGGTCGAGACCGCGCTTCGCGCCGTCGCCCGCAAGATCCACCAGAAGCGCCAAGCCGATCCGAATGCGAACGGGATGCCGATCGATCCGGACTCCGACGAAGTGCAGCAATTGAAATCGGCGGCCATGCCGCTCCTGTTCCAGCTCCGCGAAGACCAGAAGAACGAAGTCCGCTCGCTCGCCCGCATCATCGGCCTGGAAAAAGTCGCCGCGATGATCTGAGCGGCGTGGCGAGAAAGTTTCCCACGATCCTGTCATTCCGGGCTCGATGCTTCGCATCGCCCCGGAATGACAGGGAAGAGTCGCCCGCACAATCCGCCCGATCAATGCAGCAGGTCGTACGCCGCTACGCGATTGATGTCGGCCAGGCGACGATCGGCATTGGCCTCAAGGTCGAGGCTTCCAACCAGGTCAAGCAGGCGCTGATAGGCATGGTCCGCGACGTCAACGGGCAGAGGTTCTTCGTCGAAGGCTTCGACGTAGCCGCCAACGAGATCGCTCAGCAGCCGGCACAAAGCCTGTTGCCCGGGCTCGTCCCTCACTAACGCGTCGAGTTTTTGCTGGAAGTTTTGGAAGGTTCGCAAGCCATGGTGCTGCTGCGAGAGCCATGCATGCAAGTCGTTCATATCAGCCTCTTCATGCTACGGAAGAAGCTACCGGCTTATACACGCGGCCGGCTTCTGGCGCCATCGCGATTTTTTTGCACTGCGGCCCTTGAAGGCGGCGGAACAGGGCGACATCAATTCTCGTTGCGCCAGCCTCCCAACAGGAAAGCTTTGCGCGGTCTGCGATTTGCTCCCGCCTGCGCCTGCACGTCGGGGAGATCGACGCTGCTTCGCTTCATCAGGAGCCTGGCGATGATCCCGATGATGACGAAGGGCGCGACATAGATCACGAACACTTCGAGGGCGCGCATCGGACCGCTCCGCCTGATTGTGGACCTCGCGCATTGTAGCACAAGGCATCTTTCATGTCGGCAAGGAAGGTGCTCTGCCTACCCTAGGCCTGGGCGGAGGCGACGCATGGACTGCCTCAACGGTGCAGTGCGAAAGGTTACCCGGCAGGACGACGCTGCCCCGGTTTAGTGCCGGTTCAAGCGAGCCTCCGCCCGCCACGCGTTATCGAAATTGGGCAGGCGTGCTAGTATCTCCAGTTGTTCAAGCCCAAGTCTCTTGGGTGACGTCTCTTGGGTGACGTCTGCATGCAAAGAGGAGAATTCAACTACAAGATAGAGGGAGGACAGGTCATGGCTCGCATAAGTCGGCGTGAGCTTCTTAAGCTTTCCGGCGGTGGTGCAGTTGCGGCGAGGACTGGAGGACTGGCGTCAATTCTTGCCCTGAAGCAGGCGCCCGCCTACGCACAAGCAACGACGATTCATTGGCTGCGCTGGAACGATTTCGTTCCTGCCTCGGACGAAGTGCTCCGCAAGGTGATCGTTCCCGAATGCGCCAAGGCGCTCGGCATCAAGCTCAACATCGAGATGATCAATGGCAACGACATCCAGGCGCGCACCACATCGGCGATTCAGTCCGGCACCGGACCGGACGTGATCTGCGCGCTCAACAACTGGGCGCAGCTCTATCCCGAAAGCGTCATCGACGTCAGCGATGTGGCGGAGGAGATCGGCAAGGCGCAGGGCGGCTTCTACGAGGAATCGCGCGTCGTCGCCAATGACGGCAAGAAATGGATCGCGGTCCCCTGGTGCGTGCTCGGCGCGCAACTGGCGTACCGCAAGTCCTGGTTCGCGGAGATCGGGTACGAGGCGCCAAAGTTCCCGCAAACCTGGGAGGAATATCGCGAGGCCGGCAAGAAGCTGAAGGCGAAGGGCCGGCCCCTGGGGCAGACGGTCGGCCACAGCTTCGGCGATCCGCCGACCTATGCCTATCCGTATCTTTGGTCATGGGGCGGCAAGGAGGTCGAGGCGGACGGCAAGACGGTGACGCTGAACTCCAAGGCGACGGTCGATTCCGTCAAGTTCGCGGTTGGCTTCTGGAACGACGCATATGACGAGGGTGGGCTCGCCTGGGACGACACCAGCAACAACCGCGCCTTTCTCGCAGGCACGATCAGCTCGACGTTGAACGGCGCCTCGATCTACATCGAGGCCAAGCGCAAGCCCCAAGTCTATCTTACCGAAACCGGCACGCCGATGTGGCAGGACATCCTGCACGCGCCGCTGCCCAGGGGCGCCGCCGGCCAGTTCGGCTATCATTTGCCGATGTCGAACATGCTGATGAAGTATGTGAAGGACCAGAAGGCCGGCAAGGAGTTCCTGCGCTGGATCACCTCCAAACCGGTCTATCAGGCGTGGTTCGATTCGCAGCAGGGCTATTCCGTCGGGGCGACGACGGTTTGGGAGCAGGATAAGCTCTGGGAGAACGACCCCGTGATGCTGCCCTTCCGGACGGCGGCGCGGGCCGGACGTTTCCCCGGCTACGCCGGGCCGGCCGACCGCCACGCAGCCGAGGTGCTCAGCAAGTACATCATGGTCGACATGACGGCAAAGGCGATACAGGGCATGCCGGCGCAGGACGCGGTGAAATGGGCGCACGACGAGGTGGCAAGGATTTATGCAGCTTGAAGCCGCTTCCTCGGCGCGCTAGGTTTCGATCTCGCCTCGGTGCTGCGGCCCGCGGCCGCAGCGCTCCGGCAGCCGTTCGGAGAACCGCTCGATGGCCGTCGACTCCGTCGTCGCTGCAAGACCCTATGTGTCCGCGCCGCGGCGCGGGCCGGTCACGCGAGTTCTCGAGAACGAGCGCTGGTTCGCGTTCTTCCTGCTGCTGCCGACCGCAGTGCTGCTCGGCCTCTTCATCGCCTATCCCTTCGTCAAGGGCGTGCTGCTGGCCGTGACCGACGCCAAGGTCGGCGTGCCCGGAAACTTCGTCGGACTGCAGAACTTCGCGGTGCTGATGAACGACAGCATCTTCCGCGTCGCGGTCTGGAACACCATCCTCTACACGGCGGTGACGACCGTCTTCAAGCTGGCGCTCGGCTTGTGGCTAGCTCTGCTGCTCAACCGCCATTTCAGGGCAAAGGCCCTGACCCGCGCCTTCATTCTGCTGCCTTTCATCATCCCGACCGTGCTCTCGACCTTCGCGTGGAAGTGGATGTTCGATCCGACCTTCAGCGTCATCAACTGGACGCTCTTTCACCTCGGCATCATCCGCACCCGCATCAATTGGCTGGGCGACCCCGGACTTGCGCTGATCTCGGTGATGATCGTCAATATCTGGCGCGGCGTGCCGTTCTACGCAATCAGCCTGCTCGCCGGATTGCAGACCATCAGTCCGGAGCTGGCCGAGGCGGCCGCGATCGACGGAGCGCGGCCCTGGCAGCGCTTCCGCTACATCACCTGGCCGCTGCTGCTGCCGGTCACCATGGTCGTCGTGCTGTTCTCGGTGATCCAGACATTCGCCGATTTCCAGCTCGTCTATATCCTGACCGGCGGCGGACCGGCCAACGCCACGCAGCTCTTCGCCACCTATGCGTATCAGGTCGGCGTCGGCACGGGTCTGTTGGGTGAGGGCGCGGCGATATCGCTCGCGATGTTCCCGGTGCTGCTCGTCGTCGTCGTCGTGCAGCTCCTCTATATCCGCCGCGTGGAGACACTTTGATGATAGAGGGTGCGCGCTGGCGTCGTTGGGTCTTCTTCAATCTCCCGCTCGCGCTGTTCGTGATCGGGCTCCTCTTCCCGTTCTATTGGATGATGGTGACGACGGTGCGGCCGGACGCCGAGCTCTATCGTCCCTGGATGGCGCCGAACTACACGCCGTTCTGGACGCTCAATCCGACCCTCGACCATATCCGGTATCTCCTGGACGAGACGCTGTTCAGCCGGTGGATGCTGAACACCTTCTTCATCTCGGTGCTTGCCACGGTGATCTCGCTTTTCTGCGGGCTGCTGGCCGGCTACGCGCTCTCCCGGCTCAAATTTCCGTTCGCCGGCAGCCTCGGCACCGGAATCTTCATCACCTATCTCGTGCCGCAGACGCTGTTGTTCATCCCGCTCGCCGATATCATCCGCAACTTCCGCCTCGGCGATACGCCCTGGGCGCTCGTTCTCACATACCCCACCTTCCTCATCCCCTTCTGCACCTGGCTGCTGATGGGCTACTTCAAGGCGATCCCGCGTGAGCTCGAGGAATGCGCACGCATCGACGGCGCGACGCGTTGGCAGGCGATGGTCTACATCGTCTTCCCGGTCGCCGTGCCGGGCATCCTCTCGGCCGGAATCTTCGCCTTCACGCTGTCGTGGAACGAGTTCATCTATGCCCTCGTCTTCCTGTCCTCGCCGGAGCAGAAGACGGTCTCCGTCGGCATCACCTCGGAGCTTGTCCGCGGCGACGTGTTCTACTGGGGCTCGCTGATGGCCGGCGCGCTTCTCGGTTCGGTACCGGTGGCGCTGATCTATTCCTTCTTCGTCGAGTACTACGTCGCCGGCATCACCGGGTCCGTCAAAGGGTGAGGCAAAGGGTGAGCCATGTCTCGGGTCATCATACGGAGTTTGAACAAGAGGTTTGACGGGGTCCACGCCGTCAAGGACGTCAATCTTGAGATACACGACAAGGAATTCGTGGTGCTTGTCGGTCCCTCGGGCTGCGGCAAGACGACGACGCTCCGCATGGTGGCAGGGCTCGAATCGATCACTTCGGGCGAGATCATGATCGGCGACCGCATCGTCAACGAGCTGCCGCCGATGGACCGCGACATCGCCATGGTGTTCCAGAACTACGCCCTTTATCCGCACATGAGCGTCTACGACAACATGGCCTTCGGCCTGAAGATGCGCGGGTTCGATCGCACCGAGATCGCGAACCGCGTGAAGGCCGCGGCCGAAATCCTTGGCATAGAGGAGCAACTGCAACGCAAGCCGCGGCAGCTCTCCGGCGGCCAGCGGCAGCGCGTCGCCTTGGGCCGCGCCATCGTTCGACATCCGCAGGTGTTCCTGTTCGACGAGCCGCTGTCGAACCTCGACGCCAAGCTGCGCATCCAGATGCGGGTGGAGATTAAGAAGATCCACGTCCGCCTCGGCACCACCGCGATCTACGTCACCCACGATCAGGTCGAAGCGATGACGCTCGGCGATCGCGTGGTCGTCATGAAGGATGGGCTCGTTCAGCAGGTGGGCGAGCCGCTCGAGCTCTACAACGAGCCCGCCAACCGCTTCGTCGCAGGCTTCATCGGCTCCCCGGCCATGAACTTCGCGACGGTGGAAATGGCCGACACCGAGGGCGCCCTCTGGGCCCGCCATGAGGGCATCCGCATCAAGCTGCCGACTGAGCTCGCAGGCCGGCTCCGGCCGCATGTCGGAGAGAATGTCACGCTCGGAATCCGGCCGGAGGATCTGCACGTCGCATCCGGCAGCGACATGGCGGACCTCAGCTTCGATGCCGTGGTCGAGGTCATCGAGAAGCTCGGCTCCCAGATTCTTCTGGACGTCAGGGTTGGCCCCAACACGATGGTGGCCGCAGTCGAACCGACCGTCAAAGCGAAAGTCCACGACCGCCTTCGCCTCGCGCTGAATCCGGAGCGGCTGTATTTCTTTGACCGCGTGTCGCAGGCGGCAATCTGAGGTTTTTCACATTGGCGTGCTCGGGATGGGGTCGTGTTACTCAAGCGTCCCGGCCGCCGATGGTGTTGGACCAATAGCCGCGGCGGACTGCGGCTTGGAGAGGTGCTGCTTCAGCCGCGTGATTCCTTCCGGCGCCCAGTCGCGAACGTCCGTCACCTCGATCCATGCGTCGATGTAGTGCGCCGGGGCGTAGACGTGGCCCTAGCCGATCGGCGCCTCGGTTGCCATGAGCATGTCCAGCATCAATTGGAAAAGAGTTACGACCGGGTACCAGCGCAATTGCGGCGACACGTCCGGGCCGCGCGGCGGCTGCATCCAGTCCGGTTCGCGATAGAGGCTGCGATAGTCGAAAAAGGTCGCCGGATCGCTTGCATATTGGAGGTAGACGATCCTCACCGGTCCCCACGGGGCATTCGGACCTGGGGGCTCGGCAGCCTCTCCGTGCTGATTCATGAACCGCACGAACGATCCATCGCGAAAGCGGGGAAGCCAGGCGGGCGACCCGGGGTTCCGATGGTCGGTGAGCCAGCGCCAGAGCCTGCTCGAATAGGGCGGCCCGCTCCAGAGCGCGCCATCGAAAGGGTCGCCCATCACTTCGATCAGGTCCGTCGACTGTTCGGAATTCGTGGCGCCAAGACTGATACCGTGGAGATAAAGCCTCGGCCGGTTTCCCCTCGGAAGCGTGGTCCAATATCCATAGATCTCCTTGAAGAGGGCGCGCGCGACTTCAGCGCCATAGCCTGGGGCCACGAGCAGGTATAGCCAACTGGCAAGATAGGAGTATTGCAGAGCAACGCTCGCCACGTCACCGTCGTGCAGATATTCGACGCTGTCGATCGCCGCCGGGTCAACCCAGCCGGTGCCGGTCGGAGTTACCACAATAAGCACGGATCGTTCGAACCCGCCGACGCGCTTTAGTTCTTCCAGTGCAAGCTTGGCGCGCCGTTCCGGCGTGGCCGCCGAGCGTAGTCCGACATAGGCGCGAATGGGCTCGAGCGCTCGCCTGCCCGACAAAGTGCTTATGTCTTCGCGGGTTGGCCCCGAGGAGATGAACTCTCGACCCGCCCGCCCGAGCTTGTCCCAGGCGAGCAGGGAAGCGTTGCTTCCGGTCTTCAAAGGGTCTGTGGGCGGCGGAGTCTCCGGTTCGATCCTCGCGTCGTATTCCCGGAAGGACGCCTCTGCGACGTGCAGGACCGCGCGGAAGAGGACTCCATTGATAACCGACCAAAACAGCGCAACCGCCGCGATGACGCCGATGACGTTAGACACCCGTCCTGGCAGGAAACGATTAACGCTTGTCGCGACAAAGCGGAGCGTCAGTCGGAAGAGCCGCGCGAGCGCGATCAGGATTGCGAAAACACTCAGCGCAATCAGGCTGACCTCGAGTGGATGCACCGTGTCGACCGGCTCGAGTTTCATCAACTCACGGATTGAATTCTGCCATTGCGCCATCTGCGAGAGGGAGATGATCGCGACGATCGCGCAACCGGTGGCGGCAGCGAGCTTGACGACGCGCAGGAAGCGGCCAGTGAGTTGCACAAGCTCCATATAGTCCCAAAGCCAAACGCCAAATACGCCGATGCCGTATCCGGCCGCAAGAGAGCATCCAGAAAGCACGCCCTGCGTCAAAAAGGTCCGCGGCAACAGCGTCGGCGTCAGAGAGGCAGCAAAAAACAGCGTTCCAATGAGAACGCCGCCGGTAGAGAATGAAGGCCACAGCCTTCTCTTTATGGCTGGGGATCGATTGGTGACCATCGTGCTGCGAGCGAAGTGTGGTCAGAAAGCGCTGTTGAACGGATTGCAACAGCATCGCAAGCATGCCGCATACTGACACGAGTGTTTAGCCGAAGGATCGTCGGCCCGGACGGTATCCTTCGTGTGGCAAACCGCCTTCGAAGAGCATGACGCCCTCCTTGCTGGTTAATCGTCAACCTTCTGCGCGGCGCGCGTTGGCCACTACTAGCATTTTTGTGCCAGCTCGTACACAACTGGGTTGTATGACTATTCGCCAGATCGCCTTGACAGGCTGGTATTGATGGCTGCGCCGACGCCCCCGTTGGATCATTGTTGGGCGCTACGCTGCCAGAGGCTCGCCCTGGCGCCACCCGCGATCATCATCCCGCAGGCATCAGGCGAAGAGGTCGCGGAACCGACAGCAGGAGGGAACACGCGACACGATCCCGTCGTATTGCAAGGTAGGCAATTGACGAGCCGGCCAGCCTGAGGACAATTGATCACGTGCGCAAACGAGTGCGGATCTCTTGAGCCGTATGGTGATGAAACATGAAGGACATACTCGTTTTCCTTTCTCCCTCGCGCAGAGATGACCTCTCGAGCGGAGCGCATTGTGCGATCGCCCTGGCTCGCACGCATGGGGCGCATCTATCTGCATTGATTGCAGATGTGGAAACCGACCTCCGCGACTTGCCGCCTGAACCGGACATTCGGCAAGTGGAGAGGGCTGGCGCCAAGCCGGCAACGTCAAGTGAACGGGTGGCACGAACGGCGGAACTCGTTCAGTCCGCTGCGACGGACGCAAACGTATCATGTGACATTCTGCAGACCGAAAACCAGCCCGTCTCGCTTCGCGAACGAATGATCCATTGCACCCAGGTGCACGACGTCCTGATTATCGATGCGCGCGGGCCGCTCGATTCGCCCCGCAAAGAACTCGTCGAGGCAGCTCTGTTTGCGAGTGGTCGGCCAATTGTCTTCGTGCCACCAAACACCCCTGTACTCGCAAAAGGCCGGATTGTCGTTGCATGGGACGGAACACGCTCGGCGGTTCGTGCAGTGCGCGATGCTTTGCCCCTTCTCGCTCAGTCGCGTGAGGTACTCGTCGTATCGGTCATTGACGACAAGCTGTTTCCGATACCTCATTCTGGAGACGCACTCTGCCGCTATCTGGCGCGGTGGCATGTTGATGCCAAGTTCGGCACGATCCATCGTGAGACTTTGAACATTGGCGCGAGCCTTCTGGCCTATGCGCAGCAAGCAGACGCGGATCTGCTTGTGATGGGCGCGTTCGCACATGGATTCGAGCGCGAGCTGATGCTCGGTAGCGCAACGCGAGATGTCTTCAACGCGAGGATCGAGATTCCCGTACTCTTATCGCACTAGTTTGCAGCGACGGCGCCGCCTGCGCGCGCGACATCCATCCTTCATGCGGCCCTGCTGCTGGCTACACTAGAACTTGGCAAACACATTGACGCGACCATCCTGCGTCGCGCCGTGGAAGCGGTCTTCGTAGCCAGTGACGCTGACGAAGCCGGGGACTGGAAACCACGAATTTGTCGGTGAACTGAAAGCGAGCGGGTCAAACGCTGCCCGTTCAACTCCTGGCGGGGATGTTGGATCGTGACAAACGTAGCCATCTAAGTGTTGCGAAGCGCGCGATCACGGCGTCTCCTCATGCGGAAGAGCGCGCGCCCGAGGCTGGCGTGTACCGGAGTGGTATGATGATAAACATACAATGGATGGCTCTGCTCCTGGCTATGGTCGCGGGCGGGGCGCATGCGGCGACGCCGTTGGCGCTCGAGGCGCGGAACGGGATGGTTGTGAGTTCGCAACACTTCGCGTCTGAGGCAGGCCTGGAGATCCTGAAGGCCGGCGGCAACGCCATCGATGCGGCTGTCGCCGTAGGCTACGCCGAGGCGGTCGTGAATCCGTGTTGCGGCAATATTGGTGGCGGCGGGTTTATGCTGGTGCAGTTGGCCGATGGTCGTGACCGGTTCATCAATTTCCGCGAAACTGCGCCGCTAGCGGCGAGCGAAAAGATGTATCTCGACATCAGCGGCAATCCGATTCCGGGCGCTAGCCGGTCTGGCTACAAGGCGGTTGCTATCCCGGGCACGGTCAAGGGGCTGGATGCCGCTCTGACCGAATATGGGACGATGTCGCGCGCCGAGGTGATGGCGCCCGCGATCCGGCTTGCCCGCGATGGGTTTGTGCTGACCCGCGCTGACACCGACATCATGGATTATACGGCAGGTCGGTTTCACAATGACCCGGCGGTCGCAGGCATCTTTCTGCGCCACGACGGAAGTAACCTCCAGCCGGGCGACAGGTTGGTGCAGACAGATCTGGCGGTGACGCTCGAAGCGATCGCCAAGGACGGGCCGGACGCCCTCTACACCGGCCGAATCCCGGCTGCGGTCGAGGCTGCGTCGAAGGCAGGCGGCGGAATCCTTACAGCCGATGATTTTGCTCATTACAAGATCACCGAGACAGAGCCGCTGCACTGTACCTATCGCGGCTACGTCTTCGCCTCGGCGCCGCCACCGAGCTCAGGCGGCACGACGCTGTGCGAGATCCTGAATGTTCTCGAAGGCTACGACATGGCGGCGCTTGGTTTTCACTCGGCTGCCTCGATCCATGTCATGGCCGAGGCTATGCGTTATGCCTATCTCGACCGCAATACGTATTTGGGCGATCCCGATTTCGTTAGAAATCCTGTTGATCGGCTATTGTCCAAGCACTATGCGGCAGCCATCCGAGCCAAAATTCTGCCCGACAAGGCGACGCCTTCAGCGGAGCTGCGGCCCGGACTCGAACAGCATGAACAAGGCGATACCACGCACTACTCGGTCATCGATCACGCCGGCAACGCTGTCTCTGTCACCTACACGCTCAACGGTCTGTTCGGCGCAGCGGTGATGGCGCCGGGCACTGGTTTCGTCCTGAATGACGAGATGGATGACTTCACTATCAAGCGCGGCGTGCCGAATATGTACGGGCTGGTGCAGGACCAGGCGAATCTCATCGCGCCGAATAAGCGCCCGCTGTCATCAATGGCCCCGACGCTGATCACCCGGAACGGCAAAATCTTTGCGGCGCTCGGCAGCCCAGGCGGCCCGCGCATCATCACCATTACGCTTGAGGCGGCACTCAACATCATCGATTACGGCATGGAGCCGCGGCAGGCAGTTGATGCGCCCCGGCTGCATCTTCAAGGGCTGCCTGATGAACTCGACTACGAGCCGTATGCGATCTCACCTGACACCGCAAAGCTGCTTCGTGAGATGGGCTACAAACTGGTCGAACAGACGCCGTGGGGAGCGGCTGAGCTCATCGCGATCGGTCCTCCCGATGGCGGCGTTGCCGGTCCGCGCTCGTCCGGCAATGATGCCGCGCGGAGCGGCAGGATGCGGCCCGGCTATTTCTATGGCGCCCATGATGATCGCCGACCGGCCGGCAGTGCCGCGGGAGACTAGATCGACGTTTCGAAAGGTCGCGACCGATGAATCGTTGAGCAGGACACCAGCAGCGTGAAGGCTGCGGCCGAAATCCTTGGCATCGAGGAACAACTGCAACGCAAGCCGCGGCAGCTCTCCGGCGGCCAGCCGCAGCGCGTCGCCTTGGGCCGCGCCATCGTTCGACATCCGCAGGTGTTCCTGTTCGACGAGCCGCTATCGAATCTCGACGCCAAGCTGCTCCGGTCGTATATGGGAGAGAACGTCACGCTCGGAATCCGCCCGGAGGATCTGCATGTCGCATCCGACAGCGACGCGGCGGGCCTCAGCTTCGATGCTGTGGTCGAGGTCATCGAGAAGCTCGGCTCCCAGATTCTCTCGGACGTCAGGGTCGGCCCCAACACGATGGTGGCCGCAGTGGATCCGACCATCAAAGCAAAAGTCCGCGACCGGCTTCGCCTCGCGCTGAATCCCGATCGGCTGTACTTCTTTGACCGTGTATCGCAGGCGGCGATCTGACGGTTTTTCTTGCGTTAGAGCATGATCCAATCAGGTGGAATTGCAGCCGCGATGAACGCTGCGCTCCCTCTCCCGCTTGCGGGAGAGGGTCTGGAGAGGGCTCTCCGCGAAGGGACTCTTCGTGTGGAGAGAGCGCCATAGCCGAAGCGATGGTGGCCGAAATGGTCACTTGCGCTCGTCGCGTCTTAGGCATTAGGCGTTCGAGCGAGGTTTCGACGGCGTCAAAGCTGTTTCTCAGAGCGAGATACAGTTGAGCGGCGGCTTGCGTTAGGACCAGTTTGCCCACCTGCCGTTCGAAGTGCCGGAGGCGCTGACGTGCCTGCTTGCGTCAGGAGCCATGCACGAAATGCCGAGAGCAGGGGATTGTCGGCTTTCTCTTCCGGGCAGGCGAAATAGTACGAGCCGACGCTTCTCAACGTGAGGCTCGACAGCACCTTCAGCTTGCCGGAGGTCAACTGGTCGGAAATCAGGAATTCAGGAAGCAGGGCGACGCCAAGACCGGAGTTCGCTGCGCTGATCAAAGTGGATTGAATATCGAAGCGTGGCCCGCGGATCACATTCGTGCCGCCGAGTTCCGCAGCATCGAACCAGCGACGCCATGCATCGGGTCGCGTGACCAGATGCAGAAGCCGCAATTCGGCAACCTCACTCGGTCGCAGTTCGGCGCGCTTGCCGATAAGCGTCGGCGATCCGACCGGCAGAAGAACTTCGTCGAAAAGATAGTCTGCTTGCGTGCCGGGCCAGTCCGGCTCACCGAAGTATAGCGCACCATCGAGCGCGGTCTCGCTGAAGAAGAAGCGCGTGTTGCGCGCACTCACGTTGACGGCAACGCCGGGATTCTGAGCATAGAAGTCCGGCAGGCGCGGAATGAGCCATTGGGTGCCGACGGTGGGCAGCACCGCGATGTCCAGAACCGTGCCGTCGGCCTCGTAGCCCATGATCTCGAGTGTATCGCGCTCGATCCGCTCGATCGTCTGCGCCACACGGGTGCTGTAGGCTGTTCCGGCACGCGTCAGGGTGATCCGCTTTTTGATCCGGTGGAAGAGTTTGACGCCGAGCTGCGTCTCCAGCTGCGCGATCTGGCGCGAGACCGCACTTCCGGTCAGCGCGAGTTCGCTGGCGGCACGCGTGACGCTGAGGTGCTTAGCAACCGCGCTGAAGGCCATCAGCGCGCCGAGGCTGGGTATTCTGCGGCGCATAGTTCATTCCAAAAACGCAAGACGTCCGCAGATTAAATTGTTTGCACGCCTAAACACAAGGCAACAAACTCGCGCGGATGACGAAAGTCAATTGAGCGGCGGCCTCTATCAACGCCGCGCCCATCAATGGCGTTGGGAATTTCAGACTGCAGCGCCAGCCAACCTGCAGGCGCTTCAACGATCAACTTCAAGGAGAATATCCGTGGCGGTCAACAAATTGCATGACGAGTTCCACACGCTCGACATGGAGAGCGGCTGGCAGCTGCCCCAGGGCTACGATCCCAAGTCGGGCGCGCTGGAGAAGATTTTGTCCGGATCGCTGGACACCGCGAACAAGCGCGGTAGCCGGACGCGATTGCTGAAATTCCCTCCGGGCCTATTCACCAAGCAACCGATCGTTCACGACCACTGGGAAGAAGTCTTTCTGGTCTCCGGCGACCTGATCGTTGGCAATGACGTGAACGGGCAAGGCGGCACGCCGTTTGCTGGACACACCTACGCCGTCAGGCCGCCGGGCGCGTGGCACGGTCCGTTCAAATCTGAAGGCGGCTGCCTGCTTCTCGAAATGCACTACTACGATCCCGCCTGACAGCGGCAGACGCATTGACTGGCGGCCTCCTTCGCGGAGACGCCGATGAGAGCCGATGCTCGAAATTTCTGCAAGAGGTCTGGATACAATGAGTAATGCGAAGCCTCCCGTCATCATCGCTGGGGCAGGGCCGGTGGGCATGGTGGCAGCGGCAGATATGGTGCGACAGAACATCCCGGTTCTGGTGCTGGAGAAGAACGACCAACTGAGCAGCGAATCGCGCGCATCGACGTTCCATCCGCCCACGCTGGACATGCTCGATGATCTCGGTTTCGCCAGCACCCTGATTGCGCAGGGCCTGAAGGCGCCGACTGTTCAATACAGCTCGTCCGAAGACGGCGTGCTCGGGACGTTCGACTTCGCAGCGATTTCCGATCTGGTGCGGCATCCGTTCCGCCTGCAGGCCGAGCAGTTCAAGCTAACGCGCATCATTTTGGATGCTTTGTCCGGCAACCCGCTGTTCTCGATCGCGTTCGGCAGCGAGGTCAAATCCGTCGAGCAGACGAGCGATGCCGTCAAGGTAGTGGTCGGAGCCCAGGGGCGCGACACCATGCATGAATGCGCCTGGCTGATCGGCGCCGATGGCGCGAACAGCATCGTACGCCGCAGCCAGGACATCAAATTCGAGGGCTTCACCTGGCCCGAGCGCTTTCTGGTGATGACAACTCCGGTCGATTTCACGGTGCTTCGCCCGGGTGTGTCGTCGGTCAGCTATGTCGCCGATCCCGAGCGCTGGTACTTCCTTCTCCGCATCCTCGGAGCGTGGCGCGTGATGATGCCAGTGGCTGCGGAAATCTCCGATGCCGAGGCGCTCTCCGAAGACTATGTGACGGCGTCGATCCGGCGGATCGTTCCCGCCGAGATGGAAGCCCCCATCCTCCACACGACGTTGTATCGTGTGCATCAGCGCGTCGCCGCGAACTTCCAGAAAGGTCGCACCTTCCTGGCTGGCGACGCCGCCCATATCAACAATCCGCTCGGCGGCATGGGCATGAATGGCGGCATTCACGACGCATTGAACCTGACGGCGAAGTTGGGTTCGGTCATCAATGGTACGGCCAATGAGCGTGTTCTCGCCGACTACGATCTGCAGCGTCGTACGGTCACGATGCAGGCCATTCAGGGCGACACCATTCGCAACAAGAAGAATCTCGAGGCGAAAGATGAAGCCGACCGCGCGCGTTTCCGCGACGACATTCGCGCCGCGGCCGCCGATCCAGAAAAGGGACGAGCGCTCTTGCGCCGAATTGCAATGCTAGACTCGCTCGAGCGTGCAGCTTCGCTGCATGTCGCCGCGGCCCACCAGGGGTGATCAGCAATTCTCTCTTAGACGATGTCGACGGTAACCGGCTTATCGGCCGGGTAAGAACCACGTCAGTGGAAGCACCAGTGAACTTGGAGGAGTCAATGCCATGGTTCCCAAGATGTCATGCAGGATGTTCAGAATGCGAAGCAATGATCTACTGATGAAGTGGGCGACGTTTATTTTGGCGGCACTGCTATCGCCAGCATCCTTCGGGGTGCCCGGCGCGGCAGCGGCTGGATTTCCTGAAAAGATGATTACGATTGTCGTCCCGTATCCTGCCGGAAGCACCGCCGACGCGATTCCACGATTGGTGGGTCCGTTGATGTCCAAGTCGCTCGGTGTTCCCGTGATCATCGAAAATCGCGGCGGCGCAAACGGGTCGATCGGGGCGGTTCGCGTCGCTTCCTCACCAGCGGATGGCCACACGCTTCTGCTTGCGACGACTGGCATGCTTACAATCAACCAATGGATCTATGAAAAGCCGACGTACAATCCTGAAAAGGATTTCACGCCGATCACCAATGGCGCTTCGACGCCGAACATCATCGTCGTCAATCCGTCGGTCAAGACAAGCTCGCTGAAGGAATTGGTGGCGCTGGCCAAAGCTGAGCCTGGCAAGCTGACATTTGCTTCGGCCGGCAACGGGAGCACGAGCCACCTGTGTGGGGAGACGTTGAAGGTGCTCGAAGACATTGCTGCCGTTCACATACCGTACCAAGGAGCAGCTCCAGCACTCCAGGATGTTGTCGGTGGTCAAGTTTCTATGATGTGCGACAACCTATCGAATGTCGTCCAGCAGGTGCAGAGCGGAGCGCTGAGGCCAATTGTCGTGACCGCGCTTGAACGAAGCAAGCAGCTACCCGATGTGCCGACGTCCCCGGAAGCAGGATCACCTGATCTCCTCGCAGGCAACTGGTACGGCTTTGTTGCTCCATCGGCGACCCCAAAGCACGTGATCGAGAAGCTCAACAAGTCCATCGTGGAGGCCTTGCGAGATTCGACCGTCTCAGCTCGTCTGGAAGGCCTTGGTTTGACCGTGATCGCTGATGAGCCCGCCAAGTTCGGAGAAACCATCGCAAAGGATTCTGCACGGATGGAAAATATTGTAAAGCGTGCAAAAGCAAAGGTTTTCAACTGATGCTGTCGATCAGAAGGCACCGATGATCCCGCTGAGAAGCGCTTTCAGCACGAAGACGTAGGCTGCCGCTACAGCACCCAACGCCTGCAACCCGCCTCTCGCCCACAGAAACGTGTGTGTGCCCAAACCGCTATGGGTGCCTGAAGCGGATGGGGACGACCTTTGTGAGCGGGTGGTGAGAGCTGTCAAAGGCGGCTTGTGGTCGCACCAACAGCGAGCAGGGTTGTTTGTTCGGGTTTGTCTCGAACGGTAGCGAGATGGTGCCCCTGGCCGGCAGTCGCCTATTCCCATAACCTTCTGAATTTAAGGTCATTTTATCCGTCAATCGCTGCCGATACCAGCAGAAATACCAGCAAGATGACGCGCGGTATCAGCTCGCAAAAATAAAACAGCAGGCGCCTCGGCAGCAGACACGGTCCATGCGGTTCTTGCTCCACAATCGGCCGACTGGAATCGAACCCCGGCTCAGACTCGAAAACTTTGGAGGAGGCAGGCGAGCGCCCACTCAGCAGCTTTCAGTCTTCTTCGAAGTGGAATGATTGAAAATCGTGGATTTGACTCTCACTCTCTCCGCTATCGCACGATCTGGCACGCCGAACTACTATTTGGCGCGATCCGCAACCTGTCATTTTCAGGTTACGTCGGCATCGAGAAGCTAAGCTCAAACGGACGATGGATGCGAGCGAACCACACTCGGGTTCGAAGACGTATTTCGATTATTTATCGACCCACGATATTCGGATTAAGTGAAAGAAAGTTACATTGAGTGAGCCAGCGGTAACCTGCCCGACTACGGCGAGCTGGTCCATGTTGAACGGCTTTGAGAGCAAATTCGTCCCAACATCGAGCGTCCCATAGTGAACGATAGCATTCCGAAAGCCCGTCGTACATAGACTCTCCAGTCTTGGCCGCAGCTAAACGGCTGCATCAGCCGACTGCCGCCCGGGTCGTACCCGGCTTAACCAATTCAGTGAGGAGCAGTGTAACGTCTCAGTAACGGCTTGGCTGGCTGACGTTCAGTATGGCCAAAATTGGTAATTTATCTAACTGTCCACTTACCTGTTTTGACCGTGCCAACAAAGTGAGCGTCTCCTGTGGCACCCGCGCCCGACTCGCCAGGAATCAAATTATAAAAGAATGCTTCGACTTCATTTCCTGTCGTGCCAACAAGTAAGCCCGTTCCTTTGACGGCGAAGCCAGGGACTACATTAGTTCCTGCCTTGTATCGTCCGCTTCTGGCCTTAAGTAGGTCCCCGTTTCCACCGTTTGTACCCGCCCACGTTCCAGCATCTGTGTTCAGAACCACGGAAGCCGTTTCACCGCTTGTACCCGTTAAGCGAAGTGTTACGTCCGCGGCCGACGCCGGTAGAACAGAAAAGAAAAGACAAACGGCTCCGAAGGCATAGTTTGCAAAAGATCGTACGAGCATGACACCCTCCGTTTGATGCTACTAAGCAGGAAAAATGCAATCCTACTAGCGCTGGAAGCGAGACGTATGGTCCGAGGATAAATCTTGCAGCGAAGTTTGTTCACGAGTCCGCCTTGCGTTGCATCCCTGTGAAACAGATGTAACGCACGCACGGTAACGGAGCGCGATTCGCCTTCTGCGCCGACTCCTAGCAGAGCTGCATCGTTGACGGTGTCGTGCCCTGCCGCCGACGTCTCTCATCTTGCACCAAACGGGCTCGCTCGCTTAGGACTAGCCAAGCTGCCAGAACCAGATCGTGGTTGCATCGGCGTATGTTGCATGCACTCCCTTGGTCCCGTCCCACAGATCGATGTGACCGGTGACCGTAAAAACCTTTGCAAAGTCGCTAGGTGCGCCTTCGGCCCGCGCCGCCTTTTCATAGATCGACGTGAGCGCCAAGCCGCCTTCAAAAAAGACGATCCCTTTCCAGGAAGGCCGGTTTGCCCATGTCGAAGCGTCGATCTTCCCGCCGTTCTGCGCCCTGGTGACGCGCGCCATCCCGTCCGCATTGCGGACGCGCTTGTGATCGCAGTAGTTCACATTGTCGGCAGCGGGAAGGTTATAGCCGGCCTTTATGATCGCGTCGGAGAGGTTTAGTGCACAGCAATGCACCAGAACCGTCTTGCAGCCTTCGGGATGGTTATAGGTGCAACCCGAAGTGCTGCACCCATTCTCGCCAAACTGGGCGAGAACCTTGCTGTATTGCCAATCCTGCGTTGAACTCATCCTCTGTCCTTCCTGCGATCTTGTCTCGATTGGCCGGCGCCGCTAGTGCCGACAATTCGCCACGCCGGCATCCAGTCCGCAGATCTTGTTGCCGGTCGTTGCGCTCCAAGTCTTGATGAAACTGGCATCGTCGGCCGTCATCACACTGCTGAGGCGCGAAATTTTCGTCGCCGGCACCCTTGGACTCATTCACTCCGAACACGACCGCGTTGACGGATCCACCATGACATACCCCGCCCCGCCACTGTCGCCACCGCATAGTTTCGCGCCGCCCTGCACCTCGTAGCGGTTGTCGGCCACCGGCAATCCCTTTACCGTCGCGCTTCCGACGTACAACGTATCGCTGACCGGTCCGCCCTCGATCAAACAACCGTAGCCCAGAAGAACGACGCTGGTGCCCACCTTCACCGTCGCAGGATTGGTGTTCAAGACCTCGTATTTGAGATTGGGCGCGGTGATCGCGCCAGACGACCCGCACATTGCAATGTCGGCCGTCGTGTCGGCCGGATACTTCGGATTCGATTGGCATTTCAGAGCCAATGTCTGATTGTTGATCAGAACCTCTCCGTTTGTGGTTCCGTCAAGACAATGCGCGGCTGTCATGATCGCCTTGGGTCCAACAACGGTGGCCGTGCAACGTTTCGGTGCATCGAAGATCAGCGTCGCGGACCAAAGATTGGGATCGGCCGGCGCGCCGCCGACGATGAACGGCGCGAGCGATGCAGATGGCTCGATTTCCTTTAGTTTGAAGTCAGCTTGTGCGCTTGCCGTGCCCCAGCTGACAAGCACGATCGCCATCAAAATCACTCGCTTCAACATGCAGTATCTCCTCCTGCAGGCGTCAGAAATTGCCGCCGTAGATCAGCGTGTGTTCGTCACCGGATCCGTAAACGATCTCACCTGTAATGCAGCGGCGAGAACTTGAACATTTCCCAGTATGATTCGCCGACATCGGAAAAGGGCAAAGAGATCTCCTCGACCATTCGCTACGTCACTATGATTTGCTCCTCGGCAACGATCTTGGTTCCTCCCTCATCGGTCCAGATGAAACGAAGGCGCAAGGTTCCGGTGGCCTGCGGCTTGAACTTGAACCGCATGTACGGGTTGGCGGAAATCGCCGCTGTCAGGTCGGCTGAGAAAATCTCCGCGCCACCGGCCTCGCAGCTGAACTTCTTCAGGATGGAGCGCGAGCCGGCCTCCATCAGATTCGAAACCAGCGCCCGCACCTCGACGACATCGCCTTGCGGCACCGTCCTCTTGTCTATCCTGATGCGCGGCTTGGGTGTCATGCCTCACACGCACCCCGTCTTGGCCACCGTCACCTTCTCGGTGGCCGCATAGCACGAGCGGTCGTTCAGCCGCGCGACAGCCGTCACGTGCTGCTCGCCCGCGGCCAGCCTGATCCTAGTCGTCGCCTCGACCACGCTCATCGGAAAAAAGTGGAAGGTGACGATCGCCGGCTTCTCGTTGCCGTCAGCTACCACGAGCACGTCCGTTACGTAGGCGCCCGGCGGAACGTCGACCGAGACGCTCACCTCGACCGCGCTGCCCTCTTCGGTCGCGGGCGGCAGCCCCAGTTTCACCCGGCCGACAACCGGTGTTTTGCCATCGGCAAATTGCCCGATCAGCAGGTTGACCGCAGCTTGATCGGCGTGCGCGACGGCTGATCGTCCCAGCACGGCCATGCCTAGCGCGCCAAGGAAGGCCGACAGTTTCTGGCGGCGGGTCAAATATAGCGCCACACGACTCCCCCAGGGCGGCGAGCGATTTTGTCGCAGCCCAATAAATGCGCGACCGGCTTTTATGATGCCCACTGAATATTTCGAATTCGAGAGGGCGAACCTCAGATAGCGCAATAAGTTGTGGACAACTGGGTATGCAACGCAGTCCTGCGCGACGGCTGCGGGGTTTGCCATTTTACTGGCGGGGTTCTGGGGGGGCGGACCACGTGCATCGATACGTTCTGAAGAACTTGTTGCTCGACGAAACGAGTGGCGGAAGTGCGACAGAGTTCACGTCGCCCTCGCTCAATCGGCGAAATTTCCTGATCGGCTCGGGTGCGGTCTATCTCGCCTCGGTCACACCGGCGCGAGCCGACGATCTCGCCATCGAGCAGGTCGGGCGGGGTTTTCGCCTGAGCGTGCAAGGCAATGTCTGGCTGATCGATCCCGACAAGTTCGGGCCGGCGGCCACGGCGGAGTATCGCTGGGTCGATGCGACTGGACGCTACCGCTCGGGTATTCCCACGAGCGCGGACGTCCCGACACTGATCGCGCATGAGATCGAACTCAAGAACGCCGTCTTCCCCGGCTTTTCGCTGCGCGCCGATTTCAAGGCGCAACTTTATCCGCGATCGGACCAGTGGTATCTGAGGATCGGTTTTTTCGAGGCAAACTGGAAACAGATCGAGATTCCATTCGCGGGCTGGATCGATCCGGATCCGAACACACGGACCAACTACCGCAGTGCGTATCGCGGCTCGGCCATCATTGTGGGCAACATCAACAACCGCGACAACAAGATTGATCCGGAAGGCCGCCCGGCGCAGTTCGAGATCGCCGCGAATTTCGCAAGCCGGATCGCCATCGAGCCGGATCGCGGCGCGCTTCGTTTCATGTCGAAGCGGTTTCGCTTTGGCGCTACCGGCATCAGGCTTCTCGTGGACGACCGCCCCCCCGTCCCGCTGCCGGATCACGCGATAGGTCCGTTTACCCGCCTGGCATTCGAGGATGCGCGCTTTCGTAACGGCAAGGCCGATCTGGGCACGATCGGCCGCACGCTCAACGCGCACATCGACTACGACCATTGTGAAGCAGTGCTGGTGGATTTTCACCTCTCGGGCACGCGCCCGGCCCTGGCCGATGCGCTTGAACGGCGATGGCGCATTAGTCCTGTCGGGACCCGGCACGGGACCGATCGGAACGCGTCTGCAACTGGAGCGCTGGCGGATCGTTGCGCGCGCCAATGGCCTCGACCATAACGCCAAGTTGGGAGGCTGGGTCGCACGCTTTGCCCACGCCATCGAAGGCGATCGCGTTTCCATCGTCGTCCAGGGCGACGGCTATAGCGCGACGCGGCAAGATATCGAGCTCGACATCGGATCGAACGCGAGCGAGAGGATCGCCTTCAACAGTCATCTGCTGACCGCGCACATCCCGATCCTCGGCGCGTCCACGGCGGACCTCGATTTCCGTCGCAGCATTGTCCGGATCGTTCTGGGCAAACCCGAGCGGGACAATGCCACGCCCGACAGCGTGCCAAGGAATGCGCTATACCAGATTGCCGACGGGCGCGCCCAGTTCAAGACGGTGCTGGACAACGCCGATCTCCGCGTCAAGCGCAGCACGGATCTGCTCGACCTGTCGTTCGGATTCAGGCGATATGAATTGGGCGTCGAGGATGGCGTCTCGCTTCTGCTCCGCCGCGCTGCGACTGCAACTGCCGGCAATCGCGGCGCGAAGGCAAAGTCGCCGCTTCCCGTCGATCCCGACCGGCCGCTGTTGATCGTCAAATTCCATCCGCAATATTTGCTGGAGCAGGCGTTCGCGGAGGATGGCGGATCGGGATGTGCGGCGACACAACCCGCGAATACGCCCGACAACATCTGTCAGGCCAAGTTTCCGGGAGAAGCGGGCCGCATAAATCTGAAGGACATCGAGCCACCCGGTCTGGCGCAGACACGTCTGTCCGAACCGTCGCGGATCGTGTTTTCCGACGACACTCCGCCCTCGGCCACGGGCGATCGGCTCAGCGTGAGCTATCTGACCGACTGGTCCGAACTTGCGACCGTCGTCAACAAGCGGGCGCTGCCGCGGGACGCCACGCTGACGGACCAGCTCGATCTGGTCGGCATCAACCGTCTGACGACCCGCACCGACGCCAAGGAAATGATCATCGCCAATACCGAGCCGCCCGGCCCGGAGGAAACAGCGATCGAGCCGGTATACCGGATGATAATTTCGCCGGACGCCAAGGCAAAGTGGACGACACCGCGCCACCTGCCCACGCCGGCAGTTCCCGTGATTTGGGCGGCGGAACTCGCTAATCCGAAGTCGACCGCCGTTCGCGTGTTGTGGTCGCGCGACATGGACCTGTCGTTCCTCAACGCCGGCGGGGATCAGCTTGATCCGCCCCCGGCGCTGTTCAAGTCGCTCCCGCAGACGAAATTCGCGGCTTCGCTGAACCAGGACGATCGGCGCCAGCTGGCGCAGATGATGTCGGTCTACGGCGTCGCCGCCATGCGGCGAATAACGATCTCCGGATCGGACGATCCGAACGGAATG
This sequence comes from Bradyrhizobium sp. Leo170, assembly GCF_004296405.1. Classification (GTDB taxonomy): domain Bacteria; phylum Pseudomonadota; class Alphaproteobacteria; order Rhizobiales; family Xanthobacteraceae; genus Bradyrhizobium. The sequence goes on from NZ_PSRR01000013.1 coordinate 56,755, forward strand.
GTGTTCCTGCCGAAGGAAAACTATTGCGCGCTCGATCCGGAAGAAAAAAGTTCTCTGGATACGCCGCCGATTTCGGCCCGCCAGGAAGGCTTCATGCTGGCGCGTCCCTTCGACGATTCGTTCAGCCTCCAGCTTGGCCGCGCCGCCACGATGGACGCGCGCTGGATCGGCGAGCCGCCGGCACCTTATCCCAGCAGCAACCCCACCAAGTACAAGCGGTTCTTCGAACGCGCATACACAATCGAAAAATACATCCACCAGACGCAGGATGGCCGCGATACCTTTGTTGAAGTCACATACAAGGGCTTCCTCTTCCCGATAGGTCATCGGGCCGCACTTCTGAAAGTCAGCAAGCGCGAATTCTGGCCTGAGAAACGAGACCCCGACGGCGCGCCGGTCGCCTATCTCATCCAGCGTCGCTACATCGTCGTCCGAAAACCTGAGAAGACGTTTCCCGCCTACGCGCAGCCTTATGCGTCCCGGGATTTTCCGGCCAAGAAGGTCACGATCAAGACCATTCGAACGCCGGACCTGGCGGACCCGGAACCGATCGCGGCACTCCGCAACGGCCGCCTCCCGACGGACGACTGCCGGCCGCTCGACGCCGGCGGCACGGTGTTCTGGCCGCAACTGGCCGCCACCAAGCCCACCAACCGGCTCGACGCATTGTTCGAGTATACCATCGATGACGGCGCCGTGGTGCGTTCCCCGCTGTTGTTTATCGACAATGCGGTCGTGCATGACGCGCCGTCGATGCAAATCGTGACCGAGTACTACAATGCGCTCCCGCAGCAAGATTTGCTGCTGAAGGCCGATGCCGACAAGAATTCGGAATGCTTCCTGCGCGTGGCCAAGCTGTTCGAGACGCCGCGACGCTACGCAGACGAAGTCAACAGGGCCGAGTGCTCGTTCAAGACCGCCACATGGGTGCTCGGCGCGCGCGGCCGCCTGAATTTGAGCCTGCCGGGCATCGCCGTCACGGACGCCGTGAAGGCCCCGGACGGCTCTATCCGGCTGACTGTCAGCAGCCTCACATCGGGTGTGACCGACCTTAGTATCAAGGAGGCCAAGTTCGTCGTTTCCGGCGTCAACGGAACCGTCGAGGCCAACGGTGTGTTCAAGGTGAAGAAGGTCGACGACACGCATGTCGACCTGATCGGTTCGGCCTTTACCAATGCCTTCAAGTCGCCGGCCGGCACCATCGGTGTTGCAGGCGACGATTTCACGATGGACGCGTTCATGGAAGGACGCGACCAGCCGCCGTTCTACCCGATCATGACCAAGGGACGGATCACCGTCGACAAGGTCGACCGTCTCACCGGCGCGCCCAACACGGCGATCGAGGTCACCTTCGATCCGATCTACGTCAAGAACGGGTTCGATCCGACCAACAATCCTTCGGAAATATTTCTCGACGTGCTGCGGCCAGACATTCAATTCGATCCGGCCGGCAACACCTCCCAGACCGGCGGCGTTGCGACCACGAATTCGCTGCTGGCGGGACTCGCCCGCCGCTCCGGCCTGATCGGCGGCACCCGCTCGACAGCAATTGCCGCACCGCTGGCCTGCCTGCCCCGCACCGATGGCCCACCCGCCTGCGCACCGGTTGCACCGGCACCGCCGCCCGCG
>NZ_PSRR01000014.1 GCF_004296405.1 Bradyrhizobium sp. Leo170
CGGGCGCCTTGGCTCCCTTTCGGGCGGCTCCAGAGGCGGAGCGCTTGGCTGGAGAGGCTCGCCGTGCCGCCTTGGGTTCCGTGGCGCCGAGCGCCTCCAGGATCCGGTTGATTTCACCCGTAACGTGCTCGATGGTCATCATGCCATCTACAGTCAGCAGCTTGCGGCGCTCGGAATAGTAGTGAATCAGGGGTTCAGTCTGGGCGCGGTAGCTTGCCAGCCGCTTGGTCAGCACTTCCGGCGTATCGTCGGCGCGGACTTCCTCGCCGCGCGCCCGCGTCTCGGTGGCGCGCTTCTCCACCCGCTCGAGCAGCGCGTTCTCATTGACGCGAAGCTCGACCACGGCGTCGAGCTTGAGGCGCTTCTTCTTCAAGAGGTCATCCAGCGCCTCGGCCTGCGGAACCGTGCGCGGAAAGCCGTCGAGGATGAAGCCGTTCTTGGCGTCGGGCTGATCGATCCGATCGGAGATGATGCCGATCACGATCTCGTCGGGCACCAGCCCGCCCGCGGCCATGATGTCCTTGGCCTGCAGCCCGATCGGCGTGTCGGCGGCAACCGCGGCGCGCAGCATCTCGCCAGTCGAGAGCTGGACAATACCGTGTTTCTGAACCAGCCGCTGGGCCTGGGTCCCCTTGCCCGAGCCCGGCGGCCCCAAAAGGATCAATCTCATGATTTTTCGCCCCCCGGCTTGGTGAGCGCGATCCGCACACCCTTGGTTTTGACTTTTACGCCGCCCGCATTCCGCTCTATCAGCGGCGACGGCCCCTGAGCTTGGACTTTCTGATCAGCCCTTCATACTGATGGGCAAGCAGATAGCCCTGAACCTGTGCCACCGTATCCATGGTCACGCTGACCACGATCAGAAGCGAGGTACCGCCAAAGTAGAACGGCACGGAGGCGTAGGAAATCAGAATCTCCGGGATGAGACATACGATCGCAATATAGATCGCGCCAACCACTGTGACGCGCGACAGCACATAGTCGATGTACTCCGCCGTGCGCTCGCCAGGCCGAATGCCCGGGATGAAGCCACCATGCTTCTTCAGGTTGTCGGCGGTCTCGGTCGGGTTGAACACGATCGCCGTGTAGAAGAAGGCGAAGAACACGATCAGGGCGAGGTAGAGAATCAGGAACAGCGGCCGGCCGTGGCTGAGCTGGGTGGTGATCCACTGCATCCATTCCGGGCCCTTGCCGGCATTGAAGTTCGCGACCGTGGTCGGCAGCAGCAGCAGCGAGGACGCGAAGATCGGCGGGATCACGCCGGAGGTGTTGAGCTTGAGCGGCAGATGCGAGGACTGGCCCTCGAACATCTTGTTGCCGACCTGGCGCTTCGGATACTGGATCAGGAGCCGGCGTTGCGCGCGCTCCATGAAGACAATGAAGGCGATCACGGCGACCGCCATCACGATCACGACCAAAATCAGGCCGGTCGACATCGCGCCCTGGCGGCCGAGTTCGAGCATGTTGGCCAGCGCCGCCGGCAGTTCCGCGACGATGCCGGACAGAATGATCAGCGAAATGCCGTTGCCGATGCCGCGCGAGGTGATCTGCTCACCCAGCCACATCAGGAACATGGTGCCGCCAGTCAGCGTGATCGCTGTCGAAAGACGGAAGAACATGCCGGGGTCGGTGACGACGTTGCCGGCGCCCTCGAGGCCCACCGCGATGCCGTAAGACTGGAACAGGGCCAGGATCACGGTGAGGTAGCGGGTGTACTGGTTCAGCGTCTTGCGTCCGGCCTCGCCTTCCTTCTTCAGCGCCTCGAGTTGCGGCGAGACGGTGGTCAGGAGCTGGATGATGATCGATGCCGAGATGTACGGCATGATGTTCAGCGCGAAGATCGCCATGCGGTGGATGCCGCCGCCGGCGAACATATTGAACATGCCGAGGATGCCGCCGGCCTGGGAGCGGAACACCTGCTCCCACACGTTGGGGTCGATGCCGGGTAGCGGGATGTAAGTGCCGAGCCGATAAACAAGCAGCGCACCCAGCGTGAACCAGATGCGCTTCTTCAGCTCTTCGGCCTTGCCGAGCGCTGCGAAATTGAGGTTGGACGCGAGTTGTTCCGCTGCTGAGACCATGTTTCGGCTTTCTCCCGGAGCCCCCGCCGACGTCCCCCACGGGATCATCGGCGGACACCGGACATTATTTGGTGCTCGGCTTCGATAAGTCCAACGTTCTCTGCCGTCCCTGCCTGCGCGAGCCAGGCAATGACGCAGATGTTACGCCGCCTCGCCTTCGTCCTTCTTGGCGGGCGCCAGGATCTTCACCGTGCCGCCGGCCTTCTCCACCGCGGCGACCGCGGACTTGGAGGCGCCATGCACCTCGATGTTGAGCTTGGCCGTGAGCTCGCCGCGGCCGAGCAGCCGCACGCCGTCCTTGGCGCGGCGCAGCACGCCCGACTTCACCAGCGCTTCCGCGTTCACGACCGCTCCGGCGTCGAGCTGCTTGGCGTCGACCGCCTGCTGCAATCGGTCGAGATTAACTTCCGCGAAATCGAGCCTGAAGATGTTGTTGAACCCGCGCTTGGGCAGGCGGCGATGCAGCGGCATCTGGCCGCCTTCAAAGCCCTTGATGCGCACGCCGGTACGCGCGGTCTGGCCCTTGCCGCCACGGCCGCCGGTCTTGCCCTTGCCCGAACCGATACCGCGGCCGATGCGCATGCGCTTCTTGCGCGAACCGGGATTGTCGGCGATCTCGCTGAGCTTCATCGCCCTTCTCCTTGTCTGTCTTAACCCTCGCCGACGACGCGGACGAGGTGTTGAACCTTGCTGATCATGCCGCGAACCTCAGGAGTGTCCTGATGCTCGGCAACCCGGCCGATCTTGTTGAGCTTGAGGCCGATCAGCGTCGAACGCTGCGAATGATGGCGGCGAATCGGGCTGCCGATCTGCTCGACCTTGATCGTCTTTGCGGCCTGGGCCATCTCTTGAAACTCCAGATAGCGCGCTGGCTTAGCGCGAGTTATTCAGCCACCACTTCTGCATCGCCACCGACGCGGCGGGCCTGCAGGGTGGATACCTTGATGTTGCGGCGCGCAGCGACCGATCGCGGCGAATCCTGGTTCTTGAGCGCGTCGAAGGTGGCGCGAACCATGTTGTAGGGATTCGACGAGCCGATCGACTTCGCAACCACGTCCTGAATGCCGAGCGTCTCGAACACCGCACGCATCGGGCCGCCAGCGATGATGCCGGTACCGGCCGGCGCGGCACGCAGGTAGACGCGGCCGGCGCCGTGACGGCCGGCGATGTCGTGATGCAGCGTGCGGCCTTCGCGCAGCGCCACGCGGGTCAGGTTGCGCTTGGCGGACTCGGTTGCCTTGCGGATCGCTTCCGGCACTTCGCGCGCCTTACCGTGGCCGAAACCGACCCGGCCCTTCTGGTCGCCGATCACGACCAGCGCCGCAAAGCCGAAGCGCTTGCCGCCCTTCACGACCTTTGCCACGCGATTGATGTGCACGAGCTTGTCGACGAACTCGCTGTCGCGCTCCTCGCGCTCCCTGCTCCGTTCGCGTCCGCCGCGTTCGCGTTCTGCCATGGTGTTTTCCAATCTCTAGAAAGGCTTATGCCTCAGTCCTAATATCCGCTCGAAACTTGCTCAGAAGCTCAGTCCGCCTTCGCGGGCCGCATCGGCAAGCGCCTTGACGCGCCCGTGATAGAGATAGGCGCCGCGGTCGAACACGACTTCCTTGACGCCCTTCTGCGTGGCGCGCTCGGCGAGCAGCTTGCCGACGGCCTTGGCTGCATCGATATTCGCACCCGTGTTGCTGCCATCGCGCATCGACTTCTCGAGCGACGAGGCCGACGCCAGCGTCTCGCCCTTCTGATCGTCGATCACCTGGGCGTAGATGTGCTTGGACGAGCGGAACACCGACAGACGCGGACGCCCGCCCCCGGAACGGCGCAGCGCCAAGCGTACGCGTTGCTTGCGCCGGGCATTGGTAACCTTCAGTGACATGACCGGCTCCGTTACTTCTTCTTGCCTTCCTTGCGGAAGATGAATTCGTTGGCGTACTTCACGCCCTTGCCCTTGTAGGGCTCCGGCGGACGATAGGCGCGGATCTCGGCCGCAACCTGCCCCACGCGCTGCGAATCGATGCCCGAGACCGTGATTTCGGTCGGCTTCGGCACCGCGATCGAGATGCCCTCCGGGATCGGGTAGATGACGTCGTGGCTGTAGCCGAGCGCGAGCTGCAGGTTCTTGCCCTGCATCGCGGCGCGGTAGCCGACGCCCGTGATCTCGAGCTTCTTCTCAAAACCCTTGGTGACGCCTTCGACCAGGTTGGCGACCTGAGCACGCGCGGTGCCGTACATCGCCTGCGCGCGGTTGGTGTCCACCCGCGGAGCGACCTTGACCTGGCCGTTCTCGAACTTCACCTCGACGTCGTTATGCACGACGAACTGAAGCTGGCCCTTCGGCCCCTTCACCTTCACCGTCTGCCCGTCGACAGTCGCCGTCACACCCGACGGGATCGCCACAGGCCTCTTGCCAATACGTGACATGGCTCAATCCTTCCTCAGAACACCGTGAAGAGAACTTCGCCGCCCACGTTCGCGTCGCGCGCTTCGTGGTCAGCCATGATTCCCTTCGGCGTCGACAAAACGGAGATGCCGAGACCGTTGTTCACGCGCGGCAGGTTCTTCACCGACGTGTAGACCCGGCGGCCCGGCTTCGACACGCGCTCGATCTCGCGGATGACCGGCTCGCCGTCGAAATATTTCAACTCGATCTCGAGCTCGCTGCGGCCGGACGAATGCTCGACGCTGGCGTAACCGCGGATATAGCCTTCCGCCTTCAGCACCTCGAGCACGTTCTGGCGCATCTTCGAGCCCGGGCTCGAGACCTTCGACTTCGAGCGCATCTGCGCGTTGCGGATGCGGGTGATGAGATCAGAGATCGGATCGTGCGTTGACATCTTCCGACCCTCCTTACCAGCTCGACTTCACGAGGCCCGGGATCAGGCCCTTGGAGCCGAGCTCGCGCAGCGCGATGCGGGACAACTTGTTCTTGCGATAGTTCGAGCGCGGGCGGCCCGTCAGCTCGCAACGATTCCGGATCCGGGTCGCCGACGAGTTGCGCGGCATTTCCGCAAGCTTCAAGGTCGCCGCGAAACGCTCTTCCATCGGCTTGGTCTTGTCGGCGATGATCGCCTTCAACCGGGCGCGGCTCGCGGCGGCGTTCTTGGCCATCCGCTTGCGCCGGTTGTTCTTCTCGACTGCACTCTTCTTTGCCATGCGTGGCTCCTTACGTTTCCGCGTTTGAGAGGCTGTTCGTCAGCGTCTCACTGCCGGAACGGGAAATTGAAAGCGGTCAACAAGGCGCGAGCCTCGTCGTCGGTCTTGGCCGTGGTACACACGGTGATGTCCATGCCCCGCGCTTCCGAGACCTTGTCGAAGTCGATCTCGGGGAAAATGATGTGCTCCTTGATGCCGAGCGAATAGTTGCCGCGGCCATCGAAGCTCTTCGGGTTCAGCCCGCGGAAATCGCGCACGCGCGGCAGCGCGACGGTGACCAGGCGATCGATGAACTCGTACATGCGCGCCTTGCGGAGCGTGACCTTGCAGCCGATCGGCTGGTTCTCGCGCAGCTTGAAGGTCGCAATCGCAACCCGCGAATAGGTCACGATCGCCTTCTGGCCGGCGATCTGCGTCAGCTCGGCGGCAGCGGTCTCGGCCTTCTTGCGGTCGTTGACGGAATCGCCGACGCCCATGTTGAGCACGACCTTGTCCAGCCGTGGCACCTGCATCGCGTTCTCGTAACCGAACTTCTCGGTCAGCAGGCCGCGAATCTTCCTGTCATATTCCGTGCGCAAGCGCGGCACATAAGCGGTCTCAGCCATCGATCTCTGCTCCCGAGCTCTTGGCAATGCGAACCTTCTTGCCATCAGCCTGAATCTTGAACCCGATGCGGGTCGGCTTTCCGTCCTTGCCGACATACGCGACGTTGGAGAGGTGGACCGGCGCCTCCTTGGAGATGATGCCGCCCTCCTGGTTCTGGGTCTGCTTCTGGTGACGCTTCACCATGTTGACGCCGCGCACCAGCGCGGTGTTTTCGGCCGGACGCACTTCGAACACTTCGCCGGTGCGGCCCTTGTCGCGGCCGGTCAGCACGATGACCCTGTCACCCTTGCGGATCTTGGCAGCCATCACAGCACCTCCGGCGCAAGCGAGATGATCTTCATGTGGTTCTTGGCGCGCAGCTCGCGCGGCACCGGCCCGAAGATACGGGTGCCGACCGGCTCGGACTGGTTGTTGACCAGCACGGCGGCATTGCGGTCGAAGCGGATGACCGAGCCGTCGGGGCGGCGAATGTCCTTGCGGACCCGCACCACGACCGCCTTCATGACGTCGCCCTTCTTCACCTTGCCACGCGGAATGGCTTCCTTGATCGACACAACGATAATGTCGCCCACGGTGGCATAGCGGCGCTTGGAGCCTCCAAGCACCTTGATGCACATGACACGGCGTGCGCCTGAATTATCGGCCACGTCGAGGTTGGTCTGCATCTGAATCATTGATGCACCTCGTCCTCTTTCTGCGCTTCACTTGCGCTCAAAATTTTCCTGACATTCTCCGGCTTCGAAGCCGAATGCGCGTCAGGCCGTTTGCTTCTGCTCGCCCCGGATCACGATCCAGCGCTTCAACTTCGAGATCGGCTTCGATTCCTCGATCCACACCGTGTCGCCCGGCTTGAACTGGTCGCTCTCGTCGTGCGCGTGATAGTTCTTCGAACGGCGGATCGTCTTCTTGTAGATCGGATGGGTGAAGCGGCGATCGACGCGCACCACCACCGTCTTGGCTTGCTTGTCGCTGACGACCACGCCCTGTAGCGTACGTTTCGGCATGTCCGGCCTCTTACTTCTTCTTCGCGCGCTGCTGCGCGGCGATGGTCTTGATACGGGCGATGTCGCGGCGCGCTTCCTTCAGCCGCGAGGTGTTCTCGAGCTGACCGGTGGCGCGCTGGAAGCGCAGGTTGAACCGCTCCTTCTTCAGATTGAGGATCGCGTCCTCCATCTGGTCGGCGCTCATCGCGCGGATATCCTCGACTTTCATCTGGGCCATCTCGGTTACTCCGCGATGCGCGCGACGAAGCGCGTCTTGATCGGCAGCTTGGCGGCGGCCAAGGTCAGCGCCTCGCGCGCGACCTGGTTGGTGACGCCGTCGATCTCGAACAGCACACGACCGGGCTTGACGCGGGCCACCCACAATTCCGGCGCGCCCTTGCCGGAGCCCATGCGCACTTCGGCGGGCTTCTTCGACACCGGCAAATCAGGGAACACGCGGATCCAGACGCGGCCGGCGCGCTTCATGTGGCGGGTCAGCGCGCGGCGAGCGGCCTCGATCTGGCGCGCGGTGACGCGTTCCGGCTCGAGCGCCTTCAGGCCGAACTGGCCGAAGGACAACGTCGCGCCCGAAGTCGCAACGCCGTGGATGCGGCCCTTATGCGCCTTCCGGAACTTCGTTTTCTTTGGTTGCATCATGGCGTTAAGCCCTCAAACTCTCATTTGCCGTTAGGCGGCGTCGCGACGGGACCGCGGGCTCTCGCCCTCGGCCATCCGCTTGTCCTGGGCCATCGGATCGTGCTCGAGGATTTCGCCCTTGAAGATCCAGACCTTGACGCCGCAGGTGCCGAAGGTGGTGAACGCGGTGGCAACGCCGTAGTCGACGTCGGCGCGCAGCGTGTGCAGCGGCACCCGGCCCTCGCGGTACCATTCCATGCGCGCGATTTCAGCGCCGCCCAACCGACCCGAGCAGTTGATACGGATGCCCTCGGCGCCAAGACGCATCGCCGACTGCACCGCCCGCTTCATGGCGCGGCGGAACGCAACGCGGCGCTCGAGCTGCTGCGCGATCGATTCAGCGACCAGCGTCGCATCGAGCTCCGGCTTGCGGATTTCGACGATGTTGATGACGACGTCGGAAGCCGTGATGTCGGCAACCTTCTTGCGCAGCTTGTCGATGTCGGCGCCCTTCTTGCCGATCACGACGCCCGGACGCGCCGAGTGGATCGTCACCCGGCACTTCTTGTGCGGGCGCTCGATCACGATGCGCGCCACTGCGGCCTGCTTGAGCTCCTTGTGCAGGATCTCGCGGATCTTGACGTCCTCATGCAGCAGCTTGCCGTATTCAGCCTTGCCGGCAAACCAACGCGAATCCCAGGTCCGGTTGATGCCGAGACGCAGCCCGATCGGATTGATCTTTTGACCCATCTTATTCTCCTGCGCTTCTTCTTTAAGCGCTCGCCTCGGCCTCGACCTCACGAACCACGATCGTGAGATGCGAGAACGGTTTGTAGACACGGCCCGAACGGCCACGGCCGCGCGGGGCAAAACGCTTCATGACGAGGCCATTGCCGACATGAGCCTCGGCGACGACGAGATCGTCGACCTCGAGGTCGTGGTTGTTCTCAGCATTGGCAATCGCCGATTCCAGGCACTTCTTGACGTCGACCGCGATCCGCTTGCGCGAGAACTGCAGGTCGGCGAGTGCAGCCGAAGCCTTGCGGCCACGGATCATCTGCGCGACAAGGTTCAGCTTCTGCGGGCTGACGCGCAGCATCCGGGCGACGGCCTTGGCCTCATTGTCCGCGAGGACACGTTCGCGCTTTGGTTTGCTCATCGCTTAATCCTCAAGCCCTCTTGGCTTTCTTGTCGCCAGAGTGGCCGTGGAAGGTACGTGTCGGCGAGAACTCGCCGAACTTGTGACCCACCATTTCCTCGTTCACCGAAACCGGCACGTGCTTCTGACCGTTGTAGACGCCGAAGGTCAGGCCCACGAACTGCGGCAGGATGGTCGAGCGGCGACTCCAGATCTTGATAACGTCGTGACGGCCGGACGCGCGCGCGGCATCTGCCTTCTTGAGCAGCGATGCCTCGACGAACGGGCCTTTCCAGACTGAACGAACCATGTCCGGCGTTCCTTACTTCTTCCGCTTGTGGCGGCTTAGGAGAATGAATTTGTTGGTCGACTTGTTCGAGCGCGTCTTCTTGCCCTTGGTCGGCTTGCCCCACGGTGTCACCGGGTGGCGGCCGCCCGAGGTGCGGCCTTCACCGCCGCCATGCGGGTGGTCGATCGGGTTCATGACGACACCGCGGTTGTGCGGGCGCCAGCCGAGCCAGCGGGTGCGGCCGGCCTTGCCGATCGAGATGTTCATGTGATCGGGATTCGACACCGCGCCGATCGCGCCGCGGCAACGGCCGTGCACCAGGCGCTGCTCGCCCGAGTTCAGGCGGATGATGACGTAGTCCTGGTCGCGGCCGACGATCTGGGCATAGGTGCCGGCGGAGCGCGCAAGCTGACCACCCTTGCCGATCTTCAGCTCGATGTTGTGGACGATCGTGCCGACCGGCATGTTGCCGAGCGGCATCACGTTGCCCGGCTTGACGTCGACATAGCTGCCGGCCACCACCGTGTCGCCTGCGGCGAGCCGCTGCGGCGCCAGGATGTAGGCCTGCTCGCCGTCCTGATACTTGATCAGCGCGATGAAGGCGGTGCGGTTCGGGTCATATTCCAGCCGCTCGACGATCGCCGGCACATCCACCTTGTCGCGGCGGAAGTCGACATTGCGATAGGCCTTCTTGTGGCCGCCGCCGCGGAAGCGCACGGTGATGCGGCCGGTATTGTTGCGGCCACCGTTCGATTGCTTGCCCTCGGTGAGCGCCTTGACCGGCTTGCCCTTATAGAGCGCCGAACGATCGACCATCACCAGCTGGCGCTGGCCCGGCGTCGTTGGATTGTAGGTTTTCAATGCCATCGTCGTTACGCCCTTATAGTCCGGTAGTCACGTCGATGCGGTGGCCCTCTTCCAGGGTCACGATCGCGCGCTTGGTGTCCGACTGCGAACCGAAATTGCCGCGGAACACCTTGGTCTTGCCTTTGCGCACCAGTGTGTTCACGCTCTTGACCTTGACGTCGAAGAGCTTCTCGACCGCTTCCTTGATCTGCGGCTTGGTGGCCTTGGAGGCTACCTTGAACAGCACCTTGTTGTGCTCGGAGGCGAGCGTCGCCTTTTCGGTCACAACGGGCGCGACGATGACGTCGTAGTGGCGCGGATCGATATTCTTCATTTGAAGCGCGCCTCCAGCGCATCGACGGCCGCCTTGGTCAGGACCAGCTTCTGGCGGCGCAGGATGTCGTAGACGTTGATACCCTGGATCGGCAGCACGTCGATATTCGGAATGTTGCGGGCCGCGGTCGCGAAACCGTTGTTGAGCTCGGCGCCGTCGATGATCAGCGCATTGGTGAGCCCGAGGCCGGAGAAGTGACCGACCAGCGCCTTGGTCTTGGCTTCCTTGATGTCGGCGCTGTCAAGCACGACAAGGCCGCCGTCCTTGGCCTTGGCCGACAAAGCATGCTTGAGCGCGAGCGCACGCACCTTCTTCGGCAGGTCGGTCGCATGCGAGCGAACCACCGGACCGAAGGCGCGGCCGCCGCCACGGAACTGCGGCACGCGCGCCGAGCCGTGACGGGCACCGCCGGTGCCCTTCTGCTTGTACATCTTCTTGCCGGTGCGCCAGATCTCGGCGCGACCCTTGGCCTTGTGCGTGCCGGCCTGGCGCTTGTTGAGCTGCCACTGCACGCATCGCTGAATGATGTCGGCGCGCGGCTCGAGGCCGAAAATGGCGTCGGAAAGCTGGACCGAGCCGGCTTCCTTGCCCTCAAGGGTGGTGACTTTCAGTTCCATCTCACGCACCCTCCTGCTCGGCCGGCGCCTCGGCAGCCTGCTCGCCCGCAACCTTGAACTTGCCGGGCTTCGGAGCTTCCTTCGGCAGCGGCTTCTTGATGGCGTCGCGCACCCTGATCCAGCCGCCCTTGGAGCCGGGAACGGCGCCTTCGACCAGGATCAGGCCACGCTCGACATCGGTCTGGACGACGCGAAGGTTGAGCGTGGTGATTCGATCGACACCCATATGGCCGGGCATCTTCTTGTTCTTCCAGGTCTTGCCGGGATCCTGACGGCCGCCGGTCGAACCGATCGAACGGTGCGAGATCGACACGCCGTGGGTGGCGCGCAGACCGCCGAAATTCCAGCGCTTCATGCCGCCGGCAAAGCCCTTACCGATCGAGGTGCCGGTAACGTCGACGAACTGACCGACCACGAAGTGATCGGCCTGGATCTCGGCGCCGACCGGAATCAGCGCATCCTCGGAGACGCGGAATTCCGCGACCTTGCGCTTCGGCTCGACCTTGGCGACGGCGAACTGGCCGCGCTCGGCCTTCGGCATGTACACGGTCTTGCGCGAGCCCGAGCCGAGCTGCAGCGCAACATAACCGTTCGTTTCAGTGGTGCGGTGGCCCAGCACCTGGCAGTTGCCGAGCTTCAGCACGGTCACGGGGATATGTTCGCCGGCCTCTGTAAAGACCCGCGTCATCCCGACCTTTTGTGCGATCACTCCGGAGCGCATCGGCGTGGTTCCTGTTCTCTTTCGTCCACTCGCGCGGACTTCAATCCAAAACTTAGAGCTTGATCTCGACGTCGACACCGGCGGCCAGATCGAGCTTCATGAGAGCATCGACGGTCTGCGGGGTCGGATCGACGATGTCGAGAAGGCGCTTGTGGGTGCGCATCTCGAACTGTTCGCGGCTCTTCTTGTCGACGTGCGGCGAACGGTTGACGGTGAACTTCTCGATGCGGGTCGGCAGCGGAATAGGACCGCGAACCTGGGCACCGGTGCGTTTCGCCGTGTTCACGATCTCGCGGGTCGACGTATCGAGAATACGATGGTCGAACGCCTTGAGACGGATGCGGATATTCTGGCCGTTCATTGCCGTACTTTCTTTGGTGAGTGGCGAGTAGCGAGTAGCGAATAGAAATTCCTATTCGCCACTCGCCATTCCCTATTCGCTTCTTACTCGAGGATCGAGGCGACGACGCCGGCGCCGACGGTGCGGCCGCCCTCGCGGATGGCGAAGCGCAGCTTCTCCTCCATCGCGATCGGCACGATCAGGTGCACTTCCATCGCGATGTTGTCGCCCGGCATCACCATCTCGGTGCCCTCAGGCAGATGCACGACACCGGTCACGTCGGTGGTGCGGAAGTAGAACTGCGGGCGGTAGTTGGTGAAGAACGGGGTGTGACGGCCGCCCTCTTCCTTGGTGAGGATGTACGCTTCGGCCTTGAACTTGGTGTGCGGCTTGACCGAACCCGGCTTGCACAGCACCTGGCCACGCTCGACTTCCTCGCGCTTGGTACCGCGGAGCAGCGCACCGATGTTGTCGCCTGCCTGGCCCTGATCGAGCAGCTTGCGGAACATTTCGACGCCGGTGACGGTGGTCTTCTGAGTGTCGCGCAGACCGACGATCTCGATTTCGTCGCCGACCTTGACGATGCCGCGCTCGACACGGCCGGTCACCACGGTGCCGCGGCCCGAGATCGAGAACACGTCTTCGACCGGCATCAGGAAGGGCTGGTCGATCGGACGCTCCGGCTGCGGAATGTACTCGTCGACATTGCGCATCAGCTCGAGAACCGCGTCATGGCCGAGCTTCTTGTCGCTGTCTTCCAGAGCGGCCAGCGCCGAACCCTTGACGATCGGGATCTTGTCGCCGGGGAAGTCGTACTTCGAGAGCAGCTCGCGCACTTCGAGCTCGACGAGCTCGAGCAGCTCCGGATCGTCGACCATGTCGCACTTGTTGAGGAACACGACGAGCGCGGGAACGCCGACCTGGCGGGCGAGCAGGATGTGCTCGCGGGTCTGCGGCATCGGGCCGTCGGCAGCCGACACGACGAGGATCGCACCGTCCATCTGGGCGGCGCCGGTGATCATGTTCTTCACGTAGTCGGCGTGGCCGGGGCAGTCGACGTGGGCGTAGTGGCGGTTCTTGGTCTCGTACTCGACGTGAGCGGTCGAGATCGTGATGCCGCGCGCCTTCTCTTCCGGGGCCTTGTCGATCTGGTCGTAGGCGGTGAACGTCGCACCGCCGGTTTCCGCCAGGATCTTGGTGATCGCGGCGGTCAGCGAGGTCTTGCCATGGTCGACGTGACCGATGGTGCCGATGTTGCAGTGCGGTTTGTTACGCTCAAATTTTGCTTTGGCCATTTGACTCTCCGTTCAATCGTTAGCTGCCAACCAACGATAATCAGGCAAACTTCTTCTGGACTTCAGCCGACACGTTCGCCGGCGCTTCGGCGTAGTGATCGAACTGCATGGTGAAGGTCGCGCGACCCTGGCTCATCGAGCGCAGGTTGTTCACGTAACCGAACATGTTCATGAGCGGCACCATCGCATTGATGACGTTGGCATTGCCGCGCATGTCTTGGCCCTGGATCTGGCCGCGCCGGGAGTTCAGGTCGCCGATGACGGAGCCGGTGTAGTCTTCCGGCGTCACCACCTCGACCTTCATGATCGGCTCGAGCAGGACGGACTTGCCCATCTGCAGCGCTTCACGGAAACAGGCGCGCGTTGCGATTTCGAAGGCCAGTGCCGACGAGTCGACGTCGTGATACTTGCCGTCGATGAGCTGCACCTTGACGTCGACAATCGGGAAGCCGGCGACGACGCCCGAGCCCAGCACGCTCTCGAGACCCTTCTCGACGCCGGGGATGTATTCCTTCGGCACCGCGCCACCGACGATCTTCGATTCGAACTCGTAGCCCTTGCCGGCCTCGTTCGGCTCGACGATCAGCGTCACGGCCGCGAACTGGCCGGTGCCGCCGGTCTGCTTCTTGTGGGTGTAGCTGTGCTCGACCCGCTTGGTCACGCGCTCACGGAACGCCACCTGCGGCGCACCGATGTTGGCGTCGACCTTGTAGGTGCGCTTCAGGATGTCGACCTTGATGTCGAGATGCAGTTCGCCCATGCCCTTCAGGATGGTCTGACCGGACTCGTGGTCGGTCGTCACCCGGAACGACGGATCCTCAGCGGCGAGCTTCGCGAGCGCGACGCCTAGCTTTTCCTGGTCGGCCTTCGACTTCGGCTCGATCGCGATCTCGATCACCGGGTCCGGGAATTCCATCTTTTCCAGGATCACCGGCTTGTTGGGATCGCACAGCGTGTCACCGGTGCGCGCTTCCTTGAGGCCCGCCAGCGCGACGATGTCGCCGGCATAGGCTTCCTTGATGTCCTCGCGGTTGTTCGCATGCATCAGCAACATGCGCCCGATCCGCTCCTTCTTCTCGCGGGTCGAGTTCACCACGCCGGTGCCGCTCTGCAGGATGCCCGAATAGATGCGGCAGAAGGTGATAGTGCCGACGAACGGGTCGTCCATGATCTTGAACGCGAGCAGCGCCAGCGGCTCCTTGTCGTCCGCCTTGCGCACGACTTCGTTGCCGTCCTCGTCGGTGCCCTTGATCGCGGGCACGTCGATCGGCGACGGCAGGTAGTCGACGACGGCGTCAAGCAGCGGCTGCACACCCTTGTTCTTGAACGCGGAGCCGCACAGCACGGGATAGAACGCGCCGGTCAGCACCGCCTTGCGGATCAGCCGCTTCAGCGTCGCTTCGTCGGGCTCGTTGCCATCGAGGAAGGCGGCCAATGCGTCGTCGTCGAGCTCGACGGCGGCTTCCACCATCTTCTCGCGGTATTCCTTAGCCTGGTCGACGAGGTCTTCCGGAATGTCGACATAGTCGAACTTCGCACCGAGGGATTCATCGTTCCAGACGATGCCCTTCATCTTCACGAGATCGACGAGACCCTTGAAGTTGTTCTCGGCGCCGATCGGAAGCTGGATCGCGATCGGCTTGGCACCGAGGCGGTCGACGATGTCGGACAGGCACTTGAAGAAGTCGGCGCCGGTCTTGTCCATCTTGTTGGCGAAGACGATGCGCGGAACCTTGTACTTGTCGCCCTGGCGCCAGACCGTCTCGGTCTGCGGCTCGACGCCCTGGTTGGAGTCGAGCACGCACACGGCGCCGTCGAGCACGCGCAAGCTGCGCTCAACTTCAATGGTGAAGTCGACGTGGCCGGGGGTGTCGATGATGTTCAGCCGCTTACCGTTCCAGAACGCGGTGGTCGCAGCCGAGGTGATGGTGATGCCACGCTCCTGCTCCTGCTCCATCCAGTCCATCGTCGCGGCACCTTCGTGCACTTCGCCGATCTTGTGGCTCTTGCCGGTGTAATAGAGGATGCGCTCGGTCGTCGTGGTCTTGCCGGCGTCGATATGCGCCATGATACCGAAGTTGCGATAGTCCTCGATGGCATGTTGGCGGGGCATGGAGCTGTTCCTTAAATTCCGTTGTTCGCCTTACCAGCGATAGTGCGAGAAGGCGCGGTTGGCTTCCGCCATCCGGTGCACGTCTTCACGCTTCTTGACGGCGTTCCCCCGATTGTTCGACGCATCAAGCAACTCCGCCGAGAGCCGCTCCGTCATGGTCTTCTCGTTGCGCTCGCGCGCGGCCGAAATCAGCCAGCGGATGCCGAGCGCCTGCCGGCGCACCGAACGGACTTCCACCGGCACCTGATAGGTCGCACCACCGACGCGGCGGGAACGCACCTCGATGGTCGGCATGACGTTCTCGAGCGCCTGCTCGAACACGCCGAGCGGATTCTGCTTGGTCTTGGCCTCGATCATGGTGAGCGCGCCATAGACGATGTTCTCGGCGACCGACTTCTTGCCGGCGTACATGACCGAGTTCATGAACTTTGTGATGATGATGTTTCCGAACTTCGGGTCCGGAAGCACTTCACGCTTTTCTGCAGAGTGACGACGCGACATCTTACCTGTTCCCGCTTACTTCGGACGCTTGGCGCCGTACTTCGAACGACGCTGCTTACGGTTCTTGACGCCCTGGGTATCCAGCACGCCGCGGAGGATGTGGTAGCGCACGCCCGGCAAGTCCTTGACGCGGCCGCCGCGGATCATGACCACCGAGTGCTCCTGAAGGTTATGACCCTCGCCGGGGATGTAGCCGATCACCTCGAACCCGTTGGTCAGACGCACCTTAGCGACCTTGCGAAGCGCCGAGTTCGGCTTCTTCGGAGTCGTCGTGTAGACGCGCGTGCACACGCCGCGCTTCTGCGGCGACTGCTGCAGCGCCGGCACCTTCTTGCGCGACTTCTGCACTTCCCGTGGTTTTGCGATCAGCTGGTTGATCGTCGGCATGTCAGCCTTCACCCTTCAAGTTCGCGCGGAACCTCACTGGCTCCGCAAATTCTTCACGGGAACGAGCCGCCCGTCCGGCCGCCTCACACGAAAACCATTCGCGCAAAACGAAATCGCGCCTACCACTCGTTGCTGAGCGGAAAGCGCTTGACGCCACAGAGGACCGCGATCACGACCGATCAGCGTTCGCTGTCCGGTTGAGAACCGAGGTCATGCATCCGAGTTCACTCTCAAGAGAACGCGCTCAAGAGAACAAAGATCGCCCTGGCATTGCCTAGCTATCATCGACAGCGTTTGAGCGGCATTCGTCGAGGTTGGTGCCCGCCTCAGTCCCAGTAGGTCTGATAGGGTGTTCCGTTCCGACGCTGGCGTAGCTCACCGCCTGTCGTTAAGTTCGCGCCTTGTATAAGCGGTAGATAGTGAAGTCAAGCAAAACGACAATACGAGAAACGCCTCTGCCGCATATGGATTTGGCACTTTCGCGCGCTCAGCGCGAGTGAAAATGCAGGGCTCGGCGCCCTTCCTCCGGGCGAGTCGGCCGACTTTTTTTACCCGGACATAAATATCCTGAGGCAGCTCTTGCGCGGCTCTCATCCAGAGATATCGCGCAAAATAAGCCTTTGTTTGCCATTGCGGGCGCAAAGAACCCGCTTGGAGACCGGGATTTCCCATGCGCTATACCGACATCGCGATCATCGGCGGGGGGCTGGCCGGCTCCACGGCAGCCTCCATGCTCGGCCGTGCCGGCATTCCGACCATCCTGATCGACCCGCACGACGTCTATCCGTTCGATTTCCGCGTCGAGAAGCTGGCCGGCGGCGGGCAGATCGAGCGATTCGCGCAGACCGGATTGGCGGAGGCGGTGCTTTCGCGCGCGACTCACGCACGCGAAAACTGGATCGCCCGCTTCGGCCGACTGCTCGACAGGGCGCCGATCGACCAATACGGCATCATGTATGACGAGCTCGTCAACGCGATTCGGGCTGAGATCGCCGCCCCCGCCGAGTTCATCTGCGACAAGGTCACCAATGTTGCGATCAGCGCCGAGCGGCAGGAGGTGACGCTCGGCGGCGGCGAGACGGTTTCGGCCCGGCTGGTCGTGCTTGCCAACGGGCTGAATGTCGGGCTGCGCCGCATGATCGGCATCGAACGACAGATTACCAGCCCCTGCCATTCAATCTCGCTCGGTTTCGATCTCGTCCCCGTCGGCCGGCCGGCGTTCCCCTTCCCGGCCTTGACCTATTTCTCGGAGCGGCCCAGCGACCGCATTCCCTATCTGACGCTGTTTCCGGTCGAAGAGCGCCGGATGCGCGCCAATCTGTTCGTCTATCGTGAGGCCGATGATCCCTGGCTGCGCGAGATGCGGGTGAGCCCGGTCAGAACGCTCAATGCCGCGTTGCCCAGACTCTCCCGGATCACCGGCGAGTTCGCCGTTGCCGGCGATATCAAGGTGCGTCCGGCCGATCTTTCTGTCAGCACCAATTATCGGCGGCCGGGCATCGTCCTCGTCGGCGATGCCTTCTCGGTCACCTGCCCGGTCACCGGTACAGGCACCGACAAGGTGTTCACGGACGTCGCCCAGCTCTGCAATGTCCATATCCCGGCGTGGCTTGCCAGCGAAGGCATGGGCGTGGACAAGATCGCCGCGTACTACGACGATCCCGTCAAGAAGGCTTGCGACGCCTGGTCAATGGCCAAGGCCTTCGACTTCCGCCGGGTGTCGACGGACACCAGCCTTTACTGGCGTGCGCAGCGCGGCGGCCGCTTCCTGTCGTGGCTTGGCCGAGGCGCCCTGCGGCGGCTTGCTGGCGGAGGACGCCGGACGACGCTGCCGGAGGCGCTGCCGCAGACGCCGTAGGAATGGTAGCCGAGCAGCCGGCCCGCTTCCATCCGGTAGCCCAGCGACTTCGTTCCGCTGACATCGAAGATCAGATCGAGCATGGTGCGGCGGCCCGCCCATAGCTGGGCCATGAAGCTGTCTTCGGCGGCGCAGGAATTGATCGCCTCGATCTCGGGCTGCGCGAGCAGTTGATCCGTCACCCTGTCGACGAGCAGATGCCCGGGCGAATATCGCGCGAACTGCGCATCGTATGCTGTCTTCCAGGTGTAGGCGGTAGAGCCGCAATACATCAGCACCTGCGCGGCCGCCACCTCGCCGTTCACCTGGAGCAAGGCGACGGAGCAAGCCTGACGGTCGGCCAGATTGTGCACCAACTGCCTGGTGAAGGCGGCATCACGAGCATCCGACAGCAGCGCCGTGCCCCGCTCGCCCTTCCAACTTGCCTTTTCCATCGCCAGAAATGTCTCGAACGCCTGGCGGACCGCGCCGGGCGACCGGTCGTTGACGACATCGACGGCGCCAAGCGCTGACAATCTGTTCCAGTCCTGACGCAGTTTTTTCCGCGTCGAGCCGCTACGCTTCACGCCGAATTCCTTCGTCACGAAAGGTCGGCTGCTCGTTGCAACGATCAACGGCTCGATGCCACGCGCAGCCAGCCATTTCGACATGGCGGCATAGCTCGGGCATTCCGCGTCGAGCGACGTGAGGCTGAGGACATCAGGCAGCAGCGGGTCTTGTTCGATGGCGGCGAGGAACGCGGGAACGACCTGATCGGCGAAAGCCGGATCGAGGACGGGGCTGGAGAGAAAAGCGTACTCGTAGGGCAGCGCTTCCGATACCTTTGGCCACAGCCGCACCGTCTGCCGCACCTGCAACGCCCAGATGCCCACGAGCCTGCGCCGCGCAGCGCCCTGCTCCCAGGCCAGCAACACGCGTATCTTGGCAAAGTCGGTCGCAACGACCGCCGCAAGCGCGGCCGGATTCATGAACACGTTCGACGACGCACGCCGCACCAGCTCGTCCCATTGCGGGGCGATGTCCAGCCTCGGTGAATCAATCGTTACCGTGATCATCGAAATTCGCGCTCTTCGACCGCACTGATCGTCCTTGCGGGACATTGCTTTTCAATTAAGCGGACGCGGGACTGACTGGATTGTGAAGCACCAGTTCAGGGTTCCTTTGCGATTCTCGGCCATGCATGGAGCCTTGCGATCAGAGGCAAGACGCATGCGCTACACGGATGTTGCCATCATCGGCGGCGGGCTCGCCGGTTCGACCGTCGCGGCGATGCTCGGACGCGCGGGCATCTCGGCGTGCCTGATCGACCCGCACCTGAACTACCCGCCCGAGCTGCGCTGCGAGAAGCTCGGCGGAGACCAACTCGAGCTGTTGCGCAAGACCGGCCTCGCCGAAGAGACGCTGCGCGCCACGACGCTGGATGGCCAGGTGTGGGAGGCGCGGTTCGGCTATGTCGTCGCCAAGAAGCCCAGCGATCAGCACGGCATCCTCTACGACACGCTGGTCAACACCATGCGCGCGCAGATTCCCGGTGATGTCGAGATCATCCATGCCAAGGCCTACGCTGTTTCGAACAGCGCCGACCGGCAGAAGATCGTGCTATCGAACAACCAGGAGATCTCGGCACGGCTCGTCGTGCTCGCCAACGGCCTGAACACCGGCCTGCGCCACACGCTCGGCATGCAGCGCCGCATCACCAGCGCGTGCCATTCGATCACGCTAGGCTTCGATGTCGTGCCGGCCGGCCGCGTGATGTTCGATTTTCCAGCGCTGACCTATTGGCCGGGCCGGCCGAGCGCGCGCATGGCCTATCTTACGTTGTTCCCGATCGGCGGAACGAT
The DNA here is from genome assembly GCF_004296405.1 of Bradyrhizobium sp. Leo170. Taxonomy (GTDB): domain Bacteria; phylum Pseudomonadota; class Alphaproteobacteria; order Rhizobiales; family Xanthobacteraceae; genus Bradyrhizobium. The sequence continues at coordinate 19,740 of NZ_PSRR01000014.1, forward strand.
GCGCGCCAATCTCATGGTCTACCGCGACATGACCGATCCATGGCTGCAGCAGTTCAGGGAGTCGCCGGAAGCAACCATGCTCAGCACAATGCCAGGGCTTGCGCGCATGACCGGAGGCTTCATGGTCTCCGGGCCGATCAGGATCAGGCCCGCCGATCTCTACGTCACCGAAGGATATTTGCAGCCCGGCATCGTCCTGGTCGGCGACGCGTTCTCCACCTCCTGCCCCGCCGCCGGCACCGGTAGCGACAAGGTCTTCACCGACGTCGAGCGACTGTGCAACGTCCACATCCCGGCGTGGCTTTCGAGCGACGGCATGGACGTGCGGAAGATCCAGGCGTTCTACGACGATCCGGTCAAGCAGGCCTGCGAGGCACGATCGCTTGCCAAGGCCTACCACCTTCGCTCGCTATCGATCGACCATGGCCTGACCTGGCGCGCCGGACGCTGGGGCCGCTTCGTGGTCCGCTTCGCGCAAGGCGTCCGCTATTCCACCGCCGGCGCGTTTCGCCCAGCGCGGCAAGGCCGGATCGCGACGTCAAGCTGAGCGATCACTCCTCGTCGTCGTCTTCATCGTCGTCGTCGGCCTGCGCGGCGGCATTGTGCGCGACATGGCCCTGATCGTCCCAGAGCTTGCGGTAGATGCCGTTTGCGGCGAGCAGCTCGGCATGGGTGCCGCGCTCGATCGCCTTACCGCCGGAGATCACGATGATCTCGTCCATGTCGACCACCGAAGTCAGCCGGTGCGTCGACCAGATCATGGTGCGACCCGCGGCGACCCTGAACAGCGTGCGGTTGATCGCGGCCTCCGTGGTCTGGTCGAGGGCGGAGGTGGCTTCGTCGAGCAGCAGCACGGACGGATTGCGGATGATGGCGCGCGCGATCGCGAGGCGCTGGCGCTGGCCGCCCGACAGCGTGTCGCCGCGCTCGCCGACCACGGTGTCATATTTCTGCGGCAGGCTCATGATGAAGCGATGGATCTCGGCCTTGCGCGCGGCGTCCACGACTTCCTCGTCGCTCGCGCCTTCCTTGCCGAGGCGGATGTTCTCCCGGATCGACATGTTGAACAGCATGTTCTCCTGGAACACGACCGCCATGCTCCGCCTGAGCGATCCGCGCGTCACCTTGCGGATATCGACGCCGTCGATGGTGACGCGGCCCTCGTCGGGCACGTAAAGCCGCAGGATCAGATTGAGCAGCGTGCTCTTGCCCGAGCCAGAGGGGCCGACGATCGCGATGCGCTGGCCGACCTTGAGCTTGAGGCTGAAATTATCCAGCAGCGGCTCCTGACTGCCCTCGTACTGGAAGGTCACGCGCTCGAAGGTGATGTCATTGGTGATGCGCGGCAGGTCCGGCGCGCCCGGCCGGTCGGCGCCGCGCGTCGGCTCGTCCAGGAGTTCCTGGATGTGCTGCACCGCCGCCGCCGACTGGATCGACACCGGGATGAAGTGCATCAGGTGCGCGATGTTGTAGGACACCTCCCAGAATGCGCTTTCGAAGGTGACGAAGGTGCCGATGGTGATCTGGCCCTTGGTGGCGAGATAGGCGCCGATCGCGAGCACCACGAGGTGCAACAGCAGCACCGCGATGGTGACGGTGCGCTCCACCATGGTCGACAGGAACATCGCGGAGGCCGCCTTCCGCCGCACGTCGTTGTTGCGCATCGTGAACCAGCCGAGCGCGCGGCGCTGCAGGTTGAACGCCTTCACCACGGCCTGGGCTGCGACATTCTCCTGCACGGTGCCGAGCAGCGCGGCCTCGTTCAGCTTCTGCTCGTAATTGGCCTGCACCGCTTTCGGGGTCAGGATCCGCGGCCCGATCAGGGTGATCGGAAACACGAGTAGCGCGACCACGGCGAGCTGCCAGCTCAGGAACAGCATCAGGATGATGCCGGCAATGAGCTCCAGGAACGGCAAGGCGGCGCTGTTGGCGAAGCTCTTGACCGAGCCCTCGAAGGCCGAAAGATCGATCGAGAACCGTGACAGAATCTCGCCGCGCTTGGTGCGGGCGAAATAGGCCGACGGCAGGTTCTGGACGTGCTCGAACAGTTTGGTCCGCGCGTCGGAAATGATGCAGGCGGCAAGCCGCGCGTCCCAGCGTTCGTACCAGACCGCGATGATGGAGGTGATGATCCCGGCGGCGGCGAGCACGCCGAGGATCTTGTAGAGCGCCTGAAAATCTTCCTCGCCAAGGGCATCGTCGATCAGGAACTTCAGGCTGAGCGGCATGATGACGTTGAACAACGTCTCGACCACAAGGCCGAAGCTGACGAAGACCAGCATCTGCTTGTAGTTGGCGAGATACGGCTTGACGAAGCCGTAGATCGTGGCGAGCGCGCCGGCGGCTTCCTTGGCGGTGAAGACGACGAGGTCCTCGTCCTCATCATCGTCATCGAGCTCGACTTCGTTCTCGTCGTCGGCTTCGTCATCATCATCGGGAGGCGGTGATGTCGACGAAGGCTTCCCGCCGGGCCTAGACGTAGCGGAATCGGCATTCGCCCCGAGCTTCTTTTTCAGCTCGAGTTCATCCGTCGCAACCGGATTGTGACCGTCAGATGATGGGGGCTTCGATGCCATGAAACCAACCGATACTGCACGGCCGGCATGACCGCAAATCGAGCGCGACAGCGCGATACGCGCTATGCCAACGATTCTATGCGATCAGCAAGGATTGGGCAAAGCAATTGAACCGGCCGATTGCGCCGGTCAATCCTCAGGTCAATCCTTGGGTCAATCCTCGTCCTCGACCTTGTCGAAGAACGAATAGCGCAATGCGTCGGAATCGCCGTACCACTGGCCGGGGCCCTTGTTGGCGGCGCGCGCCGCGGCCCACAGCGCCTCGGTGCAGTCGCGACGGTGGGCGGCGAGATCAAAACCGTTGCCGAAGAACAGTTCCGACCATTCCCACCAGGTGGCGAGCTTCTTGACGCCACGCAACAGATCGTAGCGGTCGATCAAGCCGGGCGCGAGATCCGAGGTCACCGAGCCGAACACGAGGCCGGTCTTGACCACGCGATGCAGTTCGCGCGCCGCGCGCACCACCTGCTTTCCGCCGAGATGGCAGAGGCTGGTCTCGAACACGAAGTCGAATTCGTTGTCCTCGAGCGGCAGGTCGACGACCGAGCCGAGCTTGTTGTACTTCTGCAGCGCCTTCGGCGTCTTGCCGTGGATGAAGCGGTTGTTCTCGACACCCCAGGCGTCAACCCCGCGCTCGCGCAGCGCGCCGACCAGTTCGCCGCTGGCCGAGCCCGCCACCAGGAGCTTGTAGCCCTTGGCCTCGCCCCAGACGAGCTGGATCATCTCCATCAGCAGCGCGGGATCGGTGAAGTGGCGCCACGCCTCGCTGTACGGACCCTGCCCGCGATAATTCTCGAAATAATCGCGGTCGATCTTGTCCGACAGCGGCCGCTCGGCCTGGGCGCGGGCATGGCGCAGCCGGATCATCTCGGTCAGGATGATGTCGGTCGCGGCATCGGAGGAATCGAGCAGGCCGTTCAGGGTGGAATCGAACAGATAGTCGCCGACCACGACGATGCCGGGATGGTCCTTCGGCTCGGGACGATGGTTGGTCATGACGTCGCGCGCCGGCAGGCCGCCGGGCAGCGCGTTCACCGAGCTCAGCCAGCGGTGGATCTTGCCCTCGAGGAAATGCTCGCGCGCATTGCCGAGGGAAGCCGGCAGCGACTTCAACGCAGCATCGATCAGTTCCTGGTCGGTCAGATTGGCAAAGGCCAGCGCGTCCGAACCCGCAATCAGCCAGTTCAGGACGCCGTGCCTGCCAACGTCGTGGCGCGAGCCTTCGTTGTAGACACAGCAGCCGCCGAACGCATCCGACATGAACCAGGAGCCTGGGATCTTCTCGCCCCAGAACGGCTCGTCGAACAGGATCGAGACGCGCAGGTAGTGCGCCGGGCGGTCGAAATAGGAGATGTGCTTGACCATCGACTGGCGCAACTCCTCGCCGTCCCAGCCGAGCGTGGCGAGCCAGGAATGCGGCAGGCAGACCAGCACGAGGTCGAAGTCACGCGTCTCCGGCCCCTTCCCGTTCATCATGTTGAGGCGGTAGCGGCCGTTGCCGGCCTTGCCGACTTTCAGCACCCGGTGATTGAGCTGGATGTCGGCATCGACTTCCGAGCGCAGGCACTCGACGAGCTGCTCATTGCCGTTCTGGATCGAGTACAGGCCGATATAGCCGTCGATATCCATCACGAAATTCTTCAGCGCATTGAGCCCGTTGGTGTTGTGGCTCTCGGTCGCGATGTCGGAGCGCGCCATCACCTTGAAGAAGCGCTTGGCAGTCGGGTCCTCGACCTCCTCGTCGAGCAACTGCTCGCAGGTCTTGTGGGCCCAGGGATGCTCGTTGTCGTGCGCGCCGACGCCTTCGTAGTATTCGGCCGGCGAGATCATCTCGGTGCAGCGCTTGCGGAACGCTTCGATCGCCTCGGCGGTCTTCGCGCCGAATTTGCGGCGCATGCCCGGCACGTCATTCAGGAGCTCGCCGTCGATCTGGACCTGCTCGGCATCCATCGGAATGGTCTGCAGGCCGAAATGCTGGATCAGTTCGCGCAGCGGATCCGGGCCGGTCATCGAATAATCGTAGATCTCGGCGACGCCGGCCTCGTAGGTCGCGGGTGCGGTATCGAATTTGCGCGTGACGATCTTGCCGCCGAGCCGGTCCGACGCCTCGTAAATGGTGACGCGGCAGAGGTCGCCGAGCTTCCTCTTCAGGTACCAGGCGCTCATCAGCCCGCCGGGGCCGCCGCCAACGATTGCGAGATCAAGCATGGGGATTCCGTTCTTCCGGGCGGGCGAAGCACCCGGCCGCGGCCGCTCTTAGCAGAAGCGCTTTTCTGTCTGAAGGAAAGATGAACAAAGCGCGTTCCTGCAGCGCAGCACAAGAGGAGAGCAGCAAAAAGGCCGGCAAAAAGCCGGCCTTTTCGTGAGTACCGTAGTTTTGCGGGGTGTTACTCCGCAGGCGGCAGCGCCAGCGGCTCCGCTTCGGGTGCGGACGGCACGATCGCCGCCTGCTTCTCGCGCTCGTCGAGGATCAGCTTGTCGCGCTTCATGGCGACTTCGCGGATCCGAGCCATCGAGGCGCCCGTGCCTGCCGGGATCAGCCGGCCGACAATGACGTTCTCCTTGAGGCCTTCCAGCGGGTCCACCTTGCCGTTGACGGCGGCTTCGGTGAGCACGCGGGTGGTCTCCTGGAAGGAGGCCGCCGAGAAGAACGAGCGGGTCTGCAGGCTCGCCTTGGTAATGCCGAGCAGCACCGGGGTTCCGGTCGCGGGCTTCTTGCCCTCTTCCTTGGCCTTGGTGTTGAGCGCGTCGAACTCGATCTTGTCGACCTGCTCACCCGAGATCATGTCGGTGTCGCCCTGATCGGTGACCTCCACCTTCTGCAGCATCTGACGGACAATCACCTCGATGTGCTTGTCGTTGATGAGCACGCCCTGCAGCCGGTAGACCTCCTGGATTTCGTTGACCAGGTAGGCAGCGAGCTCCTCGATGCCCTTGATCGCCAGGATGTCGTGCGGCGCCGGATTGCCTTCGACGATGAAATCGCCCTTTTCGACGATGTCGCCGTCCTGAAGGTGGATGTGCTTGCCCTTCGGGATCAGGTACTCGCGCGGCTCCTCGGTCTTGTCGGTCGGCTCGATCGAGATGCGGCGCTTGTTCTTGTAGTCGCGGCCGAAGCGGATGGTGCCCGCCACTTCCGCGATGATCGCCGCATCCTTCGGCTTGCGCGCCTCGAACAGTTCGGCCACGCGCGGCAGACCGCCGGTGATGTCGCGGGTCTTGGCGCTCTCGGTCGAGATACGCGCCAGGATGTCGCCGGGCTTCACCTGCGCACCGACGTCAACCGACAGAATCGCGTCGACCGACAGCATGTAGCGGGCATCGCCACCACGCGCCAGTTTCATCACCTTGCCGTCCTTGCCCTTGACCACGATGGCCGGGCGCAGATCCGCGCCGCCACGCGTCGATCGCCAGTCGATGACGACGCGCTTGGCGATACCGGTGGATTCGTCCAGCGTCTCCGAGATCGACTGGCCCTCGACCAGGTCCTCGAACCCGATCGTACCCTCGACCTCGGTGAGCACCGGACGGGTGTACGGATCCCACTCGGCGATGCGCTGGCCGCGCTTGACCATATCGCCCTCGTCGACATGCATGCGCGAGCCGTACTGGATGCGATGGGTCGCACGCTCGGTGCCGTCGGCATCGACGATCGCAACCACCATGTTGCGAACCATCGCGACCAGGTGGCCTTCGCTGTTGCGGGCGATCGCCTTGTTCCTGATCACGATCTTGCCGTCGAAGTTCGACTCCACGAACGACTGCTCGTTGATCTGCGCCGCGCCGCCGATGTGGAACGTACGCATCGTCAGCTGCGTGCCCGGCTCGCCGATCGACTGCGCCGCGATCACGCCGACCGCCTCGCCGTGGTTGACCGGGGTGCCGCGGGCGAGATCGCGTCCGTAGCACTTGGCGCAGATGCCGTTGATGAGCTCGCAGGTCAGCGCCGAACGGATCTTCACCTCCTGGATGCCGGCCTTCTGGACGGCGTCCACATGGGACTCCTCCATCAGCGTTCCGCGCGCGATCAGGACGTCGTTGGTCGCTGGATCGCGCACGTCATCGCAGGCCACGCGGCCCAGGATGCGCGAGCCGAGCGAGGCGACCACCGTGCCGGCATCGATGATGGCGCGCATCTTGATGCCGAGATGGGTGCCGCAGTCGCTGGACGTGATGATACAGTCCTGCGCCACGTCGACCAGGCGGCGGGTCAGGTACCCGGAGTTCGCGGTCTTCAACGCGGTGTCCGCGAGGCCCTTGCGGGCACCGTGGGTCGAGTTGAAGTACTCGAGCACCGAGAGGCCTTCCTTGAAGTTGGAAATGATCGGCGTCTCGATGATCTCGCCCGACGGCTTCGCCATCAGGCCGCGCATGCCGGCGAGCTGGCGCATCTGCGCCGGCGAACCACGCGCACCGGAATGCGCCATCATGTAGATCGAGTTGATGTCGGCATCCGCCCCGCTGGCCGTCTTCTTGGTCGAGGAGATCTCCTTCATCATCGCCTTGGCGACTTCTTCGCCAGCCTTCGACCAGGCGTCGACGACCTTGTTGTACTTCTCGCCATGGGTGATCAGGCCGTCATTGTACTGCTGCTCGAAATCCTTCGCCAGCGTACGGGTCTGGTCAACGATCTTCCACTTCGACGCCGGCACGACCATGTCGTCCTTGCCGAACGAGATGCCGGCCTTGAAGGCGTTGTAGAAGCCGAGCGCCATGATGCGGTCGCAGAAGATCACCGTCTCCTTCTGGCCGCAGTGCCGGTAGACTTGGTCGATCACGCCAGAGATCTCGCGCTTGGTCATCAGCTTGTTGATGATGTCGTACGAAGTCCTCGGGTGCTTCGGCAGCAGGTTGCCGAGCATGACGCGGCCCGCCGTGGTTTCGATCCAGCGCTTGCTCTTCTTGCCTTCCTCGTCGAGGCCCTCCCACCGGTACTTGATCTTGGTGTGGAGGTGGATGACCTTCGAGTGCAGGGCATGCTCGAGCTCGGCCATGTCGCCGAACATCTTGCCCTCGCCGGGCAGGCCTTCGCGCATGATCGAGACGTAGTAGAGGCCGAGCACGATGTCCTGCGACGGCACGATGATCGGCTGGCCGTTCGCGGGGTGCAGGATGTTGTTGGTCGACATCATCAGGACGCGCGCTTCGAGCTGCGCTTCGAGCGACAGCGGAACGTGCACGGCCATCTGGTCGCCGTCGAAGTCGGCGTTGAACGCGGCGCAGACCAGCGGGTGAAGCTGGATCGCCTTGCCCTCGATCAGCACCGGTTCGAACGCCTGGATGCCCAGGCGATGCAGCGTCGGCGCGCGGTTCAAGAGCACCGGATGTTCGCGGATCACCTCGTCCAGGATATCCCAGACCTCGGGCCGCTCCTTCTCGACCAGCTTCTTCGCCTGCTTCACGGTCGTCGACAGGCCCTTGGCGTCAAGCCGCGAATAGATGAACGGCTTGAACAGTTCGAGCGCCATCTTCTTCGGCAGGCCGCACTGATGCAGGCGCAGCTCGGGACCGACCACGATCACCGAACGGCCGGAATAGTCGACGCGCTTGCCGAGCAGGTTCTGACGGAAGCGCCCCTGCTTGCCCTTGAGCATGTCGGCGAGCGACTTCAGCGGACGCTTGTTGGCGCCCGTGATGACGCGACCGCGGCGGCCGTTGTCGAACAGCGCGTCGACGGCCTCCTGCAGCATGCGCTTCTCGTTGCGGATGATGATGTCGGGCGCGCGCAGCTCCATCAGCCGCTTCAAGCGGTTGTTGCGGTTGATGACGCGGCGGTAGAGGTCGTTGAGGTCAGACGTCGCGAAGCGGCCGCCATCGAGCGGCACCAGCGGGCGGAGATCCGGCGGAATCACCGGAATGACCGTCATGATCATCCATTCCGGCTTGTTGCCGGAGACGCGGAAGGCCTCGACGATCTTCAACCGCTTGGCGAGCTTCTTGTGCTTGATGTCGGAGTCGGTCTCCTGCATCTCGGCGCGCAGCGAGAGCTCGAGCTTCTCCAGCTCGAGGCCCTTCAGCAATTCACGGATCGCCTCGGCGCCGATCATGGCGGTGAAGCTGTCCTGGCCGTATTCGTCCTGCGCCCTCAGGTACTCGTCTTCCGACAGGAGCTGACGGTCCTTGAGCGCGGTGAGACCCGGCTCGAGCACGACGTAGTACTCGAAGTACAGGATGCGCTCGAGATCCTTCAGCGTCATGTCGAGCAGAAGGCCGATGCGCGACGGCAGCGACTTCAGGAACCAGATGTGGGCGACGGGCGCTGCGAGCTCGATATGGCCCATGCGCTCGCGCCGGACGCGCGACAGCGTGACCTCGACCGAGCACTTTTCGCAGATGATGCCCTTGTACTTCATCCGCTTGTACTTGCCGCACAAGCACTCGTAGTCCTTGATCGGCCCGAAGATGCGGGCGCAGAACAGCCCGTCCCGCTCCGGCTTGAAGGTGCGGTAGTTGATGGTCTCCGGCTTCTTGATCTCGCCGTAGGACCAGGACAGAATCTTCTCCGGGGACGCGATCGAAATCCGGATCTGGTCGAAGACCTGGGCCGGCGTCGTCGGATTGAAAAGATTCATAATCTCTTGGTTCATGGTCTTCTCCGTCTGCCGACTTTCGTCGGCCCATGCATTCCTTTTCTGTCATGCCCCGCGAAGGCGGGGCATCCAGTAATCACCGCAGCCGCGGGTTACTGGATCGTCCGCCGGAGCTTGTCATCGGGCCGGCCTTTTGCCGGACCCGTTGGCGGACGATGACGGCGGCAAAGGCGGCGTCACCGCCGCCTTCACGAAATTACTCGGCCGCTTCCGACGTCGGCGCCGGTCCCACCTTGGAATTGTGCAGGTCGACGTTGAGGCCGAGCGAGCGCATTTCCTTGACCAGCACGTTGAACGACTCGGGGATACCGGCCTCGAACGTGTCGTCGCCGCGCACGATCGCCTCGTACACCTTGGTACGGCCGGCGACGTCGTCCGACTTCACGGTCAGCATCTCCTGCAGCGTGTAGGCCGCGCCATAGGCTTCCAGCGCCCACACCTCCATTTCGCCGAAGCGCTGGCCGCCGAACTGCGCCTTGCCGCCCAGCGGTTGCTGGGTGACCAGCGAGTACGGGCCGATCGAGCGGGCGTGGATCTTGTCGTCCACCAGATGGTGCAGCTTCAGCATGTAGATGTAGCCCACCGTCACCTTGCGATCGAAGGGATCGCCGGTGCGGCCGTCATAGACGGTCGACTGGCCGGAAGCGTCGAAGCCGGCAAGCTTCAGCATCTCCTCGATGTCGGCCTCCTTGGCGCCGTCGAACACCGGGGTTGCGATCGGCACGCCATGGCTCAGATTGCGGCCCAGCTCGATCAGCTCGTTGTCGTTCAGCGAGCGGATCGTTTCATCGTCGCCATAGATCCTCTTCAGGGTCTCGCGCAGCGGCTTGAGATCCTGCCTCTGGTAATAGGCGTCGATGGTCTGGCCGATGCGCCTGCCGAGGCCGGCGCAGGCCCAGCCGAGATGCGTCTCGAGGATCTGGCCGACGTTCATGCGCGAGGGCACGCCGAGCGGGTTCAGCACGATGTCCGCATGCGTACCATCCTCGAGGAACGGCATGTCCTCGATCGGCACGATCTTGGACACCACGCCCTTGTTGCCGTGGCGGCCGGCCATCTTGTCGCCGGGCTGGATCTTGCGCTTCACCGCGACGAAGACCTTGACCATCTTCATCACGCCGGGCGGCAGTTCGTCGCCTCGCTGCAGCTTTTCGACCTTGTCGAGGAAGCGCTGCTCGAGCCCCTTCTTCGACTCGTCGTACTGCTTACGCATCGCCTCGATCTCGGCCATCAGCTTGTCGTTGGGCGAGGCGAACAGCCACCACTGCGACTTCGGATACTCATCGAGCACCGCGCGGGTGATCTTGGTGTCCTTCTTGAAGCCCTTCGGACCGGAGATGCCCTGGCGGTTCTCCAGGAGCTCGGCGAGACGGTTGTAGACGTTGCGGTCCAGGATCGCCTGCTCGTCGTCGCGGTCCTTGGCGAGACGCTCGATCTCCTCCCGCTCGATCGCCAGCGCACGCTCGTCCTTGTCGACGCCGTGGCGGTTGAACACGCGGACTTCCACGATCGTGCCCTGCACGCCCGGGGGCACGCGGAGCGAGGTGTCGCGGACGTCGGAGGCCTTTTCGCCGAAGATGGCGCGGAGCAGCTTCTCTTCCGGCGTCATCGGGCTTTCGCCCTTCGGCGTGATCTTGCCGACCAGGATGTCGCCGGCGCGCACTTCCGCGCCGATATAGACGATGCCGGCTTCGTCGAGGTTCTTCAGCGCCTCTTCCGAAACGTTCGGAATGTCGCGCGTGATTTCCTCCGGACCCAGCTTGGTATCGCGGGCCATCACCTCGAACTCCTCGATGTGGATCGAGGTGAAGACGTCGTCCTTCACGATCCGCTCGGAGAGCAGGATCGAGTCTTCGAAGTTGTAGCCGTTCCACGGCATGAACGCGACCAGCACGTTGCGGCCGAGCGCAAGCTCGCCGAGATCGGTCGACGGACCGTCAGCGATGATGTCGCCCTTCTTGACGATGTCCCCCACCTTCACCAGCGGACGCTGATTGATGCAGGTCGACTGGTTGGAGCGCTGGTACTTCATCAGACGGTAGATATCGACGCCCGACTTGGTCGGATCGAGATCTTCCGTGGCGCGGATGACGACGCGGGTGGCGTCGATCTGGTCGATCACGCCCGAGCGGCGGGCCGCAATCGCGGCGCCCGAGTCGCGGGCAACCACGCCTTCCATGCCGGTGCCGACGAACGGCGCCTCGGCGCGAACCAGCGGCACCGCCTGGCGCTGCATGTTCGAGCCCATGAGCGCGCGGTTGGCGTCGTCGTTCTCGAGGAACGGAATCAGCGCGGCGGCCACCGAAACGAGCTGCTTCGGCGACACGTCCATGTAGTCGACCTTGTCAGGGGTCACCGGCAACACTTCGCCGGCATGACGGCAGACCACGAGGTCTTCGGTGAAGCGGCCCTTCGGATCCAGCGGCACGTTGGCTTGCGCGACGCGGTAGCGGCCCTCCTCCATCGCCGACAGGTACACCACCTCGTCGGTGACGCGACCCTCCTTGATCTTTCGGTAGGGCGTCTCGACGAAGCCGTATTTGTTGACGCGCGCAAACGTCGCGAGCGAGTTGATCAGGCCGATGTTCGGACCTTCCGGCGTCTCGATCGGGCAGATACGACCGTAATGCGTCGGGTGCACGTCGCGCACCTCGAAGCCGGCGCGCTCGCGGGTCAGACCGCCCGGGCCAAGCGCCGACAGGCGCCGCTTGTGGGTGATCTCCGAGAGCGGGTTGGTCTGGTCCATGAACTGCGAGAGCTGCGAGGAGCCGAAGAATTCACGCACGGCGGCCGCCGCCGGTTTCGCGTTGATCAGGTCCTGCGGCATGACGGTGTCGATATCGACGCTCGACATGCGCTCCTTGATCGCGCGCTCCATGCGGAGCAGGCCGATGCGGTACTGGTTCTCCATGAGTTCGCCGACCGAGCGCACGCGACGGTTGCCGAGATGGTCGATGTCGTCGATCTCGCCCTTGCCGTCGCGCAGGTCGACCAGCGTCTTGATGACGGCGAGGATGTCTTCCTTGCGCAGCGTGCGATGGGTGTCGGGCGCATCGAGCTCGAGGCGCATGTTCATCTTGACGCGGCCGACCGCGGAGAGATCGTAGCGCTCGGAATCGAAGAACAGCGACTGGAACATGGCCTGCGCCGAATCCAGCGTCGGCGGCTCGCCGGGACGCATCACGCGGTAGATGTCGAACAGCGCGTCCTCGCGCGTCATGTTCTTGTCAGCCGACAGGGTGTTGCGGATATAGGCGCCGACGTTGACGTGGTCGATGTCGAGCAGCGGCAGGTCCTTGTAGCCCTGCTCGTTGAGCGACTTCAGGAGCTTCTCGGTGATCTCCTCGCCGGCTTCGGCGTAGATCTCGCCGGTCTTCGGATTGACGAGGTCCTCGGCGAGGTAATTGCCGACCAGTTCCTCATCCGACAGACGCAACGCCTTGAGGCCCTTCTCCTGCAACAGGCGGGCTTGGCGAACGGTGAGCTTCTTGCCGGCCTCGAGCACGACCTTGCCGGTGTCGGCGTCGATCAGGTCGTTGACCGTGGAATAGCCGCGGAAACGGTTGGCGTCGAACGGCACGCGCCAGCCTTCCTTGGTCCGCTTGTAGCTGATCTTCTTGTAGAAGGTCGAAAGGATCTGCTCCCCGTCGAGACCGAGCGCGTACATCAGCGAGGTCACGGGAATCTTGCGGCGGCGATCGATGCGCGCGAACACGATGTCCTTGGCGTCGAACTCGATGTCGAGCCAGGAGCCGCGATAGGGGATCACGCGCGCCGCGAACAGGAGCTTGCCCGAGGAGTGGGTCTTGCCCTTGTCGTGGTCGAAGAACACGCCCGGCGAGCGGTGCATCTGGGAGACGATGACGCGCTCGGTGCCGTTGACGACGAAGGTGCCGTTCATGGTCATGAGCGGGATGTCGCCCATGTAGACGTCCTGCTCCTTGATGTCCTTGACCGACTTGGCACCGGTCTCCTCGTCGATATCGAACACGATGAGGCGCAGCGTCACCTTGAGCGGCGCAGCGAAGGTCATGCCGCGCTGGCGGCACTCGTCGACGTCATATTTCGGCGGCTCGAACTCGTAGCGCACGAACTCCAGCATTGAGGTGCCGGAGAAGTCCGAGATCGGGAACACGGAACGGAACACGGCCTGCAGGCCTTCGTCCGCCCGCCCCCCCTGGGGCTCATCGACCATCAGAAACTGGTCGTAGGACGCCTTCTGAACCTCAATGAGGTTCGGCATCTCCGCGACTTCCTTGATGTGACCAAAGAACTTGCGTACGCGTTTGCGACCGGTGAATGTCTGCTGCGCCATCGGGGCCTCTCATTTTCGCCGCCCTTTTGGGGCGTACCTTCCGGAGCGCGGCTGCCACCGCGCCCGGGTTGAATTTCGATTCGTTTCGAAGGAACAAGGGCCAAATTCAGGAACCAAATCCTCAATTCGTTCTTGTCACCTTCAAAACGCAAAAGGACGCGCGGGGCGCTTGACGCACCCGCCCGTCAAAACTTCTCGCTTCACGGACTGAAAAAGCCCGAAATCTGCCTGTCTCCCAACGGTTCCCGTGGAAGCCCTGCCGCCCCCGCCGCCAACCGTGTTTTCCGCTGCCACCCCGATATGGGACGGCGATCATGGAGATTCGAGGGTTAAGTCTACGAATCCCCACACTTTTTTGTGTATAACCCGTAGCGCGACAACCCGTCGCACGCCTTTTGCATGGCGGGGGGCGCGCCGGGCGCACCCCCGCCTCGCGCATTACTTGAGTTCGACCTTCGCGCCAGCCTTCTCGAGCTGGGCCTTGATCTTGTCGGCTTCTTCCTTGTTGACGCCTTCCTTGACCGGCTTCGGAGCGCCTTCGACAAGGTCCTTGGCTTCCTTCAGGCCCAGGCCGGTGATGGCGCGGACTTCCTTGATGACCTCGATCTTCTTGTCGCCGGCCGCAGCCAGCACGACCGAGAACTCGGTCTTTTCTTCGGCCGGAGCGGCGGCGGCGCCACCAGCGGCGGGACCAGCCACTGCCACGGCAGCGGCGGCGGACACGCCCCACTTCTCTTCCAGGAGCTTTGCGAGTTCGGCCGCTTCGAGCACGGTGAGGCTCGAGAGGTCGTCGACGATTTTCTGCAAGTCAGCCATTGATCTGTTTCCTTAAACGTTTGGTTCGAACCAGGGTTTGAGTTTTGCGAAGGGCGTCAGGCCGCTTCGCCCTTTGAGGCATGAGCCTGAATGACGCGCGCGAGCTTGGCCGCGGGCGCATTGGAGAGCTGGGCGAGCTTGGTCGCCGGGGCCACGATGAGGCCGACGATCTTGCCACGCAGTTCGTCCAGCGACGGCAGCGAGGCAAGCGCCTTGACGCCATCGACATTCAGGACGGTTTTACCCATCGAGCCGCCGAGGATGACGAACTTCTCGTTCGCCTTGGCGAAATCAATGGCAACCTTTGGCGCCGCAACCGGATCGTTGGAGGTAGCGATCACGGTCGGCCCCTTCAGAAGGGAGCCGATGGCAGCGACGTCAGTGCCTTCAAGAGCAATTTTGGCGAGACGGTTCTTCGAGACCTTCACCGAGGCGCCCGCCTGCTTCATCTGCATGCGCAGCTTCTGCATTTGGGCGACGGTGAGGCCGGAATAGTGAGCAACGATCGCAACGCTCGTGGTCTTGAAGACCTCGTTGAGCTGTTCGACCGCCTCTTTCTTTGCCGCTCGTTCCACAGCAAGCTCTCTCCGGTTGGCGGTCTTTCGCTCGCGCGGGACCGCCGGGTTGCACCCATCGTCCCACCCAAACCTTATGCCTCGGGACCGAAGTCCGAGGGACACGCCGGGCAAGACGACATTCTTGAAGCCTGCCCTCCCGTCGGCCTTTCGGCCGCGGGCTGTCGAGGTTCGAACCAAGTCGGCTTCTGCAAGGCCCGCTTAAGGCTCCGCGCGAAGCAAATCCGGTTTTCACCCGTCTATGCAGGCCATGCGATTAAGCCGTTGAAAAACCGAAGTTTGTCGCGGGCGCCTGCAGTCTCGGACAGGATCGAGGCCAACGGCTTAAGCCGCAGCCCCTGCCCTCATCCCAACGGGGCCGACGGGGTCGCTTCCTTTCGAGCAATCCAAGTGGATTGCCTGGAAGGAAAACTCTCCTATCGAGCCAAGTTTTCGGAATGCGAGCACGAGCGTGCCAGCGACCGCCAGCACGCCCGGAGGACGCTATTTAGCGGCTCGGCCCGCGCTTGCCAAGAGCAAAATTCGGGCCGCGGACAGATCAGGCGAGCCGAACCGGATAAGGCAGCGGTTTGCCGGCGAAAAAAGCCTCGAGATTGGCCAGCACGCAGTCCTGCATCGCCACATGCGATTCCAGGGTGTGGCCGCCGATATGGGGCGTCAGTACCACGTTCGGCAACGCGGTGAGCGCGTCCGGCGCGTGCGGCTCGGTTGCGTAGACGTCGAGGCCGGCGCCGGCGATCGTCTGGTCCGACAGTACCGCAACCAGCGCGGCCTCGTCGATCACGGAGCCGCGTGAGATGTTGACGACCAAACCGTCGCTGCCGAGCCGCCGTAGGATGTCGGCATTGACGGCGTGGTTGTTGTCCGGCCCGGCCCGCACCGCGATCATCAGGACGCTGCACCAGTCGGCCAGCGCCTCGAGGCTCGAAAAATACTGATACGGCACGTCGTGCCGGCTGCGGCTGAAATAGCCGACTTCGGTCTCGAAGGCGGCGACGCGCGCGGCAATCTTGCGGCCGATCTCGCCCATGCCATAGACGCCGACCTTGCGGCCGCGCATGCCGGCCAGCGGCCGCATCATCGGCGATGGTTTTGCCCCCGCCCAGTCGCCGCTCCGCACATAATTGTCCGCGACCAGCAGCCGGCGGACCGCCGCCAGCATCAGCGTCACCGCAATGTCGGCCACCGAGGCCGCATTCGCGCCGGGACTGTTGCCGACCGCGATGTTGCGCTTCGCGGCGGCCGCAAGATCGATGCCGTCATAGCCGGTGCCGTAGCAGATGATCGCGCCGAGCTTCGGCATTATGTCCATGGCGTCGGCCCCGAGCCGCCCGCTGCCGCCGGCGGTGATCAGCGCCCGGATGTCGGCGAGTTCCGCAGCCGAGAACGCCTCGTTCAGCCGCTTGCCGGCGGCGTTCAACAGTTCGTAGCGCTCGCCGAAGCGCTGGAGCTGGGCCTTGGGAAAGCGCGAATAGATCAGGACCTTATCGGGCATTGTTGTTCTTTCCTGCAAGCTACGCCACGCCGTAAAGCGAAGGGCGGAACCGGCTGCCCGATCCCGCCCTCTTTATTCATGCACCTTGCCAGCGGTTAGCCCAGCAGCGTGCCCGGCTCGACCTTCACGCCCGGGCCCATGGTGGAGGAAACCGCCACGCGCTGGACGTAGGTGCCCTTGGCGCCGGCCGGCTTGGCCTTGACCACGGCGTCCGCGAGCGCCTTGATGTTCTCGACCAGCTTGTCCTCGGAGAACGAGGCCTTGCCGACGCCAGCCTGGATGATACCGGCCTTCTCGACGCGGAACTCGACCGAGCCGCCCTTGGCGCCCTTCACGGCGCCGGTGACGTCCATGGTCACGGTGCCGATCTTCGGGTTCGGCATCATGCCGCGCGGACCAAGCACCTTACCGAGGCGGCCGACCAGCGGCATCATGTCGGGGGTGGCGATGCAGCGGTCGAAGTCGATATTGCCGGCCTGCACCTTCTCGACCAGGTCTTCGGCGCCGACAACGTCGGCACCCGCCGCCTTGGCCTCATCCGCCTTGGCGCCGCGGGCGAACACGCCGACGCGGAGCGTGCGGCCGGTGCCGTTCGGCAGGGTCACCACGCCGCGCACCATCTGGTCGGCGTGACGCGGGTCGACGCCGAGATTGATCGCGACCTCGATGGTCTCGTCGAATTTCGACTTGGCCCGCTCCTTGACCAGCTTGATGGCGTCCGCGAGCGGGTAAAGCTTTTCGCGGTCAATACCTTCGCGGGCCTTCTTCAAACGCTTTCCGATTGCCATGGCGCCTTACCCCGCAACTTCTAGACCCATCGAACGGGCGGAGCCCTCGACCATCTTCATGGCCGATTCGATGGTGTCGCAATTGAGATCCTTCATCTTCTTCTCGGCGATCTCGCGCACCTGCGCTTTGGTCACCTGGCCGGCCTTGTCGCGGCCCGGCGCCTTCGAGCCGGACTGGATCTTGGCAGCTTGCTTCAAGAAGTAAGACATCGGCGGCGTCTTCATCTCGAAGGTGAAGGAACGATCCGCATAGATGGTGATGACCACCGGGATCGGGGTGTTCTTCTCTTCCTTCTGCGTCTGGGCGTTGAACGCCTTGCAGAATTCCATGATGTTGAGACCGCGCTGACCGAGCGCGGGGCCGATCGGTGGCGACGGGTTCGCCGCACCGGCCGGGACCTGAAGCTTCAGGTATCCGGTCACTTTCTTTGCCATGTATCACTCCTGTTGTGCCGGACATTGTCCGGCGGGTTCAGGTTCCGTGGTTCGGACCGGGAGCGGCTGGCGACCGCCCCCTTCCTCCCACGTCCTCTTCAAATCAGACCTTCTCGACCTGACCGAATTCCAGTTCGACCGGGGTGGCACGGCCGAAGATCGAGACAGCGACCTTCACGCGCGAGCGCGCCTCGTCGATTTCTTCCACCACGCCCGAGAACGAGGCGAACGGCCCGTCGGCCACCCGCACATTCTCGCCGATCTCGAACGACACCGACGCCTTCGGTCTTTCCACGCCCTCCTGCACCTGGTGCAGGATCCGCATGGCCTCGGCTTCCGAGATCGGCATCGGCTTGTTTTCCGCGCCCAGGAAGCCGGTCACCTTCGGGGTATTCTTGATCAGGTGGAAGGCTTCGTCGGTGAGCTTCATCTTCACCAGCACATAGCCGGGGAAGAACTTGCGCTCGGCGTCGATCTTGCGGCCGCGGCGGACTTCGGTGACCTTCTCGGTCGGGACCAGCACCTGTTCGAACAGCTCTTCCAGCCCGCGCTGCTTGGCCTGTTCGCGGATCGATTCCGCCACCTTCTTCTCGAAGTTCGAGTAGGCGTGGACGATGTACCAGCGCTTGTCCATGGATTGCGTTAACGTGCTCATCAGTGGATGCCCAGGATGAGGGTAATAAGATAGCGGATGATCTGGTCCGCGGCGAAGAAGAAGATCGACGCCAGCGCGACCATCACGAACACCATGATCGTGGTGATCGTCGTCTCACGACGGGTCGGCCAGGTGACCTTGGCGGTCTCCGAGCGCACTTCCTGCAGGAATTTGAACGGGCTGAAAGCCATTCTTTAAAGTCCGCGTCCGTCGTCAGACGATTCAAGTGTTTCAGGAATCCGAACAGTCCTTGAGCGCCCAGCCCTCTCGCGAAGGATGAGCCGGTTAACAGGCTCGGTTGTTCGGGGGATTTAAAGCCGCGCCGGATATCCGCCTTTTAATCGCGGGCCGGCTGCAGGTGGCGGGTATGTACTGCGGGAGCGGTGAAACGTCAAGATATCGGCATGCTGGCAGGAGTGGCAGGGCTCGAACCTGCGACCCCCGGTTTTGGAGTTCGGCCACTACTGTCATTCGGAGTTTGTTCTAGTACCACTAAGGCCTGAATCATCGGGCCTTTCTCGCCTTCAAGCCGCAGCTTGTGCCGCCTTGTCCCGCTCTGTTTTGGGCAGTTGGGTAGCAAAATGGTAGCAAACGGTTCTGCTATCGTTCGCGACAACCCGCCCGAATAGACCGGCGCACTCCGACACTCGTGCTGCTAAAACGCGGATGAAACCCGGCGGCATAGCAGGCGGGCTATGAAGCTTCCCTGCACCACGGCGGTGAGCGCCTTCTCAGCCATCCGTCGCGGCTCCAGGAAGCCCGGGAAGCACGAGCCCTCCCCTTGCCTTGCTCCGCCTTATTCACACCCCTCCACGTCTGCACGTCCCCGGCCCGGATGTACGGGCCCAGGCGGTGGCGGACGGGCGTCAAATCACTATTGCTGGTGCCGACCCCCGACTGTGCAGGCTCTGGTACTGCTTACCGTCACTTGAAGTGTATCGGGGAATCCGCCGACACTTCGCCGATTGCCGCTGGCTGATCCTCCACGATATTTTCGGACGCGGGCGGGGGGTCATTCCACACGAACTTCGAGCGTGTCCTGTGCGCGACTCGCTCAGCAGCTTCTTTGACCAGCTCAATTTCACGGCGTCGAGGGGTTACGATGGCCATGGCATTTCTCCCGCCTTGATTAACCAAGAAATCTCTAAATCTCGAATCAAGTCAACCCGCTGGCGACAGTTCCAGTAGAACTGATCTCTTTAACGAGCGGTTATCAACATGACTGACGTACCCGATTCTCCGGCCGGACCGGAATTGATCTTTGGCATTGCCGGTCCAATTGGAGTTGACATCTCTGCGATTTGCAACAGCCTGCAAAGCGCTCTGCAATCCGTCCGATATGAATCTGAGATCATTCTTCTCACCAAAGAGATGATGATCGACGTTACTTTGACCTCTCCGCCTAAAAAGCCTTCGGCGACCGATTTCTTTTCAGATGTGAATTACAAAATCCAATATGCAAACGAGTTTTGCAGAGAATTTGTTGATCCAGGTGCTCTCGCGCGGGTCGCCCTGCGAGCAATTTCTCGGCGGCGTGAGGAACTTTCTGGTGATCCTCAAAAACCTCCAGCTAAGTCTACCGCGTACGTTATTCGACAATTGAAGCGGCCTGACGAAATTACATTACTTCGCCGCGTCTACGGGAAACAGTTCGTTCTCATTTCCGCTTATGGATCGGCGGAGAAGCGCACGAAACTTATCGAGGACCGGCTAAAGAAGACATTGCCACCCTCCACTGCAAACAACGAAATTTGCAGTAAGACGAGCCAACTGATCGATATAGACAGCAATGAAGAAGACAACGATTTTGGTCAGCGCCTTCGTGAAACGTTTCACTTGGCCGACGTTTTTATTGACGGCCTTTCGAAGCAGTTGATGGATGATAAGCTCACTCGCTTCATCCAAGCGTTTTTTGGACGAACAGATATTGCTCCTTCGAAAGAGGAATACGGAATGTATGCCGCCAAGTCGGCCTCGCTCCGCTCTTCGGACTTGTCGCGGCAAGTCGGGGCGGCTCTATTTTCTCTCGATGGTGAATTGATCACACAAGGATGCAACGAGGTTCCAAAGGCCTTTGGCGGGACCTACTGGGATTCAGAAGAACCAGATTTTCGGGACGTCAGGATCGGTCATGATCCGAATGACGTCTTGAAAAAAGAGATTCTACGTGACCTCTTCGACCGTCTTTCAAAGGGCGGTCTTCTTTCTTCAACTGCAAAAAAACTGGGAAATCTCGATGAAATGATCGGAAAGCTAACCCGCAAGCGCAAACCTGGGAGTAGCGAGAGCAATGGTCCTTTGGCAACCGCGGCAATTATGGACGTGACCGAATACGGGCGAGTAAGGACAGCGAACGCCGCCAAAGGGCAGCCATCGCAGGCTACGCTAGGGCGGCTGGCTACGAGATCGTTGATTGGTTTTATGATGCTGCTGTTAGGGGCGCCGATCCGGTCACAGCGCGTCCTGGCTTCTCGGCTATGCTCGATCGGATCGCCAGCAACGGCGTCCGCACAATCATCGTTGAAAGCCCAGATCGCTTCGCCCGCGACTTGGCCGTGCAGCTCGCCGGCCATGACTACTTGAAGCGACTCGGCGTGATGCTGGTTCCAGCCAGCGCCCCGGACTTTTTCGTTGAGGATACGCCAACAGCGGTGCTCGTCCGACAGGTTCTGGGCGCTATAGCGCAATTCGACAAGGCCACAACGGTCGCGAAGTTGCGGGCGGCGCGAGACCGCAAGCGGAAAGAGGTCGGCAAAGTCGAGGGCCGCAAGACCTATGCCGAGAAGGAGCCCAAGCTGGTGAGGTGCGCCCGCGAGTTGAGCGAGCTGCGCCCGCGGCTGTCATTGCGCCAGATCTCCACTGAGCTGGCATCTCAGGGATTCACCACGCCGCGCGGAAAAGCCTATTCCGCCTCGGCTGTGGCCTCGATGCTGGATAGACTTGCAAACCGCGCGACCAAGGGCGCCGAACCAAAGCGTGGACGTCGATGGAAGCGAGTGCCTTGACCGCGCCGGCCCCACTCTTGGTTAGCGGCGGGATGGCGACGATTTGGGTCGCACAAGATCGACCACACCTCCTTTGCGAGCGCGATTAGCAAGAAGTGTGGGTAGCTCACGGATCAAGTTCCCGTGGCCAGCTTTACGGCGGCAAATTACTGAAATACGTTCCGCCGTCGCATTGGTGGCGTGAAATCCGCTGATGCGCAGAGAAGGCAGCAGAGGTAAAACGGCTTACGCCGGGTGGCTCCAAAAATACCCACTAGTAGCAACACCGGGTCGCTCCCGGTGCGGTGGCAATATTGGGGGTCAGCACCTCTGCTGCTGAATTTCAACCACCCGGCACCAGCCGGTTCAGCGCGGAGGGCTGAATTTGCGAACCCTGGTATTCTCCGTTCTTGTCGGGCTCGCCCCGACTCTTGGCGCGTGCGCTGGATCAATTGTCGGCGACGCAATTGCTGGTCCTGAAAAACTCGCCCAGCAGGACGATGCCTATTGCCAGTCAATTGGCACCCGATTCGGAACGCCGGAATATTCGAATTGCCGGCTGATCCAGCAGCAAACCCGCGAAGCACGGCACGCGCACAGGCTTGGAATCGCCGCGGCCGGCGCTGCGATAGCAGCGTCAGCGGCCTCACCGCACACCACGACGCGGTGTCAGCGACTCGGGCCAGAGGTCATCTGCAACACACAGTGACCACTTTGAGCCGTCGCTCAAGCGTGGCTCGCTCCTCCGCTGGACAGATAGACTAGGAGGGCGACATGGCCCCCGGACTATTCACTTACCGGCTCTTCGATACTAGCGACGGCAAGCGCGCACTCTTCGGCATCGTCAACGCGGCGCACATCGGAGAAGCCTTGGAGAAAGCCTCAAGCTTAGTGCGCCACCATAACACCTCGCGCGTGGAGATCGAGAGTACCAGCCAGGCGCACAGTGATGGCCTCGGGCACCTGAGCATGGTCGCCGAGCTTGCCGCTTCGAAATCAGCCCCGTGCTCCCGGGCGACCTCGGTGCGTGCTGAAGTGAAGCGAGGCCCCGATGAAGGCGCGGTTCATATCTTTTCGCCGGAGCAGATCAGGAAGTTCGACTGAAAGCCGGCGCAGCGGTGGCGCTCTCCTGATCGCTACGGTGTGCATTGGAAATCTGGGGCTACCTCGGAATTTGGGATCGCAAATGAGTCGCCGTTCTCTCCTCAGCCTCTTTATCTTCTTGAATCTTGCCTGCTGGATAAGTTTGTTTTTCCTGGCGTGGCCAACCAACGATACGACCCCACCGCTCGTTGCCCGAGTGGAGCGGTGACTGACCACCTTGCGTCCCACTGGCTCACGAATGGTCGAAGGCTTTCATTGCCGTCATGGTGCCTTTTTGGGGTCGTGGTGCTTGTCGGCGGCTAAGGACAGCTTGCCACCGCGAGGGCAATCTACCAAGGGCGTGTACTAACAACTCAGAGCGCTCCGGATCAGGACGGGGTCCATGTCTGCTATGCCCTCAACAGCGGCATGAAAGCGGACATCGCCGGAAGTCCGAATCGGGCCACAAGCGGAAACGCTCTCACAAAGGCGCGGCGGCGAGCCGTTCGATGAAGCCGACCCGCCGCCGCTAGATAGAGTTCGCCAACAATTGGCTTGGGGGTACACAAGTTATTTCGCGAACGATATTACCCTCCGCCGCCCTTGATATTGGGCAGGTGTTTCACGTCCAGCATCGGGACTGGGTTTTCTGGGCGTTGCAGATCGGGTCTCCAGTCGTTCGAGGCTCCGCCCGGCTTCCGTTTGATGCTTGGATAGTCAACGATCGACTTGTTGAACTCCATCACGACTGGGAAGATCAGGGCCAGAACCCAGCCGTTGTCCTGCCCGGCATACTTACCCGGCGACTGTGTGGGCATGCGTGCCGCCATCGCGCCGTTGAACACCATGTCATATTTCTCGAACGGGTCCATCGTGAGATTGTAAACTGAGCCGATCGCGCCCAAGTTCTGTTCCGGACCGAGCCAGGTGTCCTTGGCCGTCCACAAGTACTTCCACGCAATGCTGAGATCTGGGTTGGTTGGATCACCGCCGACATCCGCGCGTGCTCCCATGAAGCTTTCGCCGTCGATGTAAATCCACGACCTTCGTGCTGAGTGCTTCGCACGACCGAGGATGTACTCGCTGTTGTCGATGCTATCAAAGTAGATCGGCTTACCATTGTTGTCGGTCCATGCGCCCTGCGACGGCGGGGTCAGGCCGACCATCTTGGCGAGCGTCGCCCAGCAGTCGATATGCGACATTATTTCATGATACTGCGTACCGGCCGGGAGATGTCCGGGCCACCACATCAAGGCCGGGACGCGCCAACCACCTTCAAATGCTGAACCCTTTTCGCCACGGAACGGCGTGGTGCCAGCGTCGGGATAGGCATCCTGCCACGCACCGTTATCAGCCGTCAGGATGACGATCGTGTCCGGAGCTTCCGCGCGGATCGTGTCCATGATCCGGCCGATATCATCGTCGAGTTCGAGCAACGAGTCCGAGTAGTCGCCCAACCGGGACTTCCCGGCAAACTTCGCCGCGGCATTGGTCGGGTTGTGCATCTTCATGAAATTGACGTCCATGAAGAACGGCTTGGCGTCCTTAGCGTGCTTCTTGATGTAATCAATTGCGTAGTCGGCCTGCCGGACGTCGAAGTCGGCAAGGCGATCGTAGGTGATGTACTCGCCTCGCTTCGCCGGTTGCCCCGCCGTTCCCTCCCATTCGTACATGTTCACGACTTCGAAATAAGCTTTCGCGACCTCTGGGTTGTACGAGGGAAACCATGGATGGAACCACTTGGACGTGTCGGCATAGGTGTAGACGCCCGGATAATACGCGGCGAATGCCTTCATCTCGTCGAAGCCGTGCTCGATCGGATAGGACTCCGCCTTGTCACCGAGATGCCACTTGCCGGAAAAGTAAGTCATGTAGCCGTTCTTCTGAAAAAACTCGGCTATGGTCGGCGTCTCCTTTTTGAGCGCATTCTCGTCGCCCGGGGCAACCACGATGGAGAGGGCTGAGCGGATCGGAATGCGTCCGGTAATGAACGACGCGCGGCCTGCCGTGCAGCTTGCTTGACCGTACCAGTTCGTGAACGTCGCGCCTTCCTTGGCGATCCGGTCGATGTTTGGGGTTGGATGGCCGAGAGCAGCGCCACCCCCGCTATAGGCACCGAAATCGTTCCAGCCAGTGTCGTCTGTCATCAGCATGACGACGTTGGGTCGCTTTTGCTGTTGTGCGGATGCGGGCAGGCTCGTCACCGCGAACGCGGCAACACTAGCCAGCAGCCCACGCCATAACGCGTGTCCATTTCTCATGGTCAGTCCTTTCATTTGAACTACAAGGGTCTGATGGAGAAAACGGTAGGCAAATCAGCAAGGTATCCCAAATCAATCGATCGGCACCTCCGCGTGTTCTGTTACGATTCCGCTACCCGAAGCGAAAGTGCGACCAATTGCGCTGTGCAAGCTTGAGCTAGATCAATGCGGCTCAGGCTAGCCGCCTTTCAGTCCGACCTGCTTTGGACCGCTGTGGGTCTAAATGAGAAAAACTCAGCACGAGCAAATCTGGTCCGCTATTGGCCCGCAAAGCGGACCTCAATTGCAGGTGCCACCACTTCGCTGACGGGCCATAAGCCGACAAGACAGGGCCAGCGCGCGTTCCGCAGCCAACCCATCGGAAGCACTTCCGATGGGCTTGTTTGTCAGGCCCACCGGAAATGGCGCGTCAAACGTCAGTTTCTTTTCAGGGCGCACGTAAGGGACAGCGCTACTTCAGTCGAAGAGCGCACTACGGCGCAGAGACGCGGCGCTACTCTTAGGGCTTGTAGGTGCCGGGGTCGGCGCCGCCAACCAGGCCTCCACGGTCGTTTGGGCTGCCGCCATACCGACCCAAACCGTTATTTGTCCGGGTCGAACCCATGCCGACCGTACCTTGGTAAGTCCTGGCGCCCGACTTGTACTTATGGTGCTTATGTTGACTTGTCCCGGCGAGTGCGAAGGTGCTTGAGAGTGCGAACGCTGAAGCCAATGCTATCGTGGCAAGTTTCATGGTCGTTCTCCCTTGGTTTAGCCCATCAACTCTCCACCCTCTACGACCGCACACGGCGAGCGCATCCGCCTCGCAAAAACATACCAGAAAATGGCATGCCTGCCTATGCACTTCCCGCCGAGCGCGCCCGCGATGATCAAGGTTGCGATGCACTAGTTCGGCCGTTCGCAGACCGCCAAACAGATAAGCAGTCACTCATTGTCTCTGCCTCCGATGTCCGACTTGGGTCAAAACCGGCAATGCGCGGATCAAGCAGAAGATTTCTGCTTAGCTCCAAAAAGCCGACATCTGTACACGCCCTAGACGCACACGGGATCGAGGGACCGAGCCTCTCCCCGCATTAAGCGGGCGGCCGGGGCAATCCGCTCGGAGCGAGAGCGCTCCTTGCTCGATCAACCTGGGCTGCTCATCAACGGTACCAACTCGCCGAAGACGATCGGTCACCTCGTTACGACTGGATGCATTCGCCTGGCCAATGACGGCGTCGAGGACCTGTACAGGCGCGTCTCGTTGGACACCAAGGTCATTTTCCGGAGCTAGGAACGTGGCGGCTCGCGGCCGGCTAGACAAGCGGCTCCCTATTGCGCAGCCGAAGTCTGCTCCTCGCCGCGAAGTGACGCGATGGGCCACTTCCGACGTCGAGCTTAACGCTCGAATCGGAAATAAGCCGCCCCGCTCGCCCGCTTCATCAAGCCCTGGATTTACAGCGTGATCCGTCCGATGCGCATCGGCGTTTTCGCTAGACTGTCACACCTTGGTCGTCGCTCCCTCTTACGATCAATCTGCGGTTGAACACTCCGCATAACAAGAACCATGCCGCGACATGTCCGTTCTGCGAGGCTCGGGCAAAGAAGAACGCGGATGCAGTAGGAGGAAGACAATGCTCAAAGAGAAACTCGTTTCCGTTCAACGGCCGCAAGAATCGGCGCGGCCGCGACTGCCACTGTGGAACGTACTCTGCTCGACGCTTGTGCTCGGCATCGCCGCGGCGTGGGCCGCGCCGCTGCTCGCTGCACCAGCGCGGGTGACGGCGCCGGACGGCACGTTCGAGGGTAAATTCGACACGACGGGTACGATGCGGGAATTCCTCGGCATCCGCTATGCCCAGCCGGTGACCGGGAACCTGCGCTGGAAGGCGCCGCAACCGGTGAGGCCTTCGGTCGCCACGCAGGACGCGACTCAATTCGGCAACCATTGTCCACAGACGGCGGGGGCGTACGGCAATCCGACGTCGACCGAAGACTGCCTGTTCCTCAACGTCTTTGCTCCAAACAGCAACGGCGACCACGACCGCGGGCGCGGCAACGATGACAAAGACGCGCACCCGGTGATGGTGTGGATCCACGGCGGCTCGCTCGTGGTCGGCGAGAGCGACATATACGATGCGAGCAAGCTTGTGCAGCGCGGCGTGGTCGTGGTGACCATCAACTATCGGCTCGGGGCACTCGGATTCCTGGCCCATCCGGCCCTGACCGGCGACTCTCCCGATCACGTATCCGGCAACTACGGCATCCAGGATCAGCAGGCGGCCCTGAAGTGGGTGCGCCGGAACATCAGGGCGTTCGGCGGCGACCCGGACAAGGTAACGATATTCGGCGAATCGGCGGGTGGGCTTAGCACGTTCGTCAACCTCGTGTCGCCCACGGCCCATGGGCTGTTCCATCGCGCGATCGTCGAGAGCGGCGCCTATATGCAGACGCAGCCGACGCTGGCGCAGACCGAGGCGAGGGGAGCCAGGTTCGCGGCGGCCGTCGGGTGCAATCAGCCGAACCCCACCGATGTGCTTACGTGCCTGCGCGGCCTTTCGGTTTCCACCATTCTCGCCAACCAGTCTCTCACACTGTTGGGCAGCGGGGCGCCACCCAACGTCGACGGCAAGGTGCTGACCCAGTCGGTCGGAGCCGCGCTCGCTTCGGGGCAATTCAACCGCGTACCGCTGATGAACGGTACGAACCGTGACGAGTGGCGCCTGTTTGTGGGCTCGGGCTTCGACCTCGCCGGCGGTCCGGTCACCGCCGCCACCTATGTGTCGGCGATCGCAGCGACGATCGGCAACGCGGCGGCGGCGCCGCAGGTGGCCAGCCATTATCAGGTCCCTGCGCAATTCCCAAGCTTCGATCATGCGGTCGGCGCGGTGGGAACGGACACGAACTACGCCTGTCCGGCACGGTTCGTGGATGAGCTTGCGTCTCAGTTCGTCGCGACCTTCGCGTACGAGTTCAACGACGAGAACGCGCCGCAGAACTTCCTGCCGCCCATGAGCATCCCATACGGCTCATCGCACGCCTCGGAGATCCAGTATCTCTTCCCGGTCGCCAACCCGTCGGGATTTGGTTTGAATCTCCCGCAGACGCCGCTCGACGCCAATCAGCACAAGCTGTCGGACCGCATGGTCGGCTACTGGACGGAATTCGCCAGGGGCGGCGATCCCAACGGGCACGGGCAACCGCACTGGCCCCGCTTTCGTCGCAACCATCAGGTGTACCTGTCGCTCGTGCCACCATCTCCGATCACGGTAACGAACTTCGAGACGGCCCACCAATGCGACTTCTGGGACACGTTGACGGGCCGCACCTTGCCGCCTGGCGGGGGTCACGACCAGCATGCCGACAACGACTGAAGGCGACTAGTCTCGCTAGCGCCTCACCCCGTTGCGCATGCGCGATAGGGTGGGGCCGACATCGTTGGGCTCATGGGACGCTTGCCTCAGAACTCAGTGAGGCTTCAGTATTCCTTTTTTGGGCCGCGTAGCTCCCGTTCCCTGAGCGCCCTCGCCAGTTGTTCCGCGCGAGAGAAGCTCTTCAATTTGCGCATCGAGTTCTTCGTCCGTCATACCCTCGAATTCGCCCGGCTTGCCGACCTCCTTGCGGTTAATGAACATGCCCAATTCTTTACCAAGTAGCTCCAGCGCGCGGTTCGCAACACTTCCCTCGTACTGGTATTCCCCCTGCTCTTCCCCCGCTTCGCCACGCACGCGCCGGGCTTGCAGCGCACGCTCAACGTTCTCGATTAGCTTGCCCATGACCCACTCTTTGGTCAGCGCCAGCTTCTCCACGGCCTTGTCGGTGGCTTTCGCATCCGCCCTTTCGCGCTTCTCAAGCAGTTCAGATACCCGGGTTTTAATGGGTTGCGTGCGGGCTAGAGCCGAGGCGTTGTGCCTATTGGCTTTGTAGCCTGCCTCTATGTGCGCCTGAGCAGCAGAGCGTCCTTTGGCAAGCTCCTGGGCAACGCGCTCATGTTTGGGGTTCTTAAGGATTGGCATGGATCGTTCACCGTAGTAGCCGTGGCAGTGGCAGCGTTTCTCGCGAGAAGACGTTACCAAAAACAGCCTTACAAATTTTCAATGACTGGATGAGGTCGGCAGCCTCTATTTGCTTAACCACCACGTACGCTCGATAGCGCGCATGGCGGGCGAAGTTGTCTCTAAACGGGGTGCACTGCACCTGTGCGTGCTTGGCGCGCTGGCGGCCTATTTTATGGTCTGGCCAGTATGGCGGGCACAATTTCCCATCGAGATATGGTTCACTGAGCCTTGGAACGCCTACCATCTCCCTGCGCGACGCTGCGAACTACATCACCGCCCTTCCCGAGAATGAAGCCAAGGCGCCGGAGTGGCAGGCTGCAATCGAGGCGCTCATGCTGGTGGTCGAGCTCGATGGCCCGACGATGTTCGCCCGGATCGGCATGATGCCCGCCTTGAACCGTCACCATGTTCGACCGTTCAATCCGGCGCGAAAGGACCATCATTGGGACGCCGCAAGCTGAAGAGGGACCAATGACCGTCTTTGTTTACGTCGACACCAGCAAGCAGGTCGGGGACAAGGACCACATCAAGGTGTTCGCGAATGCGGACGCTGCTGAGGTGGTTCGAGCAAAACGACCCGGAAGGCGTCGCATTCGAATACGAGGTTCTGGAATAAACCTGTCATCCGTCATGGTGACGGAATGTTCCGGTTCGTCGATCTCGGCAAACTCGCAAACTTTGCGGACCACCGCTATCCGCACCAAGCGCGACGTTTCGGGCAACTCGTCGCGCCGCAGACGTAGGGATGTGCGAGACCTTCCCCGATCAGGATTTGCCCGACATCACGCCCGCCGATCGTTAGCGATCCACACAGCCGCCCGTAATTACAATTCGGGGTGCCCTCCTGTCCCGGACGGCAGGCGCACGCAACGCGCTCCAGGCTTGCATTGCCGCTGCTAAGAAGAGTCCGGAGGCGTGCGGTGGCGGCTTCGGCGCGGCGGCGCTCGTCATCGCATTGCGCCTTGTCGCCGCGCTCTGGCGTATCGAACCCTGTCAATCGATAGACGGTGCCGTTCATGCGCACGGTATCGCCGTCAATCGCCTCGATTGGACCGGCCGGCTTCGGAGCGGGGCGAATAATTTCGACGTTAGCCGCTTCGTGACCGGGACTGCTTCGCCAGTTCAGGAATGTCATGGTCGTGGCAAAGGCGAACACCACCGCACTGATAGCCCCGAGGACAATCGGCAATTTCGACCGGCGGCGAAATGGAATTACGGAGCCCATTACCTTCTTATAGCTCCAGTTTCTTTAGAGTTTCCAAATCCCGCAATTTGCGCGATCTGAACTCAAGGCCGCCAAGTCGCCGCAGTTCTTCAGGCTCCCAAGGGACCCGAGAAGCCGCTGGGGGTGCACACAAAAAGAAAGGCCGCCTTAAACCGGATGTGAAGTCCGCTTCCGGGAGCACAGCAGACCAATTGTGCTCAAAGCGAGTTCTTCGGATTTTGACCCAAATGTATGGTCCGGCCGCGCGTTGCAAGAGGTTTCGTGAACCTGGCAGATACGGTCTTGCATCAATGTATCCGGCCTCTGATTGGAGCGTCTGGTGCTCCGAGCCATCATGGATATCAGCGCGCATGCGCGCTGATTAGCGGACAGGCCTCGAACGGGGCCATTTGGGTCACCAGTGTTCGCATGCGCCGGGAAGACCGATCCTCCATCGTCGTCTCATCCTCTCGCAGACCTCGGCGGGTAAGGGATGTTGGTTACGTCATCGATAGCTCTCTCCTCACTTCGCGCTGTTCCTTTGTTCGTGCCTGGCGGTCGTTCCTTCGTCCCGACCTGCGCCCGCAGACGCGCCGCGCGCAAGGGCCGTCAAGGCCGGCCGTCGTGCTGTCCGGACGTCTTGCTCTCCCGCTGCCAGGCCGCGCCTTGACGGCCCGAGCACGGCGCGAGGATCAAGCAGGTCGGGACGCCGTCTCCTCCGTCTTGACGCAGTCGAAGGCGCGTCCCTTGTGAAGAACCGCCCAGGCGATCCGGGCGAGCTTGTTGGCGAGCGCAATCGCCAGCACGTTGTGGTGCAATCGTTTCTTGGCGGTTTCGATCCAGGATTTGAGGCCATAGCGCTCCCAACACTTGACCTTGACCAGCACGACCCACGCGGCTTGCACGAACAGCGCGCGCAGGTAGCGGTTGCCACGCCTTGATATCTTGCCGAGGATGGTGCGGTCGCCGGTCGAGATCTGCTTCGGCACCAGTCCAAGCCAGGCGCCGAAGTCGCGGCCTTTCGAGAACACGTCTCCGGTGCCGATCGCGGCCACCATTGCGCTCGAGATCAGCGGGCCAATGCCAGGCACCGTCATCAGTCGCTCGCAGGCGTTATCTTGACGGGCCAGTGTTTCGATTTCGCCAGATAGACCCTCGATACGCGCATCCAGCCGGCGCCAGTCTCCCGCCAGATCCTCGATGATGCGCAACATGCGAGGCGAGAGCACATCGGCGCGCGTCGCGAGGATACCTGGCAACTCGGACCGCAGGGAATGCGGGCCTTGCCGCACGGCGATGCCCCGCTCCAGCAGGAACGCACGGATCTGATTGATGACGCCGGTCCGCTGACCGACCAATCGATCGCGGACGCGGTGCAGCGCCTGAAGGTCGAGCTGATCGGCGGTCTTGGTTGCGACGAACTTCATGGTCGGGCGTTGGACAGCCTCGGCGATGGCTTCCGCATCTCGGAAGTCATTCTTCTGTCCCTTCGAATAGGGGCGCACATATTTCGCCGGCATCAGGCGCGCGTCGTGGCCAAGCATTTGGAGCCTGCGACTGAGATGATGGGCGCCGACGCAGGCCTCCATCCCGATCAAGCACGGCGGCAGGTTGGCAAGCCGCGTTTCGACCTGGCCGCGTAACCACTTCTGCCGCAGCACGATCGCACCGCGGTGATCATGACCTACGATGTGGAATGAGTTCTTGCCGATATCGATGCCGATCACGGCGATTGCTGCGTGGAGTTTCCGAGACATGGCGGGCTCCTTGTCTTGAGCGCCCCTGGCCAGCTTCTCGTACTGGCAGGGCCGGAGCACGGCCGGACCATTCCATTAGCGGACTAAGGCAATACGATTCAACGGCCGAAAGCGAGATACGCGCCAATAGATCCGATTGTGACGATGGCTAGCAATGCTATCGCGGCCATGAGCGGACTTGACCAGCGCGACCGTGAAATTTGTTTCACGACAAGACCATCGCCTAACGCCTTCTTAAACTTCGCAAAATGTGAGACCCTCAGCTTATGCTTGGCATTTCCATTGAGATAGATTCGGCAAGAGGGATTGGGGCGTGGCGCGTCGGTCCCGGCGACCGGCCAACCGTTGAGGAAGACGAGACCTGAAAGCAGCCGCGTCAACTCGGCGTGCGACATACCTAGCAATTGCGTTTGGTCCTTTGCGAAAGACGCGAAGGCGAGCCTGGACAACTCTTCGGTAAAGGCATCGACGAATCCACCGAAATTCTGATGGAGCTGGCCCTGGCTAAACCATGGGTGAATGACGAAGGCCAGCAAAAACGGCTTGTTACGCGCATACTGCCCCGCGAACCGCAACGGATAATCGCGGTTTTCCCGGGCGAGCGACAGAGGGTCGCTGGCGTGGCCCGAAATCGTGACGCGCTGCTGTTGCTGCGCACGGAATTCAAGCGAACCGCGCGTGGCCCGGCGCGTGACTTGCAACTCGCCCAGGAGCTTGGAGAACCCGTTATAGTCGAGCAAATCCTGAAGCATATCGATGGACACGTTCCAATCGCCTTCGATGAGGACGCTCTGGCCCGGAAGCTGGGCTTCCAACCGCTCCTGCAAGAGCTTGATTTTGTGCGCAACAAATCCAAAACCTTTGACGTCGAAATAGGCGATTTTGTCCCCTGCGAGTGTGACCTGCCCATCGAGTGTCGAACCGTTCGGATTGACCACATCCAATTTCGTTAACGGGACCTGGGCTACGAAAGCAGCCCCCGCATCCCCAAACCATTTGTAAGCCATCACCTCGCTGAATGCGCCATAAGTCTTGCGGTAGGTGAGTTCGCCCAACAAAGCGCGGATGGCAGGTTCTGGCATCTTACCTTGCAAAGCATCGACGGCATCCACGACAATCGCATTGTGCGGCGCTGAATTCGCAACATTAAACGCATCACTGTCGTGGAAGATCGACTGTCCTCCCTGTCGCGTGACGTAAATCGAGTCCTTCTGCGTTCCACTCAGACCATAGCCACGGACAATGCTGCTTAAACGCTCAAGCTCTTTGAGCCACTGGATTCGCGTATCAATCATGGGGGGCCGTCACCAGAAGTGCCCCTGTTCGGGAAGGTCGGGGCTGGAAGCTATAATATTGCGGCGGCGTCCACCCGCCTCGAAAATAATGCGCTTTGATGTGCTTTTCGGCGGCCCATGCCGTCCCCAAGCGAGGCGGTGCTTGTCCCGCATCTGGCCCTTTTGCGAAGTCCAGCCGGGCCCTGAGATGGTCCGCTTATCGGGGTAGACCGGAAGTGACGGAGCTACTTCCCAAGCGACGCTTTTGACCCTGGCTGTGTGAAAACGTCGGATCATGCAAAGCGTGGAGAATTTGCTTCTCAAGTGAACTCGCGTTGCAGCCAAGTATGCTCCTTGCACACTCTGAAGAAGCGTCTGAAGGAATGCTTTTCTCCGCAATTCGGTCGCCGCCGCGTTTTTACACAACCAAGACCCGGAGCAGAACTCAGGGTCTTTGTACCATTGCAACCAAATTCAGCTGGTTTGGTGCTGGCCTACATTGCACCAGAAATCTCGGAACTCCAAACCGTCGGGCGAGTTACAGAACCGCCGAGAGGATTGAACGATGAGCGGCAATCTAGTCGAGTTCGCAGTAGCACGCGGATTTCTGTTCACCGCGCTCGTCCTTTATTCGGCCAGTACTTGAATAGAGAGGCGACAATGAAAGCACCCCTTCTTCTTGCTGGCGCGCTAATCATCGGATGCGCCGCCCCAGCACTGGCTGATGAGTATTACGTCGTACAAGGACCCAGCCGTCACTGCACGATTACCACCACGCGCCCCGCGGACAAGGAAGTCGTGACGCAGATCGGTCCAATGGCCTTCACGAGCCGCGTGGAAGCTGAAGACCGCATCAAGCAGACCAAGGTCTGCGATGAAGGCACTGTTGGTAGCACTAGCGGCACTAGCAGCACGACCGTTATCAAAGAGAAGTAGTCGACGGCCTCATTCCTGATCGAATTCTGGCGATGCCGAGTCGCGCCCACTCCTGTCGGCGCGACTTTTTTGCTTGCAGACCACCTTGTTGGAGCCCTTTTTGAGACCGTTTGATCGGCTCCCGCAGGGGTGCTGGAAAGGTGGGTTGAGTGTCGCCTTTTGATGCTGTGGACGGCTCCTCCACCGGCACGAGGGTGCCAAGGATTGGGCGCCGTTTTGAGCTCCCACGATTCGGAGGAGCAGCCTATGCAGTCAATTTCGACGATCGGTCTGGATATTGCGAAGTCGGTCTTCCAAGCGCACGGTGTTGACGCAGCGGGCCAAGTGGTCCTGCGCCGTCAGTTGAGGCGCCGCCACGTCCTGGCATTTTTCCAGAAACTGCCGCCGTGCCTGGTGGGGATCGAGGCTTGCGCATCATCGCACCATTGGTCCCGCGAGCTACAGGCGTTAGGGCATACGGTGCGATTAATGCATCCGGCTTATGTGAAGCCCTAGGTCAAGCGGCAGAAGAATGATGCCACTGACGCGGAGGCAATTTGCGAGGCGGTCACAAGGCCTAACATGCGGTTCGTGCCGACCAAGACAGTCGAGCAACAGAGCTGTCTGATGCTTCATCGAGCGCGCCATCTCTTCATTCGCCAGCAGACTGCGGTAATCAACTCAATCCGCGCCTATCTCGCTGAGTTCGGGATTGTCGCCCCTGTCGGGCGCAGGGGTGTCGAGCAACTGCTGGAAGTCGTCGCCGATAAAGCCAACCACCGCCTCCCCGAGGTGGCCCGTGCTTGTCTTGCTGCTCTCGGCAGTCAATTACGGGCATTGAAGGCCCAAATCCTGGAGTTCGACCGACGCATCATCGCCTGGCATCGATCAAGCGCGACGAGCAAACGGCTGGACGCAATCCCCGGCGTCGGGCCGGCGCTGGCAACAGCTCTGGTCGCCAGCATCGCTGATCCCAGGGCCTTCCGATCGGGACGAGACTTCTCGGCTTGGGTTGGGCTCGTGCCGAAGCAGAACTCGAGCGGGGGCAAGGACAAGCTTGGTAGTATCAGCAAACGAGGCGATCGCTATTTGCGCAGCCTGTTCACGGCCGGCGCGCTCGCTGTGATCCGCTATGCCAAGATCCATGGCACCGATCATCGGCCCTGGCTCACTCGACTGTTGACCCGGCGCCCCACGAAGATTGCAGCCATTGCGCTCGCCAACAAACTCGCCCGGATGGCTTGGGCAATGATGGCGAAGGGCGAATGTTACAATGAACCCGCCGCTCTCGCGGTGTGACCAGACGAGATTACACCGGATATCCGGTGTGACGTAACGGTTGGGAAGGCGAACAGCACTTAATGCAGCGCCGGTCGATCCGGCGATCAGGACAACCCACTAGGGCCACAGCATCTTCGAATGCGTGCTTTTGACCGGGACCTGATCCGCGGAGGGCATTATGGCCAGCGGTCATGTGAACCGCGAAAACAGGCCGAACACATGGCCGCTCCGACCAACGCCGCAAGGTGAAGATTCTACTTGCCAACCAGGAGCCGTCCACACGTGGCCCATCGCGTCGTTTCGCTGTCAAAAGGTAACCGAGTCGCTCCAGGGGCAAAGCGGACATTGCTTCGCTGCGTTGCACCAGCGGGACACCGCCCAATCCTCGGATACACGGGAATGCAGCTCCCGGGCCTGGGCTTCGGCTGCTGCGCGTCGACCAGGAGCGGACCATCGCGCGGGCGATCGCCGCAGGTGCCGACAGGCTTGCACGTCGAGCTTGATTGCGGCGTCGCTTCTACATTTAACTAGAAGGCATTGCTCTCCGCTGTCTCCTCGGGACACACTCGCGAAAAATCCCGATCGCCTGAATTCGCCGCCTTCGTCGCCGTGACGTTGGCGCCGGCACTTCTACTTCGTGAACCTGGGCCTTGAGGGCGTGGGCGGCGTTGGCGCCGCAGGCGAAAGATTGAACGTCAGCCAGATGTTCCAGCCCGCTGGCCGATTTTCATTGGCGAATTCGCCGTAGGCCTTCAGGTT
>NZ_PSRR01000015.1 GCF_004296405.1 Bradyrhizobium sp. Leo170
CGAACCGTTGCCGCCGGCGCAGGCGCAGCGGGAGCCGCGGCGGCGGCGTTGCGGGCGATCGCGGCCTGCTCGATGCCGGTCGCAACCACGGATACGCGGATGATGCCGTCGAGCGTCTCGTCGAAGGTGGCGCCGACGATGATGTTGGCGTCGGGGTCGACCTCCTCACGGATGCGGGTGGCGGCCTCGTCGACTTCGAACAGGGTGAGATCCTTGCCGCCGGTGATCGAGATCAGGAGGCCCCTGGCACCCTTCATCGAGGAGTCGTCGATCAGCGGATTGGCAATCGCGGCCTCGGCGGCGGTGAGCGCGCGCTTCTCACCGGTCGCCTCGCCCGTGCCCATCATCGCCTTACCCATCTCGCGCATCACGGCGCGGACGTCGGCGAAGTCGAGGTTGATCAGGCCTTCCTTGACCATCAGGTCGGTGATGCAGGCAACGCCCGAGTAGAGCACCTGGTCGGCCATCGCAAAAGCGTCGGCGAAGGTGGTCTTCTCGTTGGCGACCCGGAACAGGTTCTGGTTCGGGATGATCAGCAGGGTGTCGACCACCTTGTGCAGCTCGGAGATGCCGTTCTCGGCGGTGCGCATGCGGCGCTGGCCTTCAAAGTGGAACGGCTTGGTCACCACACCGACGGTGAGGATGCCCATCTCGCGAGCGGTCTTGGCGATCACGGGAGCGGCGCCGGTGCCGGTGCCGCCGCCCATGCCGGCGGTGACGAACACCATGTTGGCGCCGGTGAGGTGATCACGGAGTTCGTCGATGACCTCCTGCGCGGCGGCTGCGCCGACATCCGGCTGCGAGCCGGCGCCGAGGCCCTGGGTCACCTGCGTGCCCATCTGGATGATGCGTTGCGCCTTCGACATGGTCAGCGCCTGCGCGTCCGTGTTGGCGACGACGAAATCGACGCCCTGCAGCCCGGCGGTGATCATGTTGTTGACGGCATTGCCGCCCGCGCCACCGACGCCGAAGACGGTGATCCGCGGTTTCAGCTCGCTGATGTCAGGAGGGGTCAGATTGAGTGCCATGGTTGCCTCTCGATTACGCGCGCGCGTAGGTTCGCCCCGGCCTGCGGCCGCGGGAGCTGGTGAAAATCCTGTGGGCCTTATGAGTGGTCATCAGAAGCCCTCGCGAAGCCATCGTCCGACCTTTCCGAAATAACCGTCAGTCCCTGTCTTGAGCTGCCGCGTGTGCCGCGGTTCGACATGTTCAAGGTGAGCGTATTGCGGATAGACCAGAAGCCCGGTGGGCACCGCGAACGACGGACCCTTGGCCTCGTTGGGCAGACGGCCGAAGCCGAGCGGACGGCCGATCCGCACCGGCCGATTGAGAATGCGGGTGGCGAGTTCGATCATGCCGGTGAGCTGCGAGGCGCCGCCGCTCAGCACGACCCGCGCCCTCGGCTCTGCCGCAAACGGGGAAGCCTTGAGCCGGTCCCGGACCATCTCAAAAATCTCCTCGGCGCGATGCCGGACGATGTTCGCAATCGTGGCGCGGGAGACGATCTGCGGCGTGTCGCGTTCGTCGCCGGCGGTCGGGACCGACATCAGCTCGCGCGCATCCGAGCCGCCGGTCAGCACGGTGCCGTATAAAGTCTTGATTCGCTCGGCATCCGCAATGCATGCGCCGATGCCGCGCGCAAGATCCATCGTGATGTGTTGCCCGCCGAGCGCAAATCCCGACGCGTGCACGAAGCGTCCCCCCGAATAGGTCGCGATCGTGGTCGAGCCGGCGCCCATCTCGACCACGGCGGCGCCGAGATCGGCTTCATCATCGGTGAGCACCGAGAGGCCGGCGACATAGGAGCTCGCCGCCATCGCCTCGACGTTGAGGTGGCAACGCTCGACCACGAGCATCAGGTTCTTGGCGACGGTGGCGTCGGCCGTGACGACATTCATGTCGACGCCGAACTGACTCGCCACCATGCCGCGCGGGTCGCGGATGCCCTTGACGCCGTCGAGTGCGTAGCCGACTGGCAGCGCGTGCAGCACGGTGCGCCCGTGGGCGGTCGCGTGGATCATGCCGGCCGTGGTGACGCGGCTGATATCGGCTTCCGTCACCGAGCCGCCGCGAATGTCGGCGGCAGCCTCGACGAGCTGGCCGGCGGGCCGGCCGCCGGCGACCGGCAGCAGCACGGATTCGACTCGGACCTTGGCCATGCGCTCGGCCAGCGCCACCGCATGACGCACCGCCTTCTCGCATTCGGCGAGATCGACCACCGCGCCGGCCTTGACGCCGCGCGACTGGATCTGGCTGTAGCCGATCAATTCCACCGCATGGGTGCGGCCGCGCAGGGCTTCGCTCGGCGGCGACGGCTTCAGCCGCGCGATCATGCAGGCGATCTTGCTGGTGCCGATATCGAGCGAAGCCACCAGCGCAGTGCGCTTGTGGGCCATCGGGCGCGTCTTCGGCGTCAGATTGCGATCCAGGACGGTCATGCGTCACCGCCCTTCTTCTTCGACTTCTTGTCCTTGAACAGCTCTTCGCGCGCCTTTGCCGCTTCCTCGGCCAGTTGCACCGTCAGCCGGTCAGGCAGGCGCATGTCGACGGCGACGATGTCGCGCGAGAACAGCCGGTCTTCCTTGTCGAGCTTGGAGAGCGCGGCGAGCGCATTGCCGACGTCGTTCTCGGGCAGGCGGATGTCGAGCCCATCCTTGAGCCGCAGATTCCAGCGCCGTTCGCCAACGAAGATCGCGGCCTTGGTCACCGAACGCACCTGCGGATAGCGGTCGAGCAGCGCCAGGAAGTCCTTGGCCCTGGTCTCGGCCCCCTTGCCGACCACGAGCGGCAACGTGAGGAAGCGGCGCGACACGTAGGGCTCGAGGACCGCGCCATCATCCGCGACTACGGACAGGCGCCCATCCTGCTGCCACAGCGCGAAAGCCTTGCGCTCGACGATGTCGATCTGGAGCTGGCCCGGATACAGCTTCAGGATCGTCGCGTCGGCGATCCAGGGATTGGCCTTCAGCCGATCGCGCACGGTCGCGGCATCCAGGAACAGCAGCGAGGAGCGACCGTTGAC
This sequence comes from Bradyrhizobium sp. Leo170, assembly GCF_004296405.1. Taxonomy (GTDB): domain Bacteria; phylum Pseudomonadota; class Alphaproteobacteria; order Rhizobiales; family Xanthobacteraceae; genus Bradyrhizobium. The sequence continues at coordinate 3,023 of NZ_PSRR01000015.1, forward strand.
GCCGCCGATCGCCAGCACCTCGTCCTGGCTCAACTGCTTGCGGCCGTTGATGGCCACCGTGGTGATTCGGAAGCCCGCCGAGTTGGCGAGCGCATTGCGCGCATCCGAAAGCCCTGTGACGAATTCGTCGACATGGCCGCCCTTGACGATGCCGAGGCCGGCGCTGCCGAGCAGGATGAAGACGGTGGCGGCAAGACCGACGCGGCGCGGCAGATAGCGCTCGACCAGAAGGATGAAGCGGCTCGGCGGATCGCGATCGATCACCGGCGGGGCGCGGCGGGTACGACGACGGGCACGACGGTGGGCAAAATACTCGCGCAGCAGCACCGCCGCTCCAATAGCGGCTGCTTTCAGGTCAGCTTCGGGCCTCAGCGATCGCAGTGATCGAGTGAGGCGGCCTGCACCATCCATTGCACGAGCTCGTCAAACCTTCTGCCCGCAACACGTTTGCGGGTCCTGGCGCACACAACGTCTCGGTGATGCCGGCCTGGGTGTCGAAGCCAGTAAGAAAGGCCCCCTGTCCCTCGTTACGCGTGTCGAAGTGAAAGTTCCCGCGACAGCTCACGCCCGGCAGCCAAGCGCTACATGCGCCGCCGGCGTTAACCTTCGGACTTCCTGGTAAACAAAAGGTAAAAGCGGTTAACGCGGAACGCGTTTTGATGAGCAATGTGCGTAGTTTGCCACGCAATCCTTAGGATTTTAGCAATCGCCCGGGGTTCCCGATTCGGCACGGAACCAGTTCCGGGTGCTTTTAGACGCGCGGGATACTCCCCCGTCATTCCGAGGCGATGCGAAGCATCGAGCCCGGAATCCATTTCGCCGCTTGCGCCCGTAGCCCGATGGATTCCGGGTTCGCGCTACGCGCGCCCCGGAATGACGGAAGGACTTGTCCGCCGCCTGGCCAATTCGATCTGCTCTTGCAGGAAATCGACGAACTCGATGCCCTGCGCCTTGAGCGCCTTCGGATAGAGCGAGGCCTTGGTCAGCCCCGGCAGCGTATTGGTCTCAAGATAGATCGGGCCCTTGGCGGAGACGATGAAGTCGGTGCGGGAATAGCCGGCGCAGGACAACGCCCGGTGGGCGCGGAGCGCGAGGTCCATGATCGCGGCGCTGATATCAGGCGAAAAGCGCCCGGGGCAGATCTCCTGGGTCGATTTGAGCAGGTATTTTGCGGTGTAGTCGAACGCGCCCTCCGCCGGCACGATCTCGATCGGCGGCAGCGAGAAGATTGCGCCGTCGGACCGCTCCAGCACGCCGCAGGTTGCCTCCACGCCCGCAACGAACGGCTCGATCAGATATTCCTCCGTCGCGGCGGCGTTGCGGACGGCGACGATGTCCTGCTTCGCGTTGACGAAGATCAGGCCGTAGCTTGATCCGTCGCGCGCAGGCTTGGCGATCAGCCTGCCGTATTCGGCGAAGGCAGCGTCGATCTCGTCGAGGGCGATGCCGCTCGGCGCCGGCACGCCCGCAATCGCCGCGAATCGCTTCGCCGCGACCTTGTCGAAGGCGAGATGCGAGGACGCCGAGCTGGAGCCGGTGAAGGGGATGCCGCGCATCTCGCACATCGCCTGCAATTCGCCGTTCTCCGCGCTGCCACCGTGCAGGCCAAGCACCAGCACGCGATCCTCGCGGGCGGCCTGGTCGAGCGCCTGCGCGAGCGGGATGCCGCGCGTGCCGGGCCTGAACTCGTCCTGGAAGGGCCTCACATGTTCGAGAAGCTGCTCGGACCGCACGACATGGACATTGTCAGCCACGTCCCAGAACCAGAGATCGGCCTCCGGCAAAGCCTGGTGCAGCGCCTGCGCGCTTGCCACCGAGACGAGGCGTTCCTTGTTGCTGCCGCCGAAGAGAATGGTCGTTCGCATCGCTGTTGCCTTCAGTCATTCCGGGATGGTCCGACAGGACCAGACCCGGAATCTTCTCTCCGTATAAGCTCTGGATTCCGGGTTCGCGCTTCGCGCGCCCCGGAATGACTACGGAATCCCGATTCGCTTGATTTCCCAGTGTAACTCGATTCCCGACGTCTCTTTCACCCGCTGCCGCACGGTTTCGCCGAGCGTCTCGATATCGCGTCCGGTGGCATTGCCGGTGTTGATCAGGAAATTGCAGTGCATCTCCGAGACCTGGGCGCCGCCGACGCGCAAGCCGCGGCAGCCGGCGGCATCGATCAATTTCCAGGCGCTGTTGCCCGGCGGGTTCTTGAACGTCGAGCCGCCGGTCTTCTCGCGAATCGGCTGCGCGGTCTCGCGGTGGGCCTGCACCTCGTTCATGCGCGCGCGGATCGCCTCGGGCGCAGTGATCCTGCCGCGAAAGCGCGCGGAGGTGAAGATGATCGAGGGATCGACGCCGCTGCTGCGATAGACGAATTTCATGTCGGAATTGGTGAACACATGCTTGTTGCCGTCGCGGCCGATTCCGGTGGCATCCAGCAGCACATCCTTGGTCTCGCCGCCGTTGGCGCCCGCATTCATGCGCAGCGCACCGCCGACGGTGCCGGGGATGCCGAAGAAAAACTCCATGCCGCCGATATCAGCCGCAGCCGCCGTCTCCGCCACGCGCTTGTCGAGCGCTGCGGCGCCGGCGCTCACGATGTCGCCTTCGGCCCTGGTCTCGCCGAATGCGCGCGGCGCGAGGCGAATCACGACGCCCGGCATGCCGCCGTCGCGCACGATCAGGTTCGAGCCGACGCCGACGACATAGACAGGCAACTCCTGCGGCAAGCGCGCCTGGAAATAAGCAAGGTCGTCTTCGTCCGCCGGCGTGAACAGCACCTGCGCCGGTCCGCCGACGCGAAACCAGGTCAATTCCGCCAGCGACTGGTTCGCCAGCAGCCGCCCGCGCAGTTCCGGCATCGCGGCTTTCAGCTCTGGCGTGATGTCGGGGAAACCGGCCACGCTAGCCCAACGCCTTCAATTCGCCGGGCAATGCGTAAGCCCATTGCGTGATGTTGCCGGCGCCGAGGCACACGACGAGATCGCCGGGCTTGGCAAGGTCGCGAACGATTTTCGCAAGCTCGCCGGCATTCGGCAGCGGGATCACGTCGCGATGGCCGTGTGCGCGCAGGCCGAGCACGAAATGATCGCGGTCGATGCCCGGGATCGGCGCCTCGCCCGCCGGATAGACCTCGGCGACGACGACCGCATCGGCATCGTTGAAGCAGGTGCAGAATTCCTCAAACAGCGACTGCAGGCGGGTGAAACGATGCGGCTGCACCACGGCGATGATCCTGCCGCTGTAGGACTCGCGCGCCGCCTTCAAGACCGCAGCGATCTCGACGGGATGGTGGCCGTAATCGTCGATCACGATGACGCCGTTCCATTCGCCGGTCTTGGTGAAGCGCCGCTTCACGCCGCCGAAGCCTGCGATGGCCTTGCGGATCGCTTCGTCGGAAATGCCGAGCTCATGCGCAACCGCAATCGCCGCGGTGGCATTCAACGCGTTGTGGCGGCCGGGCATCGGCAGCACGATATCCGAGATCTCGTGCACCACGTCGGTTTTGCGGTTGCGGAAGGAGACCTTGAACTTCGAGCCGCCGGGAATCGGCTGCAGGTCGACCAGCCGCGCATCGGCCTGCGGATTTTCGCCATAGGTGATGATGCGACGGTCCTCTATGCGGCCGACGATCGTCTGCACCACCGGGTGGTCGATGCACATCACCGCGAAGCCATAGAACGGCACGTTCTCGACGAAGGCGCGGAACGCATCCTGCACGGCCTCGAAGGTCTTGAAGTGGTCAAGATGCTCGGGGTCGACATTGGTGACGATGGCGACATCCGTCGGCAGTTTCAGGAACGTGCCGTCGCTTTCGTCGGCTTCCACCACCATCCAGTCGCCTGCGCCCAATCGCGCATTGGTGCCATAGGCATTGATGATGCCGCCATTGATCACGGTCGGATCGAAATCGCCGGCATCGAGCAGCGCTGCGACCATCGAGGTGGTCGTGGTCTTGCCATGGGTGCCGGCGATGGCGACGCAGCTCTTCAGCCGCATCAATTCGGCGAGCATCTCGGCACGGCGCACCACGGGAATGCGCTGCGCGCGCGCCGCCATCAGTTCCGGATTGTCGCGCTTGATCGCGGTCGAGACCACGACGACGTCGGCGCCGTTGATGTTCTCGGCCTTGTGGCCGACCGAAACCTTGACTCCCTTCTCGCGCAGCCGCGCGACATTGCCGCTCTCGGACGCGTCAGAGCCCTGCACGGTGTAACCGAGATTGCAGAGCACCTCGGCAATGCCGCTCATGCCGATGCCGCCGATCCCGATGAAGTGGATAGGTCCGATCTCGCGCGGCAGTCTCATGGTTCGTTTCCCTCGTCATGCCCGGCGCTTGCCCGGTCACCCACGAATCTCCTGCCCTTCATGCAAGACGCGGATGGCCGGGACAAGACCGGCCATGACGCCGGAACACGGAAATTCGCGGTTTTTCGTCATTCCGGGGCGCTCGCGGCGCGAGCGAACCCGGAATCTCGAGATTCCGGATCAGTCCGCTTCGCGGCCTGTCCGGAATGACTCCTGGTCAAATTCCAGCCACTTTCACCACCAGATCGGCCAGCCGTTCGGCGGCGTCGAGCCGGCCGGCGCCGCGCGCGGCTGCCGCCATCGCCGTCAATTTCTCAGGTTCGGCCGCGAAAGCAGAGATTTCGGCCGCCAACCGGCCTTGCGTGAATTCCGCCTGCGCAATCCGCAGCGCGCCGCCGGCCTGCGACAGCACGCCGGCATTGGCGAACTGGTCCTGGTCGATCGCGCCGGGCAGCGGCACCAGGATCGAGGGCCGGCCGATCGCGGCGAGCTCGGCGACGGTGCCGGCACCGGAGCGCGAGATCACGAGATGGCTGGCGGCGAGTCTTGCCGGCAGGTCGGCGAAGAACGGCGCGAGCTCGGCATTGATCTTGAGGTTGTCATAGACCGCGCGCACCCGCGCCATGTCCTCCTCCCGCACCTGCTGGGTGAGGATCAGGCGGCTCCACAGCGCGGGCTCGAGCTTTTCGATCGCGCCGGGCACGATATCACTCATCACCCGCGCGCCCTGGCTGCCGCCGACCACGAGCAGACGCAGCGGGCCGTTCGGCTCCGGCGTGGCAAACGGCACCGCGGCAGCCGCGAGGACCGCGGGCCGCATCGGCGTGCCGACGGTGGTGGTCTTGCCGGCCAGCGCCGGATCGCGATCGAGCACGCCGGGCAGCGAGGTCGCAATCGCATTGACGCGGCTGGAGAGGAAGCGATTGGCGCGGCCGAGCACCGCGTTGGCGTCATGGATGATGCCGGGCACGCCGAGCAGCCGTGCGGCGAGCAGCGGCGGCACCGTGGGATAGCCGCCGAAGCCGACCACCGCGGCCGGCTTCAGACGGCGCACCAGATTGGCGGCAACCACGATACCGTAGCCGAGCGTGATCGCGGTGCGGGCGAGCGTGATTGGATTGCGTCCGCGCACCGTCTCGCTCGGCACCACATCGATATTTTCCTTGGAGAACAGTCCGCTGTAGCGCAGCGCGCGGGCGTCGGTCGCGAGCCGCACGCGCAGGCCGCGCTTGATCAGTTCCACGCCGAGCGCTTCGGCGGGGAACAAATGGCCGCCGGTGCCGCCGGCCGCAAGCAGGATGAGGGGCGCGTTGTCCATGGCCTCAAATAGCCGACGGCGCTAGTCAGGCATAGCCCTGCACAGCGCCGGCCGCGTTCACGGATTCAATCTCGGTGCGTGGGCGCTGCCGGGTCAGCGCCAGCATCATGCCGACGCCGTAGGCCAGCGAGACGATCGAGGAGCCGCCATAGGAGATGAACGGCAGCGTCATGCCCTTGGCGGGGATCAATTGCAGATTGACCGCCATGTTGATCGCAGCCTGCACGCCGAACAGGATCGCAAGCCCCGACGCCGCAAAGCGGGCGAACATGTCCTCGGTCGCATAGGCGCGTGAGAGCGTGCGGATCACCACGAAGGCGAACAGCGCCAGCAGCGCGAGGCAGAGGATGATGCCGAATTCTTCCGCGGCGACCGCGAAGACGAAGTCGGTATGGCTGTCCGGCAGGCTGCGTTTTGCAATGCCCTCGCCCGGCCCGAGCCCGAACCAGCCGCCGTTCCAGAATGCCTCCATCGCCATGTCGACCTGGAAGGTGTCACCGGAGGCCGGATTCATGAAGCGCTTGATGCGGCCGGCGACATGCGGGACGAACAGATAGGCGCTGAACAGGCCGAGGCCGGCGGCGCCCGCAAGCCCCGCGACCCAGATCATCCGCATGCCTGCGATGAAGAACAGCGCGCCCCACACCATCAGGATCAGCATGGTCTGGCCGAAATCGGGCTCCATCACCAGCAGCGAGACCAGCGTCAACAGCAGCACCAGCGCCATCGAGGTCGCCGGCATTTCCGGACGCCTGGTCGATTCCGCAAACAGCCAGGCCGCGAGGATGACGAAGGCCGGCTTTGCCGATTCGGAAGCCTGGATGTTGACGCCGACCAGCGTGATCCAGCGCCGCGAGCCTTTCACCTCGGGGCCAATCAGGAGCGTCATCACGATCAGCGCGATGCTGACGAAGAACACCACCATCGCGGCGCGCCGGATCTGGCGCGGCGACAGGAAGGAGACCGTGATCAGCACGATGAAGGACGGCAGCAGGAACATCACGTGCCGGCTGAAGAAATGGAAGGGGTCGAGCCCGATCCGGGTCGCGACCGGCGGGCTCGCCGCCAGCGACAGGATGACACCGCCGAACATCAGCGCGATGACCGCCGCCAGCAGCGGCTTGTCGATGGTCCACCACCAGTCGGAGAACGGGGTGCGTTGATCACGGGCGAGCATGGGCGTCCCCAGAATGCCGAGGTAACGGCCATTGGTGGACGAGGATGGTTTCCGAAGGGTTAATGGAGTGAGCAACTTTGGAGATAGAGCGAACCTCTCTCCCCTCGTCATGCCCGGCCTTGTGCCGGGCATCCACGTCTTTGCCGCCGCAACGAAGGGAAGACGTGGATGGCCGGGACAAGCCCGGCCATGACGGGCTACATCACCACCGGCTTGACGCCGGGCAGCGCTGTCACGAGGTCGCGGAAGGCGGCGCCGCGGATTTCGAAATTGCGGTATTGGTCGAACGAGGCGCAGGCTGGCGACAGCAGGACAACCGGGTCAGTGAGCCCAGAGGCTTCCGCGTCACGCGCTGCGTTGGCGACTGCTACATCCAGCGTCTGCGAAATCTCGTGCGGCACGGCCTCGCCGAGCGTGCCGGCGAATTCCTGCGCGGCCTCGCCGATCAGATAGGCTTTGCGGATGCGCGGGAAATAGCCAGTCAGGCTGGTGATGCCGCCGGCCTTGGGCTTGCCGCCGGCAATCCAGAAGATATCGGAGAAAGACGACAGGGCATGGGCGGCTGCATCCGCGTTGGTGCCCTTGGAGTCATTGACGAACAGCACGTTGCCGCGGCGGCCGACCTGCTCCATGCGGTGGGCGAGGCCGGGGAAGCTGCGCAGCCCGTTCTGCAGCACATCCGTCGGGATACCCATCGCCAGCGTGCAGGCCGACGCGCACGCCGCGTTCTGGGCATTGTGCAGGCCGCGGAGCGAGCCGATGCCGCCCAGTCGTGCGACTTCGCTGCGCGCGGCACCTGAGGCCAGCACGATGGTCTCGTGCTCGACATAGATGCCGTCCGGCAGCGGGTTCTTCACGGACACCCGCACCACGCGCTTGCCTGACCGATCGAGGCGATCGGCGATGTTGCGGCAGAAGATGTCGTCGACACCGACGATCGAGGTGCCACCCGGCTGCACGTCGGCGACCAGCCGTTCCTTCACCGCGGCGTAATTCTCCAGCGTGCCGTGGCGATCGATGTGGTCCTCGCTGACATTGAGCAGGATGCCGACGGAAGGATCGAGCGATGGCGTGAGGTCGATCTGGTAGGACGACATCTCGATCACATGCACGCGCCCCATCCGCGGCGGTTCCAGGGACAGGATCGCGGTGCCGATGTTGCCGCCCATCTGGGTATCGTAGCCGGCGACCTTCATCAGATGGGCGATCAGCGCCGTTGTGGTCGACTTGCCGTTGGTGCCGGTGATGGCGACGAACGGCGCTTCCGGCGCGTGACGTCGCCGCTCGCGGCAGAACAGCTCGACGTCGCCGATCACCTCGACGCCGGCCTGGCGCGCCAGCAGCACGCTCCAATGCGGCGCTGGATGGGTCAGCGGCGCGCCGGGGGTCAGGATCAGCGCGGCGAAATTCGCCCAGGAGACCGAGCGCAGGTCGGCGGTGACGAAGCCAGCCTGCGCGGCTTTGGTGACGTTGTCGGAATTGTCGTCGCCAGCAATCACCTCCGCCCCACCCGCCCTCAGCGCGTGGCAGCTCGCAAGTCCCGAACCCCCGAGGCCGAACACGGCAACCGTCTTGCCCGCAAACGAGGTGACAGGGATCATCGCAGCTTCAGCGTGGAAAGGCCGGCGAGCGCCAGCATCACGGCGATGATCCAGAAGCGGATCACGATCTGCGGCTCGGTCCAGCCCTTCTGCTCGAAATGATGGTGCAGCGGCGCCATCCGGAACACGCGCTTGCCGGTGAGCTTAAACGAGGCCACCTGCACGATCACCGAAACCGCCTCCAACACGAACAGGCCGCCGATCACGGCCAGCACGATCTCGTGCTTCACGGCGACCGCCGTTGCTCCGAGCATGCCGCCGAGAGCGAGCGAGCCGGTGTCGCCCATGAAGATCGAGGCCGGCGGCGCGTTGAACCACAGAAACCCAAGACCTGCGCCCAGCACGGCGCCGCAGAGCACCGCGAGCTCGCCGGTTCCGGCGACATAGTTGATCTGCAGGTAGTCGGAGAACACCGCATTGCCGGTGAGATAGGAAATCATGCCGAAGCTGGCAGCCGCGATCATCACCGGAACGATGGCGAGACCGTCGAGGCCGTCGGTCAGGTTCACCGCGTTACCCGCGCCGACCATGACGAAGGCGCCGAAGATCACGAAGAACCAGCCGAAATTGAACACCACATCCTTGAAGAAGGGAATCGCGAGCGAGGTCGAGGACACGTCGCGCCCGAGCCGCACCAGCGCGTAACAGGCGGCGAGCGCGATGATCGCCTCGATCGCGAGGCGCAGCTTGCCGGCAAAGCCGCTGTGGCTCTGCTTGGTGACCTTCAGATAATCGTCATAGAAGCCGACGAAGCCGAAACCCAGCGTCACCGCCAGCACGATCCAGACATAGGGATTGATCGGATTGGCCCAGAGCAGCGTCGCCACCACCACGCCGGACAGGATCATCAGCCCGCCCATGGTCGGCGTGCCCTTCTTGGTGATGAGGTGCGATTGCGGGCCGTCGGTGCGGATCGGCTGGCCCTTGCCCTGGCGCAGCCGCAGATGATCGATGATCCAGGGCCCGAACAGGAACACGAACAGCGCGCCCGTCACCATCGCCCCGCCGGTGCGGAAGGTGATGTAGCGGAACACGTTGAGCGCCCCCCGGAACACCCCGAAGCCGGGCACCGTGTTGGAAAGATCGATCAGCCAATAAAACATTCAATATGCCTATACCGCTTCTTCATGCGCGGCTTTGCCGGGAAAGCGCTTCTCCAGCGCGTTGACGATCCGCTTCATCTTCGAACCCAGCGATCCCTTGACCATGACGGCGTCGCCGGGGCTGATGGCCGCGACCGCCTGGGTCTCCAGACTCGCCGAGTTATCGGCATAGCCTCCTCGCCTTCCCGTGGAAAGAGCGTCCCAGAGGTTGCGCATCAGCGGACCACAACAATAAACGAGGTCGATATTGTTGGCGTTGACAGCCTCGGCCAAACCGCGATGCAGCGCAGGGCCGGTCGGCCCGAGCTCGAGCATGTCGCCGAGTACCGCGATGCGGCGGCCGTGCGGGCCGAGCTGGGCCTGCCCGAGCACGTTCAGCGCGGCCGCCATCGACGCCGGATTGGCATTATAGCTTTCGTCGATCAGCGTCGCCTCGCCGGTCCCGACCTCGAGGATGCGCCGCGCACCGCGACCCGCGGGCGCCTCGAGCTGCGACAGCGACAATGCCGCGCGCGCAAGGTCCGCCCCGATCAGCGCCGCGCCGGCGAGCACGGCGAGCGAGTTCATCGCCATATGGCGGCCCGGCATGCTGATCTTGTAGGTGACGTCGTGGCAGAGGACATTGGCGTGCACGGCGGAACAGGTCGCGTGGAGCGACACATCGATCAGCCGCGCATCGGATTGCGCGTCCGTGCCGAAGGAAACGACGCGTGGGATGCCAAGTTCCTTCGCGCGGGCTTCGAGCCTTCCGAATTGCGCATTGTCGCGGTTGAGCACGACGGCGCCATCAGGCTCGAGACCGAGAAAGATCTCCGCCTTGGCGTCCGCGATCTCTTCGATGCCGGAAAAGAACTCCAGATGCACCGGCTCCACGGTGGTGACGACGGCAACATGCGGCCGCACCAGCTTCACCAGCGGCGTGATCTCGCCAACATGGTTCATGCCGATCTCGAACACCGCAAAGCGCGCCGATGCCGGACAACGCGCCAGCGACAGCGGCACGCCCCAATGATTGTTGAAGGAAGCCACGGAGGCGTGCGTCTCGCCTTGCGCCGAGAGCACATGCCGGAGCGCTTCCTTGGTCGAGGTCTTGCCGACCGAGCCGGTGACCGCGATGATCCTCGCGTTGAGCCGCGCGCGAGAGGCATGGGCGAGATCGACCAGCCCTGCAAGCACATCGTCGACGACGAGCAGCGGCGCATCGGCGGGGAACTTCTCGCGCTGGGCGCTTTCGACCACCGCGAGCGCGGCGCCCGCCTTCAATGCGGCCTCGACAAAACTGTGGCCGTCATGCACGTCGCCCTTGATGGCAAAATAGGCCTCGCCCGGCCGCAGCGTGCGGCTGTCGATGGAAAGGCCGGTGACGGCGGAGGGCAAGCGCCCCTGGGTCGCGGCGCGCATCGCGTCCGCCATTGCCGCCGATGTCCACAGTGGTGTGCTCATGCGACCCTCGCTTCAAGTGCCGCGGCCACGGCCTCATGATCGCTGAACGGCAATGTCTTGTCGCCGATGATCTGTCCGATCTCATGCCCCTTGCCGGCGATCAAAAGCACATCGCCCGGCTGCAACGCAGCAATGCCGGCCCTGATCGCTTCCGCGCGGTCGCCGATTTCGTTGGCGCCCTTCGCGGCGGCGAGGATGGCGGCACGGATCGCCGCGGGATTCTCGCTGCGCGGATTGTCATCGGTGACGATGACGCTGTCCGCATTGTCGGCGGCAATCGCGCCCATTAGCGGACGCTTGCCCGCATCGCGGTCGCCACCGGCGCCAAGGACGACGATCAGCTTGCGCTTGGCATAGGGCCGCAGCGCCTGCAGCGCCTTGGCGAGTGCGTCCGGCTTGTGTGCGTAGTCGACGAAAATCGGCGCACCGTTGCGCTCGCCGACGCGTTCGAGCCGACCCTTGGCGCCCTCGAGATGTTCGAGGCTTGCGAAGACGGCATCGGCGTCGCTGCCGGTCCCGATCGCAAGGCCGGCGGCCACCAGCGCATTCTCGATCTGGAATTCACCGACCAGCGGCAAACGGATGGCGCGCTTTCGGCCACGGTGTTCGACCGTAAGCTTCTGCGCAAAGCCATCGATCGAAGCGTCGACCAGGCGAATATCATCTCCGCCATCGGCGTTGCGGCCAACCGCGATGATCCTGAGCTTGCGCGCACGCGCCGCATCGATCACCTCAGGCGAACAATCATGATCGGCCGAAATCACCGCCGAGCCGCCATCCATCACGAGATCGCGGAACAGCCGCAGCTTTGCGTTGAGATAGTGCGCCACGTCGGGGTGATAATCCATGTGGTCGCGCGACAGGTTGGTGAAGCCGCCGGCGGCGACGCGCACGCCATCAAGCCGGTACTGGTCGAGCCCGTGCGAAGACGCTTCGAATGCGAGATGCGTGACGCCATCGCGAGCGATCTCGTCGAGCTGGCGATGCAGCTCGATCGGATCAGGCGTGGTCAGCGAGCCATAGACCGTACGCTTCGGCGACACCAGGCCGATGGTGCCGATGCTCGCGGCATCGTGCCCCAGTCGCTGCCAGATCTGGCGCGTGAAAGCCGCCACCGATGTCTTGCCGCTGGTGCCGGTCACCGCCGCAATGGTCTCGGGCTGGCGCGGGAAAGATTTCGCCGCAGCCAACGCCAGCGCGCGGCGTGGATTCGGCGTCACGACAAAAGGCACGCGCAACCCGCCTTGCGGCCGGTGCTCGCCCGCAACAGCGGCCGCGCCCGCGGCAATCGCGGCATCGATGAAGCGCGCCCCGTCGGTCTTGTAGCCCGCGAGTGCGAAGAACAGATCGCCCGGCTTCACCGTGCGGCTATCAGCCGTCACCCCTCCGATCTCGACGGCTTCCGCCCGCGGATCGATCGTGGCATCAGCACTGAAAAGGTCGCGAAGTCTCATGATCTTCCAGTCCGGCCGGCTGCTCACGCTCAAACGTGACGGCGCATGATCCTCTCGGAAACCCGCATCCACTTTTCCGGATCATGCCCTGCCCCCACGCCTTACTGGGTTGTCCTCGATGCCGCAAGAATAAGGCGGTCGGACGGCGGCAGGTCAAACCGCGGCTCGAGGCCCAAAAGCGGCGCAATACGGGCGATCACCTTGCCGCCGGTCGGCACCGCGTTCCAGCCCGAGGTGATGAAACCATGGGTCTCCGGCAGCGCCTTCGGCTCGTCCAGCATCACCAGGAGCTGGTATTTCGGATTATCGGCCGGGAGGATGGCGGTGAAGGAGTTCAGCACCTGTTTCTTGGAGTAGCGGCCGTTGACCACCTTTTCCGCAGTGCCGGTCTTGCCGCCGATATAATAACCCTTCACGTCGGCCGACTTGGCGGTCCCGATTTCGGCATTAAGTCGCATCAGATAACGGATCTTGTCCGACGTCTCAGGCTTCACCACCCGCTTGGCCATCGCCTTGGCGTCTTCCTCCGAGCGCTTGAGGAAGGTCGGCGGAATCAGATAGCCGCCATTGACCATCGCATTGATGCCCATCACCGCCTGCAGCGGCGCAACCGCGATGCCATGGCCGAAGGAGATGGTGATCGTGTTCAATTCGCCCCAGCGCTTCGGCACGATCGGCGATGCGCTCTCCGGCAATTCGGTGCGCAGCCGGTCGAGCTGGCCGACCTTCTTCAGGAACGCCTTGTGCGCCTCGACTCCTTGCGCAAGCGCGATGCGCGCCGCGCCGACATTGGAGGAGAAGGTGAACACTTCCGACAGCGAGATCGCCCGGCCCAGCGGATGGGTGTCATGGATCGCGAACTTGCCATAGTGCAGCGCGCCGCGCGCATCATACATGGTGTGGAGCGTGGCCTTGCCGGAATCCAGCGCCATCGCCAGCGTCAGCGTCTTGAAGGTCGAGCCCATCTCGAACACGCCGGTGGTCAGGCGGTTGATGCGATCGGGATCGTGCGCTTCCTTCGGATTGTTCGGATCGAAATCAGGCAGTGAGACCAGCGCGACGATCTCGCCGGTCCGGACATTGGAAACGAGGCCCGATGCCGCCTTCGCCTTGTATTTCTCCTTGGCCTTCAGGAGCTCGTCGCGCAGCGCGTGCTCGACACGCAGATCGATCGACAATTCCACCGGCTTCTGCAAGCGGTCGGTGGCAAAGCCCGCGCGATGCAGATCGGCCAGACCGTTATTGTCCAGCCACTTCTCCATGCCGGCGATGCCCTGGTTGTCGATATTGACGAGGCCAATCAGGTGGGCAACGGTCGCGCCGGTCGGATAGATGCGCCTGTTCTCGCGCAGGAAGCCGATGCCGGGAACGCCGAGGCGGTGGATATCCTGCTGCTGTTGCGGCGTGATCTCGCGCTTCAGCCAGACGAAGCCTTTTCGCGACGACAGACGATCGCGCACTTCGGCGGTGTCGAGATCAGGCAGCGTCGCGGTCAGAAGTTCGATCGCCTCGTCCTTGTCGATGATGCGGCGCGGCTCGCCAAACAGGCTCGGCGCCTTGACATCGGTCGCGAGGATTGCGCCATTGCGGTCGATGATATCGGGGCGCGCGGTCGCGATCGCATCCTGCGAGGCGGTGCGGCGCGCGCCGTGGCTGTCGGCGCCGATCGCGAACATCACGAGCCGCGCGGCAATGATGGCGTAGACCGCGGCAAACGCGATGATCGCAAAGCCGACGCGGGCGCGCGCCTTCACTGCGCGGTCGACATTCCGCCCGTAGAGCAGGCCGCGGATCAGCCGCTGCCGCCACGGCTCGGCCGGCTTCGTGCTTGGCGCGCGGTCGGTCATTGCTGATCTCCCTGCTGCGCCGGCTCTCGTACCGATCCGGTCACGCTCTCCTGGTCGGCGGCGGCCTCGATGGTGTTGATCATCGCGCCGATCGGATCGGGCGCGCCCGGACGCGCGAAGTTCGGCGGACGTTCGGGCAAGCTCTTCAGCGAATCATATTGATTGGCCGTGAGCGGCTTCAACGCGAGATGACGCTCGGCCAGCCCCTGCAGCCGAAGCGGCGAGTCGAGCTTAGCCCATTCGGCACGCAGGGCCGCGATCGCGTCGCGCTGCTCGCGGATTTCCGCGTTCAGCCGCAGCACGCGCTCGGTACGGGCCGTCGATTCCATCTTGATGCGGTAGACATAGGCCGCACAAACCACGAGGAAGCCGATTACGAGGAAATGGAGGATGCGCATGCGCTAGCCTCCCCTCATCACGCGTTCGAGCGTCGGCCATGACGGCGGCGCACCCTCGGCATGAGCCAGTGCTTCCGTACGCTCGGCGGCGCGCAGCTTGGCCGACCGGGCGCGAGGATTGGCCGCGATCTCGTCCTCGGACGGCGTCAGCGGACGTTTTGTCAGTATCTTGAAGCTGGGCGCCATCTGCGCCACTTCGGGCAAATGCCGTGAGCCGCTGGAAACCTTACCGCGCTCAGCCAGGAAATTCTTGACGATGCGGTCTTCCAGCGAATGGAACGAAACAACCACGAGCCGCCCGCCCGGCTTCAGCACGCGCTCTGCGGCGGTGAGCGCGCGATGCAATTCGTCGAGCTCTTCGTTGACGAAGATGCGCAGCGCCTGGAACGTCCGCGTCGCCGGATGGATCTCGTTCGGCTTGGACCGGACGACCCTGGCGACGATGTCGGCCAGCGCTTGCGTCGTCGTGATCGGCGCTTCCTTGCGCGCGGCCACGATGGCGCGCGCCACGCCGCGCGAGTGCCGCTCCTCGCCGAAGAGATAGATGACGTCGGCAAGATCGCGCTCGGACGCGGTTGCGATCACATCCGCCGCGGTCGGCCCCGCATGCCCCATCCGCATGTCGAGCGGGCCCGCCAGGCGGAACGAGAAGCCGCGCGCGGCCTGGTCGAGCTGCATCGAGGAGACCCCGATGTCCATCACCACGCCGTCAATGACCTCGACGCCTTGAGCGGCGCAGACCTCGGCGAGATTGGAGAAGCGGTCCTCGACCAGCGTCAATCGGCCATCGGCGCGATCGACCAGATCGAAACCGCCCGTGATCGCCGAGCGGTCGCGGTCGATGCCGATGACGCGGGTTCCAGGCATGTCGAGAATCAGGCGGCTATAGCCGCCGGCGCCGAAAGTGGCGTCGATATAGATGCCGCCGTCCCGCGGATCCAGCATCTCGACCGCCTCGCGGCCGAGCACCGAAATATGCGGCGCGGCAGCGGTCATGCGCCGGCTCCGTGCGTTGTCCGGCGTAGGGGATCGAAACTGGACACGGACCAGCCCATGGCGCCTCGAATGGTTGCGCGTCACACCGCGGTTCCGTCCGAGCAGCCGCGGCACGGAGCACACGCCGGTTCCCAGATCAGGCCGCAAATCCTGATTTCCGACCGGAGTTTGCTGGGCTGCCATGGGATTTCGCGCGCAAGCGGGCCTCGGCCGTCCCTCAAAAACCGGTTCGGCAATTCACCACTTAGTAACGGCACTTAGCGTTAAGAAAGCGTTGCCGAATCCTTCACGGTTTCTTTTGCTTTTTAACCACACCTGGAACCCGCTGATGCGCACCATCCACAGGCGGGTCTAAAATTCGCGGGATGTGCGCGCCATGTGATTGCGCCCGCGGCAGGGTAAAGGAATAGTAAATTGCAGGCTGTCCGGAAATTGCAGGGCTGCCGTTCCGCCGCCGGGTTTGAGATTTGGGATGCCATCTGGTTCGTTCACGTCCGCTGATTCGAAACGCCAACGCGCCCTTCCCGTTCCGAGGGCCATCGCCGACATGAAAACCTTTACCCCGGACTCCTCGATCGTCTCCGACGTCATCCCTTCGGTGAATTTCGGCGAACGCGCCAACGACCGGCAACCCGACATGATCGTGCTGCACTACACCGGCATGCCCGACGTCGAGGGCGCCATCGCCCAACTCTGCACCGCCGGCACCGAGGTCTCCGCACATTACATTGTGCTGGAGGATGGCCGCATCGTGCAATGCGTGCCGGAGAGCAAGCGCGCCTGGCACGCCGGCGTGTCCTGCTGGGCGGGCGAAGAGGACATCAATTCCTGCTCGATCGGCATCGAGATCATCAACCGCGGCCACGACTGGGGCTACCCGGATTATCCGCTGCGCCAGATCGCAGCAGTGATCGCGCTGTGCCGCGGCATCATGCTTCGCCGCAACGTGCCTTCGTATCGCGTGCTCGCCCATTCCGACGTCGCGCCGGCGCGCAAGAAGGATCCCGGCGAAAAGTTCCCGTGGCATTCGCTCGCCAATTCCGGCGTCGGGCATTGGGTTCAGCCGGCGCCGATCGTGCGCGGGGAGACGCTGCAGCTCGGCGCGATCAACGACAACGTCACCAACATGCAGAAGGCATTCGCCCGTTACGGCTACAACATCCCGACGAACGGCAAGTTCGACGGCCCCACCATGGAAGTCGTCACCGCCTTCCAGCGCCATTTCCGCCAGGCGCGCGTCGACGGCATCGTCGATCACTCGACCATGACCACCCTGCACGCGCTGCTTGAGAGCCTGCCGGAGGCGGCGACAGAGGTTGCGGCGAAGTAGGCAAGTCTCTCGTCATTGCGAGCGCAGCGAAGCAATCCATCTCGCCACTTGTGGAAGCATGGATTGCTTCGTCGCTAAGCTCCTCGCAATGACGGAGGCCATCAGCCCATCTCCGCGATGCGCCGCGCATAGAGCCGGCGCAGCGGCTCCAGTTGCGTCGCGGCGGTTGCCGCCAGATAGGCTTCGCGCGCGGCGTCGGTGCGACCGAGGCGACGCAGCAGATCGGCGCGGACGGCCGGCAGCAATTCGTAACCCTTGAGGCTGCCGCGCGCTTCGAGCGCGTCGATCAGATCGAGCGCGCGCGCCGGGCCGTCGACCATCGACACCGCCGCGGCATGGTTCAGCTCGATCACCGGTGATGGGCTGATGCGGAGCAGCACTTCATAGAGGCCGGCGATCTGTGGCCAGTCGGTGTCTTGATAGCTCGGCGCGCGGGCATGCAGCGCCGCGATCGCGGCCTGCACAGCATAGGATTGCGGCCGGCCGGGCATGCGCAGCGCTTCCTCCACCAAACGCAAACCTTCGGCGATCTGGCTGATGTCCCACAGCGAGCGGTCCTGCTCCTCCAACAGCACGATGTCGCCGCCCGCGGTCTCGCGGCCGGCGCGGCGCGCGTCGTGCAGCAGCATCAGTGCCAAGAGCCCCTTGATCTCGCCGCGCGCGGGCATCAGCGCATCGATCAGCCGCGCCAGCCGGATCGCCTCGCGCGCCAGATCCGGGCGCATCAGATCCTCGCCGGAGGTCGCTGCATAGCCTTCGGTGAAGACGAGATAAATCACGGCCAGCACGCCGCGGAGCCTTGGCTCCAGCGCCTCGCGCTCCGGCACCTCATAGGGAATGCCGGCGAGGCGTATCTTCTGCTTGGCGCGGAGCAGCCGCTGCGCCATCACATCCTCGCTGACGAGGAAGGCGCGCGCGACCTGGGCCGTGCCGAGGCCGCAAACCGTGCGCAGCGTCAGCGCGACCTGCACCTCGTCGGCAAACGACGGATGGCAGCAGGTGAAGATCAACCGCAGCATGTCGTCGTCGAGCGTGGCATCGACGATCTCGCATGGCGACGACGCATTGAGCAGGAGTTCGTGCGTCAGCTCCTGCTGCTTGCCGCGGAACACGGCATTGCGGCGGATGCGATCGATCGCCTTGTTGCGGCCGACATTGACGAGCCACGCCCGCGGGTTTTGCGGCAGTTCGCCCGCATACCAGCGCTCGAGCGCCACCGCGAACGCCTCCTGCAGCGCATCCTCCGCAAGATCGAAATCGCCGACGAGGCGGATCAGCGTCGCCAGCGCCCGGCTCGCCTCGTCGCGGAAGATCTTTTCGATCTGGGTTGGAGTCATGCGGTCTGTCAAATCATCATTCCGGGATTGCGCCAAATGGCGCATCCCGGAATGACGGTGCGGCATCAGTTGTTGTCGTAGATCATGATCGGCCTGACTTCGATCGAGCCGGTCTTGGCGCCGGGAATCCGTGCGGCGACGCCGAGAGCGGTGTCGAGGTCCTTGGCGTCGATCAGGTAGTAGCCGCCGAGCTGTTCGTGCGTTTCCGCGAATGGACCGTCCGTCGTCAATATCTTGCCGTCGCGAACCCGCACCGTCGTCGCAGTCGTTGAGGGTTGCAGCCCGTCGCCAGCCTTGAAATGGCCGCTCTGGATGATGGACTGGGTGAATGCACCGTATTCCGCCGTTAGTTTCTTGCGGTCATCGGCGGTCATGCGGCCTAACTCTGCTTCCTTTCGATAGATCAACAGCAGGTACTGCATCTGAAAATCTCCTCTTGATCGGCTGGATCGCCGACATCCAGTCGAACGGGCGACAGGCAAAACGACACCTTCAGGATAGATTATTTTGGCGCGCTTCGCGGGCGTTATCCGCTTGACGGAACCGGCTGGAACCCCCATGCCTATGGGCGTCAGTCGGCCGGACGGCCGCTCCCGCAAGCGCCGAAAGGCCGCGGGGGAGGAAAGTCCGGGCTCCATCGACATGCGGTGCCGGATAACGTCCGGCGGGGGCAACCCTAGGGAAAGTGCCACAGAGAACGAACCGCCCGCCTTCGCCCTTCGGGGCTTCGGCGCGGCAAGGGTGAAAAGGTGCGGTAAGAGCGCACCGCGTTTCCGGCGACGGAGACGGCATGGCAAACCCCACCGGGAGCAAAACCGAATAGGGACGGCAACGCAGGCTGTTCGCGAAAGCGATAACGCTGCAGGGCGATGTCAGGCCCGCCGTCCGGGTAGGTTGCTCGAGGCCGTCTGCAAAGGCGGTCCCAGAGGAATGGCCGTCACGTACCATTCGCGAGAATGGTGCCCTACAGAACCCGGCTTACAGGCCGGCTGATGTTCTTGGAAATGAGGGGTTCGGCGCAACACGCCGGACCCCTCGCCATTTTTGCAGACCGTCATTCCGGGGCGCATCGAAGATGCGAACCCGGAATCTGGAGATTGCGGCGCGAGATTCCGGGTTCGCGCTCGCGCGCGCCCCGGAATGACGTCGTCGCGCAACGATCCGAAGCAGCGGATTTGCGATAGTGCCTGCCGGGCTCGTCGTGTAAACGTCCGACCAATGACAATGAGAACAAGACGATGATGGGCGGCTTCGCCTTGGCGGTGCTGTTTGTCGGCGCGCTCGCCGGGGGCTTCGTATCCGGCCTTGCCGGCTTCGGCACCGCGCTGATGGCGCTGGGGATCTGGCTCTACGTCGCGCCGCCTGCTGTTGCCGTGCCTTTGGTCCTGATCTCCTCGGTTATCGGCCAGCTCACGACCTTGCCCTCGATCTGGCGCTCGATCGATTTCAGGCTGGTCTGGCCGTTCGTGCTCGGCGGGCTCGCCGGCGTACCGCTCGGCACGCTGCTGATCGCGCATGCCGATCCCAACACCTTCAAGCTGACCATCGGCGTGTTTCTGCTGGTGTTTCCCACCGCGCTCTATTTTCAACGCAAGCCGATGGCGATCAAGTTTGGCGGCAAGCCGTTCGACGGCGCCATCGGATTTGCCGGCGGCATCCTCGGCGGCCTCGCCGGCCTTTCCGGCCCCTTGCCGATTCTTTGGGCCAGCGTGCGCGGCTGGACCAAGGAGCAGCGGCGCGGGATTTTCCAGACCTTCAACTTCACGGTGCTGGCGACTGCGCTGTTGCTGCAGGCGTTCGCCGGCTTCGTCACGAGGGACGTCCTCGCGCTCGCTGTCGTGACCTTTCCGGCGACGGTGGCCGGCGCCTGGCTCGGCGCGCGAATCTATCACGCGCTGAGCGACCGGAATTTCACGAACATCGTGCTTGGGCTGTTGTTTCTGTCCGGCATCGGGCTGGTGTGCAGCGGAATTGCTCCGAGATAGCGCGCGCATGGCTGCCATATGCACCGAGTAGATTGCTGTACGCGGGACGGCAAAGCCGGTAACCACCTGTTTCATGTCCTCGTCCTCCTCGCGCGAACGTCTCGGCCTGTTGCTGGTTGCTGGGCTTCATCGGCATGGCGATCTTCGGCGGCACGCTGCCGGCGACGCGGCTTGCCGTTGCGGAAATTGATCCGATTGCCCTGACCGCGATCCGCACGGCAATCGCCGGCCTATGCTCGCTCGCGCTCCTGCTTGTGTTGCGGCGGCCGCTGCCGCGGCGGGCGCTGTGGCCGCAGCTTGTGCTGGTCATGCCGTGCGTCGCCGTCCTGTTTCCGCTGCTGATGGCAGAAGGCATGCAGCGCGTTGACGCCTCCCATGGCGGCGTCGTGCTCGGCGTGCTGCCGATCGCGACCGCGCTGGTGGCGGTGGCGATCACCCACGAGCGGCCGCGGCCTTTGTTCTGGGTCGCCGCTGTCGTCGGCGCCGCGCTGGTGATCGCTTTTGCGCTGCGCGACGGCGGCGGCACGCTGTCGACCGGCGACCTCTTCCTGTTCGCTTCTGTTGCGGTTTCCGCCGTTGGCTATGCCTTTTCGGGACGGCTCACCGCGGAGATGCCGGGCTGGGAAGTCATTAGCTGGGTGCTGGTGATTGCCTTGCCGTTCGCGCTGCCGGCGGCGGCGCTGACGATGCCGGCCGACCCCATGCACATCTCGCTGAAGCCGTGGCTCGGTCTGCTCTACGTCGCGCTGTTCTCGCAATGGATCGGCTTCTTCGCCTGGAATGCCGGCATGGCGATGGGCGGGATCGCGCGGGTGTCGCAGGTCCAGTTGCTGCAGCCCTTCGTCACCTTCGTGCTCGCCTCGCTCTTCAATGGCGAGACGATCACTCCGCAGGTCGTGCTGTTCGCCGCCGCCGTGGTGGCGACGGTCGCGATCAGCGCGCGCACGCGGGGTCGAACGCGTGTCGTTCCGGAGCAACGCGCAGCGCTCGCGCTGACGCGCGCCCCGGAATGACGGCGGCTACTCCGCCGCGACGCGGCCGAACTCCGTCGCCTGCCGCTCGAACAGGCTGCGATAGATGCCGCCCGGTCGCGCTGTCAGCGCGGCATGCGTCCCCTGCTCGACAATCTCGCCGCGATCGAACACCAGGATGCGGTCGAGGCCGCGCACCGTCGACAGCCGGTGCGCGATCACGATCGAGGTGCGGCCCTTCATCAATCGTTCCATCGCCTCTTGGATCAGCGCCTCCGATTCCGAGTCGAGGCTCGAGGTCGCCTCGTCCAGGATCAGGATCGGCGCATCGGCAAGGAACGCGCGCGCCAGCGCGACGCGTTGCCGCTCGCCGCCGGACAGTTTGACGCCGCGCTCGCCGACCAGCGTGCCGTAGCCCTTCGGCAATCGCATGATGAAGTCATGCGCATTGGCAAGCCGCGCCGCCTGCTCGATCGCCGCCATGCTGGCGCCGGGCCGGCCATAGGCGACGTTCTCCGCCAGCGAACGGTGGAACAGGATCGGCTCCTGCTGCACGATCGCGATCTGGCTGCGCAGCGACTGCTGCGTCGCGTGAGCGATATTCTGACCGTCGATCAGGATGCGGCCGTCGGAGACGTCATAGAGGCGCTGCACCAGTTTCACGAACGTGGTCTTGCCCGAGCCGGACCGACCGACCAGCCCGACACGCTCGCCGGCGCGGATATCGATCGATAGTGCGTCATAGAGCGGCGTGCGATGCCCGCCATAGAGGAAGGTGACGTTGTCGAACGTGATCCTTCCGCCCTGGACGTCGATCGGCTTTGCGTCAGGCGCATCGACGATGCCGAGCGGCTCGCCATGGATGGTGACGAGCTCCTCCATGTCGTTGACCGAACGCTGCAGATTGTTGATGTGCATGCCGACGTCGCGCAAGTAAGCGTGGATGACGTAATAGCTCGTCAACACATAGGTGACGTCGCCCGGCGAGGCGCGGCCGGCAAGCCACAGCAGGATGGCGCCGCCGATCACCGACGCGCGGAAGCACAAGAGCACCGCGAGTTGCGCCATGTTGGTCGCATTGTACCGCAGCCAGGTGCGCAGCACCCGCCTGCGCCAGCGGGCGATGACGCCGGCGAGCCGCGTATCTTCGCGCGCCTCCGCGCCGAACGATTTCACCACCGCGTTGCAGGTGAGCGCGTCCGCCAGCGTGCCGCCGACCTTGGTGTCCCACGCGTTGGAGACGCGCGCGGCCGGTGCGATATAATTCACCGAGAGCACGATGGTCATCGCGACATAGATCACCGCGCCGATGCCGATCACGGCGCCGAGCACGGGCCAGTGCAATCCGAGCAGGACCATCGAACCGACCAGCACCATCAACGACGGCAACAGCGCCATCAGGACGGTGTCGTTGAGCAGGTCGATCGCCCACATGCCGCGGGTGATCTTGCGCACGGTCGAGCCGGCAAACGAATTGGCGTGCCAGTCGGTCGAGAACCGCTGCACCCGCGCGAACGCCTCCTGCGCCACATCCGACATCGTCGTCAGCGTGAACGGCACGATCGCCTGCAGCCCCACAAACCGCAGGATGATCGACAATAGGCCAAGCGCGACGATGCCGCCGAACGCAACCATCGCCGCATATCGCGCCGCCTGATCCGCGGTGCCGAGCGTCAGGGCGTCGACCAGATGGCCGGAGTAGACCGGCATGAAAAGGTCGGCGACGGTGGCGCCGAGAAAGCCGACCATTACGGCCGCGGCGCGGGTGGGCTGCCTCAGCCAGTGGCGGAATACAAACGGGATCACGACGCGGATCGCGGCGGGACGTTTGTCAGTTTGAATAGTCATGGCGCAATCCGGCCGCGCTCGCCGCGCAGGCCGACTCCATCTGAATTGACGCGCGACGGCGCGAAAGCGCGCGACGCGGACGTCGTTGAAAGATCGGTAAGTTGTTGGAAGGTTTGAGGGACCGGGACGTCAGCCCCGGTCAGAACTGGTGGTCAACGGCGCGACCGCATACCCAGTACAAGCATCGAACGGGAGCGCGCGATCTGCGAATAAGCCGAAATCATGCAAATCCTCCCCGGTTCGAGCGACAACGCGTTGCTTATAAATGCGTCACGCCTGATTTGCAAGATGACAAAGCCGTGAGCTCACGTCTTCGCGCTAGAGCGACAGCGCGCAAACTTGATTCAAAGACTGCTGCTCGCCGATTCGATCATTTCACAAGGCCGTGGTGCAGTGGCGCGGGAATTCCGCAGTGCTTCGCGTTACATCCGCTTCGGACGCATCCGGCCAAATCTGCAGCAGGACTATGCTACCCTTTCCTCACAACTCACATGATTGGTCGGAGAACTGCGCGCCTCACTCCGGCAGCCCCGCCTTCCGCAACCCATCCGCGAAGGTCGCGAGGTCCTCAGGCCGGCGGATCGGGAGCCAATCCGCGAGATTGGAGACGCGCAGCGTGGGGTCGAGCTCACGCAGATGCTTCATCGCGCGCTGCGCCTCGTCCGGCCGGCCCGCGAGCGCATGGCTCGCCGCGATGACACTGACGACCATCAGGAAGCTCGGCAACTCCCGGAAGGCTTTCTCCGCCCACGACGACGCGGCGTCGAAGCGCCCCGCGAACAGATGCGCCGCCGCCAGTCCGGCCTGCATGCGGTAGAGCTCGGGGTCGAGTGGGCTCAGCCTCATGGCGTGCGAGAAGTGCTCGATGGCGGCGTCCGGCTCGCCGTTCCAGGTCCGCAGGAATCCGGCGAGGAACCAGGCCGACGCGAGATTGGGATTGAGCACGAGCGCCCGGTCGAGCAAGGCGATGCCGCCGGCGACGTCATCGGTGAGGTGGGCGAGCGCATGCCCGCCGCGGGTGAGCGCGACCGCATCGTCCCGGCCCAGGTCGACGGCCCGGCGCGCCAGGCGGGCGCCCTCGGCGATCTCGCCTGGGCGATCGGTCATCCAGCCGTTGACCTTGCGCCAGAAATAGCACCACGCCGCCATCGCATAGGCCGACGCGAAATTCGGGTCGCGCATGAGCGCGTGGTTGAACTGACCGAGCGCCGCGTCGATCGACTCCCTGGATCCCAGATGGAGGTGCGCCATACCGCGCAGATAGTAGTCGTAGGCGTCGAGGCTTTCGGTTGGCTTGCGCTTCGCGCGCTCGATCTCGGCCCGCTCGAGCTGCGGCGCGATCGCGCCGACGACGGCCTCGGTGACCTGATCCTGCAGCTCGAAAATATCGTCGAGCGCACTTTCGAAACGCTCGGCCCACAGATGCGCCCCGGTGGTCGCATCGATCAGCTGCCCGGTGATGCGCACCTTGTGTGCCGCCTTGCGCACGCTGCCTTCCAGCACATAGCGCACGCCGAGCTCGCGGCCGACCTGTTTCACGTCGACCGCGCGGCCCTTGTAGGTGAAGCTCGAATTGCGTGCGATCACGAACAGCCAGCGAATGCGCGACAAGGCCGTGATGATGTCCTCTACCACGCCGTCGGTGAAGTACTCCTGCTCGATGTCGCCGCTTAGGTTCAGGAACGGGAGCGCGGCAATTGAGGGCCTGTCGGGGAGGGTCGGCGGCTCTGCGATGGTTTTGCCCGGCGCGTCGGGCTCGGTGCTGACTGCGGCGGAGCGACTGGCGATTTCGCTGACGTCGCCGACGAACCGGAATCCCTTGCGGGCGATCGTTCGAAGCAGGCGCTGGTTCTGCCCGCTGTCGCCGATGGCCTTGCGCGCCGCGTTGATATGACTGGTCAGGGTCGATTCAGAGACGATCCGCCCGACCCACACGGCATCCAGGAGCTCGTCCTTGCTGACGACGTGTTCGCGGTTCCGCACCAGATGGAGCAGCAGGTCGAAGACCTGCGGCCCGACGGCGATCGGCGCGGCGCTGCGCGTGAGCTCCCGCCGGTCCGAGTCGATCACGTAGTCCTCGAACGCGTACTGCACGTCGCCCTCTCATCGCCGCCCATCGCCATGGCCGGCAAGCCATTGATAGCACGGTGATCATCGCCGAAGCTCGGCCGAGTTATCGCGCCGGTAAAGCAAGCGGAAACTGCCGGAACAGCGTGGCGCTTTCTTGGCTCGTCTTGCTCTTTTGTCCCGCTGTCTTGGACGGAAACCCAAGCGAAATTCAATCGCGCCTCAAGGCCGCCACAAGGCTTTCCGGCCGCCGATCCGGCACCCTGTGCCGCGTCGAATACGACACAACCTAGACACTCCCTTGCACACCCTTGGAGGGCAAGATCATGAAAATTGTCGTCATCGGAGGCACCGGCCTCATCGGATCAAAGCTCGTCAAGAAACTGCAGGAGAAGGGTCACGATGCCATCGCCGCCGCGCCCAATACCGGCGTCAACACCATCACGGGCGAGGGACTGAAAGAGGCGCTCTCCGGCGCACAGGTCGTCGTCGATCTGGCGAACGCGCCGGTGTGGGAGGACAAGGCGGTGCTTGAATTCTTCGAGACCTCGGGCCGCAACCTGATGGCCGCGGAAAAGGCCGCCGGCGTGAAGCACCATCTGGCGCTGTCGATCGTCGGCAGCGACCGCAGTCCCGACAGTGGCTACCTCCGCGCCAAGGTGGCGCAGGAGAATCTGATCAAGGCGTCCGGCATTCCCTATACGATCCTGCGCTCGACGCAGTTCTTCGAGTTCGTCGGAGGCATCGTCAAATCGGGCGCAGAGGGCGGTGTGGTCCGGCTGTCGCCCGCGCTGTTCCAGCCGATTGCCTCTGACGACGTGGTCGCCAACCTGGCCGAGCTGACGCTCGCACCGCCGCTGAACGGCACCGTCGAGGTTGCGGGCCCGGAAGCCTGCCCGATGGACACGTTCGCGCGCAAGTTCCTGGCTGCGAGCGGCGACCAGCGCAAGGTGATCGCTGACGTGCACTGGCGCTACTTCGGAGCCGAGCTGAACGACCGCTCCTTGACGCCCGGCGATCGCCCCCGCCTCGGCTCCATCCGCTTCGACGACTGGCTCAGCCGCAACGCGGTTCATAGCTGAAGCACAGGAGATAACCATGATCATCCGAGCGGGTCCCGGGCAACGACCGAAAGAGGCGGCTATGACGATCAAACTCGTTGCGTTGGTTCTTCTGTGCCTCGTGACCGGCACGGCGGTGGCTCAGGAGCCTAAGGTCACGTCACTCATGTCCAAGGATCTTCCGGAGAGTCCCGGCAGGGAGGCTCTGATGATCACGGTCGAGCATGCGCCCGGCGGATCGAGCGCTATCCACCGACACAATGCACATGCGTTTGTTTACGTGCTGGAGGGCTCCGTCGTGATGCAGCTGAAGGGTGGACAACCGGTGACACTGACAGCAGGACAGAGCTTCTATGAAGGCCCTGATGATGTTCATGTCGTCGACCGGAACGCGAGCAGCACCCAGCCGGCGAAATTCCTGGTGCTCTTGATCAAGGACAAGGGTGCCCCGGCGCTCGTGCCCGCACAGTGACTGTTACGGTCAGCAGGAGACAAACATGAGCTTGGACAACACCTCACAGCCCTCGGTCAAGTACTGCGCCGACAAGGTGAACGCGAAGTACATCCACGGTAGACCGGAGCCCGAGTTGGTTCCGTCGCGCTACGCGCTGAAGGTCGGCGAAATTGACGTAATGGTGGTCAGCGATGGGGTGCTATCGTTGCCAGGCGCGATGTTGGGCCACAACGTTGACCCGGCCGTCCGGGCGGCCTGGCTGGAGGACATGTTCCTGCCGCCGGACGTGCTCGAGTGGGCGCTGAACGTGGTCGTGATGCGTAGCGGCGGCCGGACCATACTCATCGACGCTGGGATGGGGGCGGAGTTCCCGGACTTGCCGCGGGCCGGGCGGACGGTTCAGCGACTGGAGGCCGCCGGCATCGATCTCGCATCCGTGACCGACGTGGTGCTCACCCACATGCACATGGACCACATTGGCGGGCTGCTCGTCGACGGGGTGAGGGACCGGCTGCGTCCGGACCTGCGCATCCACGTGGCCGCCGCCGAAACCAAGTTCTGGGAGGCGCCCGATTTCTCCCACGTTTCCATGCCGCCGGGGTTCCCGGACGCGCTTCGGCGGACGGCCAAGCGGTTCTTGCACGAGTACCAGAGCCAGTTGCGGACGTTCGAGGAGAAGCACGAGGTGGCGCCGGGGGTGCTCGTCACACGCACTGGCGGCCACACCCCCGGGCACAGCGTGGTCCGCCTGGCATCCGGCAGCGACCGGCTGACGTTCGCTGGCGACGCCGTGTTCCAGGTCGGGTTCGAGCACCCCGACTGGTACAACGGCTTCGAACACGACCCCGAGGAGGCGGCCGGCGTCCGGGTCCGTCTTTTGCGGGAGCTGGCGGCGACCCGCGAGTCGCTGGTGGCCACTCATTTGTCGTTCCCGTCCGTCTGCCACGTGGCGCTCGACGGCGACGTCTTTCGTTGGGTACCGGGCCCCTGGGAGTACTGACCGCTTGTTGGGTTAGGGTGCGATCATGGACGTATATGAGGCAGTCACAAGCCGACGGGCGGTGCGCGGATTCAAAGACGAGCCTGTGTCGAGGGAGGTGCTGGAGCGCGTGCTGTCCGCCGCAGCTTGGTCGCCGTCCGGATCGAACATCCAGCCGTGGAACACCTACGTGCTGACCGGCGCGCCGCTGGCCGAGCTCAAGACGCGCGCCGTCGAACGCGTGTGCCACGGCGACCCCTGGGACGAGCGGCAATACGAGATGTACCCGCCCGCGCTGAAGTCCCCGTACCGAGAGCGCCGATCCGCCTTCGGCAAGGAGCGCTACAGCGCGCTCGGCATTGCGCGCGAGGACTGGGAGGCGCGCCAGCGGGCGGCCATCGGCAATTGGAACTGTTTCGGCGCGCCCGCCGCCCTGTTCTGCTACATCGACCGCGACCTGGGCCGCCCCCAATGGGCCGACGTCGGCATGTATCTGCAGACCGTCATGCTGCTGCTCCGCGCCGAAGGGCTGCACAGTTGCCCACAGATGGCGTGGTCGCAGGTTCGGGACACGGTCGCGGAGGTCCTGTCACCCTCGGACGCGCTGATCCTCTTCTGCGGCATGTCGATCGGGTACGAGGACTCCACGGTGAGTTACGCCCGTACGGGCCGCGCCCCGCTCGACGAGACGGTCACGTTCGTCGGCGGTTAGTTACTTGCGCTCGCAGACAAGTGGCCCTTCGCGTCATTTCGCGGCGACGCTTTCGGAGCGAAGCGGACATTCAGCGAGCCGCGCTTTCCGAACCGGATTTATGAGCACGCGCCCTAGTGTCCGCCGCCGCCAGGTGCCGCCGCCGACGGCTTGTTCAGCAGCAGGACCAGAAAACTGAGGCCGACATAGAACACGGTCAGCATGAAGAAGGCGTCGCCATAGCCCATCACCGCCGCCTGGCGATGCACGATCTGCGACAATTGCTTCAACGCCATCATTGCAGCATCGCCCATGCCCTGCATGCGCTCCGTGAACATGTTGAGCGTCTCGACCGCCGTCGCATTGCCCCAATGCACCCGATCGTGCAGACGCGAGATGTGCAGGTCCGTGCGGTCGTTCAGCACCTGATTGATGACAGCCAATCCCACCGCGCCGCCGAGGTTCCGCATCAGGTTGAACAGGCCGGAGGCGTTCTTGACCAGATGCGGCGCCAGCGTGCCGAGCGCGATGTTGTTGGTCGGCACCATCGCGCACATCATGCCGATGCCGCGCAGGATCTGCGGCACCAGCAGTTCATAGAAGTCATAGTCGCGGGTGATCCAGGTCATCTGCCAGGAGCCGAGCGCGAAGGTAACGAGGCCGAAGGCAATGATGTAGCGCAGGTCGACCTTCTGCATCAGCTTCCCGACGACCGGCGCCATCAGGAACATCGTGATGCCGGAGACGAACATGGTCTCGCCGATCATCAGCGCGCTGTAGCCGCGGACCTCCGCGAGATAGCGCGGATAGATATAGGTCAGGCCGTAGAGGCCGATGCCGATGCAGAACTGCAGCACACAGCCGATCGCGAAATTGCGGTTGCCGAACGTCCTGAGATCGACGATCGGCTCATCGACGGAGAATACACGCCAGAAGAAAGCGATCGCGGACACGAAGCAGACTGTGGCGAAGAACGCAACCGACGTGTCCTGCAGCCACTCATACTGAGGCCCCTCCTCCAGCACATATTCCAGTGAGCCGAGGAAACCCGCCATGAACAGGAGGCCCCACCAGTCGAAGCGCTCGAGCAGCGCGAAATTCGGCTGGTCGAAATCGATCAGCGCGAGCACGCCGATGGTGATGCCGATGCCGGGCACGATGTTGATGAAGAACAGCCAGTGCCACGACATCAGGTCCGTGATGTAGCCGCCCACCGTGGGACCGACAGTCGGCGCCAGCGTCGCCACCAGTCCGATAATCGGCGCCACGATGTGGAACTTCGAGCGCGGAAAGATCGTGTAGGCCGAAGCGAACACGGTCGGGATCATGCCGGCGCCCAGAAATCCCTGCAGCGCGCGCCAGAGGATCATCTGCTCGATCGAGGTGGCAAAACCGCACAGGAAGCTCGAGACGGTGAAGCCGAAGGCCGAAATCGCAAACAGCAGCCGCGTGCCGAGCGCGCGCGACAGGAAGCCCGACAAGGGAATGGCGATGACCTCGGCGATCAGATAGGCGGTCTGCACCCAGGATACTTCGCTCGAACTCGCCGAGAGGCCGGCCTGGATGTCCGACAGCGATGCCGAGACGATCTGGATGTCCAGGATCGACATGAACATCCCGAACACCATGATGATGAAGGCGACCACCCGCTTCGGCTCGATGCGCTCGGTGGCGGCCGCGGCGTTCATCATGTTCGGCGAAGCGGTGGTGGCGTCGGCCATATCTGCTCACCTGCGCCCGGGATTTTCTTGCGGACTCAAACTATCACTGCGGATGAATCATCATCGGTGCGTCGAGATCGGCATCATTGTCCGCATCCACAGCGCCCTCGCTTGTATCCACGGTGGTGTAGACCGACATGCCCGCGCGCAGCACGTTCTGCCGTGCAACGCTCTTCGGCACGCGGATGCGGACCGGCAGCCGCTGCACGATCTTGGTGAAATTGCCGGTGGCGTTGTCTGGCGGCAGCAGGGTGAACACCGAGCCCGCGGCCGGTGAAATGCTGTCGACCACGCCCTTGAACTTGCGGTGGCCGTAGGCGTCGACCGAGATCGTCACGGGCTGGCCCGGGCGGACGCGCTTGAGCTGGGTCTCTTTATAATTGGCGTCGATGAAGACATCGTCGAGCGGCACCACATTGCCGAGCCGCTGGCCGACCTGGATGAAGTCGCCGACATTGACAAGACGGTTGGAGAAGGTGCCCTCGACCGGCGCGCGTACCGTGGCGAAATCGAGGTCACGCTCGGCCTTGGCGAGCTGGGTCTGCAGTTCGGCGAGCGTGGCGCGGGCCTCGTTCTGCTGCGCCTTGGTCACCTCGACATTGTCGCGCGCGGCGTCATAGGCAGCCTGCGCCGACTTCACCGCGGCAACGCCCTGGTCGCGGCTTGCCTCCGAGACTTCGAAGGTGGCGCGCGAAGCAAAGCCCTTGGTGCTCAGCGCCTGCTGGCGGTCGAAATCGAGGCCGGCGCGCTTCAGGTTCGCTTCGGAGGACGCGAGCTGTGCCTGCGCCTGCTCGACCGCGCTTTCCAGCGCGGTGACCTGGCGGCCGATACGCTCGATGGTCGCCTGCTGGGTGGCGATCTTGCTGCGCGCCGCGTCGACTGCGATCCGGTAGTCGCCGTCGTCGATCCGGAAGATCACTTCGCCGGCGCGCACGATCGAGTTGTCGGCAGGCAGGATCGCCGCCAGATGGCCGGAAACACGCGCGCCGAGCATCGAGTTGTTGGCGCGCACATAGGCGTCGTCGGTCGAGATGTAGAAGCGTCCGGCCACGAACCAGTAGACGCCGTAGCCGACGGCGGCGAGCGCGAGCAGGCCGAGCACGCCCATCATGACAAATCTGCGCTTGGCGGGCTTTGGTGCGGGAGCGGTTTGTACTGGCGCCGCCGGCTGCTCCGGCGCAGGCGCGGCCGGCGTTTCGGCAGGCCGGCGCTTGGCTTCTTCGGGAGCGGGGCCACGAAGCTGCTCTGCTGGCTGAGCTGATGTGTTACGCACGGACTCGCCCTCGACCTCCGGCTCGGAGCGAACGACGCGTGCAGCCTGATCTCTCGCCGCGGCCATAGCCGGACTCCTCATTTACCCCGTCACGACGCAAGCGAGGGCCCGACGGGCTGTGCGGCATCGTGTCTTCACGTCTAGCATTGACCGAACGGTTCGGTCAAGCTACATTGTCTTGCAGGAACCCTAAGGAGAAAATCCCTTCCGGATAGTACCCGGATTGAAATGTTCTCCGAGAGGCTAAACCAATGGTTGCAAGCCATACATCCCCTCTTCAGATCGTTGCCGAGGAGGACTCCTCCAAGCGGCGACAGATTCTCGACGGTGCCCGCAAGGTGTTCCTGGAGCTTGGTTTCGACGGCGCCAGCATGGGCGAGATCGCCCGCGCCGCCGGGGTCTCCAAGGGCACGCTTTACGTCTACTTCGACGACAAGAGCCGGCTGTTCGAGGCGATCGTCGAGGAAGAGAAGATCGAGCAAAGCAAGACCGCTTTCAACTTCGATCCCCAGCGCGACGTCGATATCACCCTGCCCGAATTCGGACGCGCCTATGTCGCCCTGCTGTGCAGGCCGGGGGGCGGCTCGGCGATCCGCACGGTGATGGCGATCGCCGAACGGATGCCTGAGGTCGGCAGCCGGTTTTACGAACAGGTGATCGCGAGCAA
Source organism: Bradyrhizobium sp. Leo170 (assembly GCF_004296405.1). GTDB lineage: Bacteria > Pseudomonadota > Alphaproteobacteria > Rhizobiales > Xanthobacteraceae > Bradyrhizobium. The sequence goes on from NZ_PSRR01000015.1 coordinate 35,043, forward strand.
CGTCAAGCGCTTTACGACCTATCTCGAAGCTCGTGCCGGGCTCGGCGAGCTCGTGATCGATAATTTCGAGCTCGCCGCCTGGCAATTCATGCAGATGTGCCAGGCGACGCTGTTCCAGGCTTTCATCTTCCAGGCCAAGCCCTCGCCGTCGCCCGACCAGATCGCCACGGTGGTGGACAGCGCGACAAAGGTGTTCCTGGCGGCGTATCGGAAAGCGGCGTGAGAGGCCGATGCCGGTGTTGCCCCTCATGGTGAGGAGCGCTCAGCGCGTCTCGAACCCATGAGGCCCCGCCTGTGGCCTCGCCCTTCGAGACGGCCGCGGAGCCTGTCATCGGGCCGCGCTTCGCGCGGACCCGTTGGCGGCCTCCTCAGGGTGAGGAGATAGACTGCGGTCGCCACTCTCTCAGTCGTCCCTGTTCGCAATCACCGAGAGCTGTCATTCCGGGGCGATGCGAAGCATCGAGCCCGGAATGACATCGGAGATACCTTTACGGCTTGAAGATATAGCCCGGACCGATCGCCACGGCCTCCGGGATTGGCGGCAGGTCGGAGAACAGTTCGGGGTGATCCTTCATCACCTTCAGGATGTATTTCGGCTCGATATGCTTGTTGACGTCGAAGGTCGCCTTGATGATGCCCAGCCGCGACAGACGATCCTCCGCACTGTAGAGCGCGCGATAATTGTTCGCCGACAATCTGCGGTCGGCCTGCTGGATGTTGAACTGCATCGCGGCTTCGGCGATCTCCTGCTTAAGGCCGGGGATCCAGCGGGTCGCGACCTGTGCCGCCTGCTTCGGGTTCTTGCGCATCCACTGGTCGGCTTCGGAGACCGCAGCGAGGAATTTCTCGATAGTGTCGCCGTTGGCCTGCACCCACGGGCGGAGCGCGACGTTGAAGCCGAGATAGGAGATCACGTCGCCGCCGCGGATAATCTCGACCGCACCCGGCACATCCTTGACCGCCACAATCGGCCATGGATCCCAGCCGGAGAAGGCGTCGATGCCCTTGGCGAGCAGCGCGACCGTCATGTCCGGCGGCGGCGTGTTCACCAGCGTGACATCCTCGGGCTTCAGCCTGGCCTTCTCCAGGATGCCCAGGATATAGAGGTGATTGATGGTGCCGAAGGACGTGGCGATCTTCTTGCCCTTCAGGCTCGCAAGGTCGCCCTTGACGATCCCTGAGCCTTCGCGCGCGACGATCGCCATGGTCGCATCCGAGCCGGCCTTGGTGGCGTTGCCGCTGTAATTGCCCAGCGCGACCAGATCCATGCCGCGCAGCACCGCGCCGATCATGGGCACACCGACCTGCACGATCTCGCTCTCGCCGGCCTGCAGCGCGTTGAGGGCGTCGACGCCGGTGGCATAGGGCCGCGCGATGGTGACATCGAGGCCGTATTTCTCGAAGAAGCCGCGCTCGAGCGCGATCGGCAATCCGATCTGGTCGATGCCGGTGACCATGCCGGCCTTCAGCTTGGTCAGCGTCTGTGCGCCCGACGGCGTCCACGCCAGCGCGAACGCCAGCGCGAGCAGCAATAATCGTTTCATTCTCCTACCCTCCCGGTTTTATCGGCCCCACCGCCGTCACCCAGTACGGCCGAGCGACGGCGTTGAGGTCCGTTCGTTTGACGCCACGTAATTCAATCGAATGCTCGTCGGTGCCCGAGACGCGTCCATATTGCTGGAATGCGAGCACGTGGAAGCGCTCGGGGGTGAACGGCAGCTCGATCTGCACATTGACCTTCTCGGACGTGCCGGCGAGCTCCGGCGAGATCTTGCCCGGCGCAGCTAAGGTCAGCCAAAGCTGAAAGCCGGCCCAGGCGGCGATGACGCCGAGCACGATGCGGCCCTTGGTCGAACGGAAGGCTTGCGCGACGAGGCTCATGCGGCGCGCACCATCTGCAGCACACGCGCGGAGAGCTGTTTGAACTTGTCGTCCTTGACCAGATCATCCCAGACCCGCGGCCGCGGCAGGTCGATCCCGATCTGGTCGAGGACGCGCCCCTTCGAAAGCACGACGACGCGGTTGGCGAGGAATACCGCCTCCGCCACGTCATGGGTGATGAAAAGTACGGTCGGCTTGCGCTCCTGCCAGATCCGCGTCAGCTCTTCCTGCAAGGTCATGCGCGTCTGCGCATCGACGCTGGCGAAGGGCTCGTCCATCAGCAGCACATCCGGATTGTTGGCGAGCGCGCGCACCACGCCGACGCGCTGCTGCATGCCGCCGGACAATTCATTGGGGTAGCGGTGCGCCGCATGCGAGAGGCCGGCAAGCACGAGATATTCGCGCGCGATGCGGTCGCGCTCGGCCTTCGGCACGCCGCGCATCTTCGGGCCGAAGCCGACATTGTCGAGCACGGTCTTCCAGGGAAACAGCGCAAACGACTGGAACACGACGCCGCGCTCGGGACCCGGCCCCTTGACCGGCCTGCCATCGAGCAGGATCTCGCCGCCAGTATAGGGAATGAAGCCCGCGATCATGTTGAGGATGGTGGTCTTGCCGCAACCGGACGGGCCGACCAGCGAGACGAACTCGCCTTGCTCGACGTCGATCGAGACGTCGTGGACGGCGTTGACATGCGAGCCGGCATACGGATCGAAATAGGTCTTTGCGAGGTTCTTGAGCGAGAGCGTCTTCATGATGTCACCAATCCCCAGCGCTGGCCAGTCGCGCGCTCGAGCGGCGCGAGGATCCAGGCGTCCACGATGTACCAGAGCAATCCGAGAATGATCATGCCGAGCAGGATCTCGACGGTGGAGCCGGAGCGGCGCGCATCGAACATCATGAAGCCGATGCCGCTGGTGCCGACGATCATCTCCACCGCGATCAGGGCGCGCCAGCCATAGCCGAGACCGTTGCGCAGGCCGGTGATGATGTTGGGCAGCGCGCCGGGCAGCGTCACCTCCCAGAGCACGCGCGCCGGCGAGGCCCCTAAGCTGCGGGCGGCGCGCGGGAGATCGCGTGGTACCGATTCCACGCCAAGCACCGTGTTGAGCACCACAGGGAACAGCACGGTGTAGACAATGACGAAGGTCATCGTCGTGAGCCCGAAGCCGAACCAGATCAAAAGGATCGGCAACCAGGCGATGTCGCCGATCGCCTGGAAGAACAGGAGGATCGGCCAGCAGGTGCGATGCGCCCAGCGGCTGGTGCCGATCAAGACGCCCAAGGGAATGCCGAGCGCCATGCCGACCGCGGCGCCGGTGAACAGGCGGATCAGGCTGTCGCCGAGATAGTCCGGCAGGATGCCCTTGTAGGTTAGCGTGACGAAGGAGTTTGCGACATCGACCGGGCCGGGGAAGAACGCACGCGGGAAGATGCCGGCGGCGGCGACCGCGCTCCACAGTGCCACCACCGGAATGAACGGGATGATGGCCGCAAGCACCGGCCAGCGTCGGGTCAATCGCGCGTAACCGCTCCAGAACTGGAAGAGAACATTCATGCGCGCCTCACCATGCCCCAGCGCTCGATGGTCGCGCGCTCCAGCGGGACCAGCAGCAGACGGTCGATCAGGAGCCACAGCACACCGATCACGATCATGCCGAACACGATAACTTCGGTGCGGTAGAAATCGCGGGCGACGAACAGCATGTAGCCGAGCCCGACATTGGTCGCGATCATCTCGGCCGCGATCAGGCCGCGCCAGGCGAAGCCGAGCCCGGTGCGGACGCCGGTGACGATGTTCGGCAGGGCGCCCGGCAACAGCACTTCCGTCAGCAAGGCCCAGCGGCCCGCGCCGAGCGAGCTTGCGGCGTTCCGCAGCGTGTGCGGGATGGTCTTGACGCCGAGCAGCGTGTTGTAGGCGACGACGAAGAACACGGCGTTGAAGATCACGAAGACGATGGCGCCGAAGCCATAGCCGAACCAGAGCGTGGCGATCGGAATCCAGGCGATACCGGCGAGCACGGAGAAGAAGCGGAACAAGGGCGTCAGGAACGCGGCGACCGTGGGGCTCACGCCCATCGCGATCCCGAGCGGAACGGCGGTGACGATGCCGATCAGCGTGCCGAGGCCGACGCGCAGCAGGCTCGCGCCGATATGGGCAAACAGCGTGCCGTCGCGGATGGACTCCATCGCGGCAGTACCGACCGCGCCGACGGAGGGGAAGACGCGCGGATTGATATCGAACAGCGGGACGACGACAGCCCAGATCGCAACCAGCGCAAGCAGCGGGGCAACGAACATCGCGGCCCCCGCGAGCGAATTGACGCTGCGCGCAAGCCACGGCGATCGCCGCTTCAGACTGCGCGTCACCTCCATGCCGCCTCCCCCGATATGATGCAGCCTTTGCCGGCCTTTATTGTCGTTTATCGCGTCCGTGCCGCCTTAGACACGCGACGCCATGCCTCATGTTGCGCAAATTGTCTCATCGCGCAATCGCCTATCCTGCGTAGATCACCCGGGCGGGGGGCCGGACGCCCGGCAAACAACGAAAGGATGGGCGCAGCATCGGATGTCAGCGATCCTGCACTGTCTCGGCCTGCTATGCCTCCGACAAGCGCGCAAAGACTACTCGTCGGTGAATTCGTCTTCTTCGTTGACCTTGGGCTTGCGGCTGAACCAGGAGGACTTCTTGCCACCGAGCGAGCCCGTGACATTGGGGTCGCGCGAGGCATAGGGGTTGCGCGAGTTGGCGCGGGCGGCGATCTCCTCGCCGGAGACGGCGGCGGGCTCGCAGATGACGCGGCGGCTGGCGCGGCGCATCAGGTCAACGTGAATGTGATCGTAGTGAAAACGGTTGGAGCCCGGCGCCAGCACGGTGTTGAACTGCTGGCAGGCCGCACCCTGGATGTCGCGCAAGAATCCCTGCTCTTCCGGCAAGCCACGCCAGCCATCCTTCACCGAGATGCGGCGGCCGTCGGCGAGCGTGAAGCCGGCGATGTCGAGTGCATTGCCGAAGGCGTGCTCGGAAATATGCGCGCTGGGATTGCCGTTCATGCCGCGGCAGGAATAGGCGGAGATCTGCTTGATCTCGACCACGCGCGCGCCGAACCAGCGCGTCGCTGCCGGCTGCACGGAATCGGCAAGCCAGCGATCGAGCGCGGAGACGATCGGACAGGCGAGCGTGGCCGTCGGCTTCAGCGTGACCGGGCCGACCGCGGTGACGGGATTGCCGCGCTCCGGCCCGAGCCGCGGCAGTGGCGCGGCGGCGCCTTGCGACGGCGAATAGGGCGCGGGGGAATAAGGTGCGGAACCGCGGTCGCGCTGCGGATAGCCTTGCGGCGCGCCATAGACCGGACCGCCCGGCGGTTCCGGCGTGCCCTCCGCCGGCAAATCGATGTCGTCCTGCTGCGGCGCGACGCCGGGAGCGTTCAGCGAAATCGGCCCGTTCGACGGCGCACCATAGCCGGGCTGGCCCACGGCCGAATTCGGATAAGGAGCCGGCCGCGGCGCCGGTTGCGGTGCGATCGGCCAGCGCGGCTGGCTGCGGCTCGAGCCGATATCGGCCGGCGGACGCAGATCGTCGGCGAAACCAAAAGTCTGGTCACTCTCGCCGAGTGCTGCGACCTTGAGCGGGAATTGCGCACCGCACGCGCCGGGACCCGAGATCGGGTCGATGCGCACGAGGTCCGGCCCTTCCTTCACGGCTCCGGATTTCAGGCAAGCGACTTCGGCCTCGGCCCGCCAGGGTTCACGCTCGGCCTGGAAGAAACCGCGACCGCAACCTGCCAGCGAAACGAGGACGACGGAGCCGACGAGATACAAACGAACTCCACGCGTCATGCGCGGCAGGTTCGGCTAATTTATTTAAGGACTCTTCAACGCGTCGTTTTTACACATCTTTAACCATACCGCCACCGGCCCCGGACGCCTCAAGCAGGACGGACAGCATCGCTGGCTTTTTCGGCGGGGAACGGTTTGGTAAATTCGCGCGTTCTATGCGGGCAGGCGCAAACGCTGGGAGCGTTCTCGATGGCTATGAGTCTTCTCGTCAGCCGGCTGAGCGTCGTCGCCGCCTATGTTGCGCTCGCCTTTGTCGGCGCGATTGTGCTTGGCCTGTTGTAGGCTTTCCCTGGAAACCTGGATTGGACTTGCGCCCGGCGGTTCTCCCGCCGGGCGCAAGTGTGATTTCTACCAGCTATAGCGCACCACGCCCTTGCCGGCGTAGGAGCGCGTGACGTCGGAAAATTCACCCTCGAAGGTCGCGGCTGCCGACCAGCCGTTCATCCAGTTCAATTCGGCAGACGCAGTGGTGAGCGCGGCATCATGTGCTGGCGCCGCGCCGCCTACGACAAAGGACGCACCCGGCAGCGCCTGGAAGGTCGCTGCGACATTGCGATCGGTGTTGAAATCGTGTGCCCAGGCAAAGCGGCCGCGCAAGGTGAGGACCGCATCCGGTATCGCGAAAGACTTGTCGGTTCGCACGCCCAATTCGCTGCGCGGCGCCGTGACGGTCTTGGCGCCGTAGGCCAAGGCGAACGCACCGACGCCGGCCACGACCTGCTCGGCATAGGCCGGGAGATCGAACGTCGTGAACTGTGCGGCGGCATAAGGCGTGACCGCTCCGATCCACGGCGTCGGCAGCCGGTAACCGCCTTCAACGCGGCCCGAATAAGCATTGGCGTTGAACTCAGCGTGCAATCGATCGACGCCGGCGCCGATCACGGTGCGATCGGTCGTGATGTCCTGCCAGCCATAGGCGAGCGCGCCCAGGACATAAGCCGCGCCGACGTCGTGGCGCGCGAAGACGCCAGCCTGGAACAGGTCGGAGCGGCCGCTTCCGAGCGAATTGGCGACCGAGAAATTGGTGCCGCCGCCGGCGAGCGTGAAGCCTACGAGCGTGTTCGGCGCGATCCGGTAGTCGGCGCTAACAACCGCGCCGTAGATGCGGCTGGACGTGTTGTTCGATCCGAGCGCGGCGTTGCCATCGGTCGTCTGCGAGCCGCCGAAGCCGGCCGCCCAGACGCTCCAGCGTTGCAAGGCCTGCGCGGGCTGTGGCGCCTTGCGGTACACGGCGGCATAGGCAGCGCGTTCGGCGCGCGATCTAGGCTTCCGCGCCGACGCATAGGCGTTCGCGCCCTCGGCATCATCATCGGCGAACTGCGAGGCGCCCGGCGATGGAGATACATTGTCGCCGCGTCCGGCGATGAACGGATCGGTCATGATCCCCATGAACATGTTCATCGCGTTGAAGGTGGTCTGCTGCGAGCCGGTCGACGTCTCGCCTGAAGCCTGCGTCAACCCAGCCGGCGTTAGGCCGCCGAAAGCGGCGGGGATGCTGCCGCCGGCGTTGAAGAAGCCGGTCAGCACGTTCGCGAGCGCGGCCTGATTGATGTTGAGGCCGGAGGTGGGCGCAAAGTTGAGCGCCAGGTCCAGATAGACGTTGTTGGCGTCATAGTTCAGGCCGGCGCTGACCGAAGGCAGGTTGGTCGTGACTGATGAAGCGAAGGTGCCGCTGACGCCGCCGCTCGCGTTCAGGATTGTGTAGTGCTTCTGCAGGGAGGCACCGAGCAAGGACACGTTCACAGCCGCGCCGCCCGGTGTCGCGATGCCGGTGACGTTGGTTCGAGCAGCGCCCGCCCCATCGACCTGCACGAGATAAATCGAGGCAGCCGTGAAGCTGAGGCTGCCCTGCACCGTCAGCGTGCCTGATGTCGCCGTGCCCGGAGCGAGGACGCCGCCGCTGACCACGGTGTTCCCGACGCTGCCGATGCCACCGAGCGTGCCACCATTATTGACCGTCACGTCGCTGGCGAGCGCGCCGTTCACCAGCAAGGTTGCGCCGGCGAAGACGCCGGTGCCGTTCTGATAGGTCTGTGCGTCGGTGATGGTCCACCTGCCGCCCTGCACGTTCAACGCCTGGAAGTTGATGACGTTCGACAGCGTGCCCGAGCCCGGGCCGAACAGGTTGATGGTGTTGGTGCCAACGCCGCCGTCGATCCGGCCGACGATGCTGGAGCCGCCGTACAGATTGAGCGTGTCGTTGCCGCCTTCCATGCTGATGGCGCGGCCGGAGTTGCCGATGATCACGCCGTAGTTGGAGAGAACGTCATCGCCCTCGCCGGTCTGGATCGCCGCGCCGTCGCCGCGAATGAAGCGGGTCGAGCCGGTGCCGGTATAGGTCACGCCGTTGAGTGTACCGACCGAACCGGGATCTGGATTGCCGTTGTCCAGCAGCGTCACGCCGTTCGGATCGGGAATCGTGCCGTTGCCGATGATGGTGCCGTAGTTGACGATGGTGTCCTTGTCGGCGGCGGTACCGGTCTTGTTCTCGGAACGGATTGCATAGCTGTTGTTGCCGACAATTATGCCGCCGGCATAGTTGATCAGATCAAGGGCGGCCGATCCGCTGCGCGAACCATCGGGATTGGAATCATTATTGACGACGATACCCGCAGCGGCCCCCGATATGGTGCCGTAGTTGCGGATCGTGCCGCCGCCGATCGCAAGGCCTTCGCTGTTGTTGAAGCGGTGGCCATCATCCGCGCCTTTCGCGCCCGTGCCCTGGACGGTGCCGTAGTTCGTCAGCGTGAGCACGAAGTCGACATCGATGCCGTCGCCGTCGCCGCGCGCCGACGTGGTATCGATCGCACCCGTGATGGTGCCGTAGTTGGTGACGACAGCATTGCCGCCGGACCCGACGCCCGAGCCGTCGCGGCCGATGATGGTGGCGCCGGCCTCGTTGTAGACTGTGATGTTGCTGCCGACGTCGCCAGCGGTGCCGCTCTTGGCGCCGGAGATCAGGCCGCCCGCGTAGTTGTAGACGGTGCCGCTATGCCCGAGCTGCAGGTCGATGCCGTCGGCGCCGGGACGGTCGGCGGGAACCGGCGCCGAATTGGCGACGATCTGGCCGTAATTGTAGACCGTGAAATTCTGGCCCGGCCGCATCGCGTCGGCATTATCGGAAGTGATAAGGCCGCTGGCACGGTTGGTGATCGTGACCGTCGCAGCGGTCGAGGTCAGGTTGTCGAAGTCGATCGCCTGGCCGGTCGCCGACTTGATCGTCCCGGCATTGTCGATCGAGATCGACGCCGCCGTGGTCGAATTGGTGGTGCCGGAGCCGTTAATCTGGATGGCGTCGTCAACCGACTGGATGGTCGCACCGGCATTGTTGACGATCGTGAGCGACGTGACATTGTCGAGGTTCGTATTCGCGCGGATCGCGCGGGCGGAAGCGTCGATCAATCCGGAATTGGTGATGGTGGTGGCGCCCGCGCCGATCCGCATCACGTCATTGCCGAGCGCCTTGAGCGTGCCGCCGGCTTCGTTCGTGATCGAGAACACCGCTGTATTCGAGGTGACCGAGTTGAAGTCGAACACGCGACCGTTGTTCGTCGACTGGATGGTCCCGAAATTGTCGACCTTGACCGTTCCGCTGGTGAGACCACCCTGGATCCGGAACGCATCGTTGGACGATGTGAACAGCGCATCCTTGTTGTTGATCAGCGTGAAATTGCCGCTGATCGCGCTGTTGGACGTATCGATGCCGCGCGACGTCGCGGAAATCGTGCCGTCGTTGGTGATGACCACGCCGGGCGAAGCAAGCCCGGTGGTCCATGTGATCGCCGTCCCGATGACCGAGAGCGTGCTTCCGTCCGCGACAAAACCGGTATCGTTGTTCGAGACCGTCTTCGCGGTCGCCGGATCGTCCGGTAGCACACTGAAGCTTGCAGCTAAGGCAGAACCAAACGCGATAGATGACGCAGCAACAACCAATGCGAGCTTGCTCGCATGGCTCAACAATTCAACTTTCACCACCAGTCCCCTGAAACCTGCGGTTCGCGGCAATCTGGAGTCTGCATGTAACAGTTTGATAACAACGCATTTGCGTGTAAGACATGCGTGGCACTTGTGATATAATTGCAACGAGCGAACATCTCACTTGTCTTCGAAGCCTGAACGACCCGGCGTCGCCGAGCAGACGTTGCAACGCGCCGCGTTGGCGCTGCAGATGCAGCGGCCCGACGAGGCCGAGCGATTGGCGGCGGCGGTGTTCAAGGCGAACCGCGGCAACGTGGCGGCTGCGGCGCTGCTTGGCCGCGCGCTGATGCTGCAGAACCGCTTCGATGAGGCGATCATTCCGCTGCAGAAGGCCTCGCGTCGCGGCGACGACCCCGCAGCCGAGACCCTGCTCGCCGCGGCGTTCGCAGCCACCGGCCGGCGCGACGACGCGCTCGTTCTCGTGCGCCAGGCGATCACGCGACGGCCTGCGTTCCCGCCGGCTTTCCTTGAATATGCCGGCCAGCTCGCATCCGGCGAAAAGATCGACGAGGCGATCGCCGCGCTCGAACAAGGTCTTGCGCTCGCGCCTGGAATCGTCGAGCTGCAACTTCGTTTGGCGACGCTTTATATCGGCCGCAACAAGCGCGCCGAGGCGCGTGCGTTGCTGCAGCAGGCCGCGGTTACCGCGCCTGCGCGCCCCGACGTGCTGGCCGAACTCGCGCGCGTGATGGTGCTGGACGGCGACTACGCCGCGGCCGTCGATGTCTTCCGCCGCGCGCTCGCGCTGCGCCCGGATGATGCGCCAACGCGCGCCAATCTTGGCATCTGCCTGATGGAGATGGGTGAGCGCGCCGCCGGCGAGGCAAGCCTGCGCGAAGCCGCGCGCGGCAGGCCGGACATGACCGGTCGCGCGATCATGTCGCTCGCCGCCGCCTCGCACGGCCGCTTCTTCCTGCGCCCCAGCGCCGCGGCGAAATTCCTGACCGGCTAGCGCCTGTACGAACAAATCCGGTTCTGCGCGTCAGAAACTCGTCAATCGCACCATCGCTTGCTTGCGGCGTATGACCGATGAAACGATTGGTCCGAGCAAATGAAATAATTCAGCAACAGCATTTGTGCAAAAGCAATACAATCGGGTGCTCGGCGACAACTGGCGGATATGCCGAGACGCTTTACGATGTGACGCAGCGTTGGGGCGATACTTCGTCCCCGCAATCAGCGATGAGGCAGGTTTTCGGTGAGCAGCTTACGAAACATCATCGACGTTCATTCGCATCCCATTCTGCCTATTGGCAAAAAATTACCCGTCGGGTCGCCGGACAAGATGCCTCAGTGGTCAGTCGAACGCGCGCTATCTTTTATGCAGGAACACGGCATAGCCGCTTGCATTCTCTCAATCCCGGATGCGGCCAACTACGCAACGGGCAACGATGGACGTGATATCTCGAGACGAATAAACGAAACCTTGGCAGACATTGTCTCGCGATATCCAAGCAGATTCGGAGCGCTCGCCACCATACCCGGCTTGGACGCTGAGGCAGCGTTGGCCGAGATTGAGTATGCGCTGGATACACTGAAAATGGACGGTGTCGCGACGTCAACAAGCATCAATGACGTGTATCTCGGCGACCGGCTATTTGATCCTTGGTTCGCAGAGCTGGATCGGCGGGGCGCAACCCTGTTTGCGCACCCCACGTTCACGAAGGCGTCACGGCCGGTGCTGAATGGCTTGAACCCAAGCGTGCTTGAATTTGTGTTTGATACCACGCGCATGGTCACGAACTTGGTCGTGACCGGCACCAAGAAACGCTTCTCAGACATCAAAATCATTGCGACACACGGCGGCGGCACAATTCCATTTCTCGCGTCAAGGATTCAGATACTTGAACACACGTTTGGAGTGGGACCCGGACTGCTTGAACTTTCCCCACAGGATGTGAAGGACGGTCTTGCCTCATTCTATTATGACTTAACGGGCGCTACGTCCGAGGCTCAACTATTGGCGATTCTAAAGCTCGTTCCGGTCTCTCAATTGTTAATTGGCCTTGATTTTCCTCTGATGCCGCGGTCCAGCTTTGCGCCGGCGCTCGATGACATAGCCGGATATCCACAGTTCGACGCGGATGATTTGCAGAGTCTTTGTTTCGGCAATGCCGGACGATTGTATCCAGCCTTAAGGGCGCGGGTGGAGCGACAACGTTAGCGCGAAGCGAGCCCGCGAAGGCATGCGCGACAGACCATGGCCGCTTCTTCCTGCGTCCCAGCGCCGCGGCGAAATTCTTGACAAGCTCGCTTCACGGGGTCGAAAAAACATGTTTCTCGACCCTCGGGGTGGCATCGACAAATCGCGCATTGCTCAAGCGACGCTGGAGCAGTTGGTCAACGAGCCTCATAAGTCGGCGCGATCACGTCAACGCGGCCGCTCAAACCCATCCCAGTTCCTTCAGTGCCAAGCCTGAATGCCATATCTTCGTCATATGGCTGATCTTGTCGCCAGTAAATTGCATCACGTAGACGTAATCCGAATTCGTCTTTTTGCCGGTCGGCTCACATGGACCACCGGGGCCGGTATGGGTGCCCGAGAAGACGGCATAGGCTGCGACGTTGTTTCGTTCGGTATCGGTCGCGAAGGATTTCACCTGATAGCTGCCGTCAGGCAAAGTGGTCATTACCCCCTTCATCCAGTCAGTATATTCCGCGAGAGTCTTGATACCGGCAAGCGGTTCGGCCTGAGCGGCGAAACTTGCATCTGGGGCACAGTAGATCTTGCAGATCTCCCAACCCTTTCCAGTTTCGCAAGCGGCAAAGAAATCCTTGGCAATTGCCGTGATCGACGCCATGGCTGCTTCCCCTGTGTGCGTGGACGGAATGTCTCTTTTAGCACTTCGGCCATGTTGCTGGCCGCGAACAAATCGAGGTCGATCAGCGTTTCGCGACTTTGTCGTACGTTGCAATGATGCGCTTCAAATCGTCATATTCATTGCATTGTATCAGGCAGATCCGTTCGAGAGCCGCGAGATGCTCATTGGCTTTGGCAGGATCACCTTGGGTCAAGTAGGCTTCACCCAAATGTTCATGTGCGCTGCGGTGCCGGGGATTTAACGCCAGCGCCTGCTGATAGTGCCGGATTGCCGGATCGAACTGCCGCAGGCGCCGATAGGCGTAACCAAGGTAGTTCTGAATATCGGCATTGCGGGCGTCACGGAGCGCAGCTGATATAAGCGCCTTGATTGCTTCGTTCCACTCGCTCGCGACGATCGCTCGTTTCCCGGCCGCGAAATCCGGATCGAGCACCGCCCAATCCGCAGTCTCTACCATCGATCCCATGGTCGAGCAGATCGGCCAGGCGTCAACCGCGAGCGCCGCCTCGGACTTGGCACCGTCTCCGCGAGCGGCTCTCACCTGATCATGCCGACCGGATGTGGTCAGGAGATACGCCGCCACCACCGCGGTCATCACGCCCATCACGGCGGCGATTAGGATTGATCGCATCATGGTCGTTATGCCGGTTAGTCGGCTGCCGCACATCTGCGCGCGGCAGCCGTTCTATTCATTCTCTGCCTCGTTAGTCTCACTGCTGCATCAAGGATGCCTTGGCCTCGCGGATCTCCACCCGATCCGTGTCCGCGTCTTTCGTCATCTCGGCAAGCTTCCGGAAATAGCGCGCGGCTTTCTCCGGCTGATTTATCGCCTTCGCCGCGGTGGCTGCACCGTACAAGCTGCGAAGCCGATTGGGCGCCGACACCAGCGACGTCTCGTACTCCGTCAGCGCTGCTCCCGGTTGCTGCTGTTGAATCAGCAGGTCACCCAACAATTCCCGCATCGGATACAGCCGGTTCTCCATCGCGATGTGCTTTTCGCTGTCATCCTCCAAGTCTGCCGCCGTTCGCATCAGCTTCAGCGACCTCTCCTTCTCCCCTTTGGCTTGCGCAATCCAGGCCGATGCAGCCAACATCTGGATTTCGACTTGGCTCGCCCAATAAGACTGACTTGCGTTGTCCAGCGCAGCGTGAAGCTCCTTAAGTTTGGCAACATCGCGCTCGGCGGCGGCAAGCTCGCCGCTGCGGGCCGCTCCCATGGCGCGGGCAAAATAGGTGATGGCCTCCGCCTGTGGAAATTGGCTGCCTCTCGGCTCAAGCGCTGCCGCTTCCGTCCATGCCTGACGTTCCAACGCAAAGCGCGCCGGCACCGCGGCAAGAGCGGTATAGCTGGCGAGGTAGTCAAACCCGAGCTTCTTTATCGCGTTGCTCTCGTCGCGTAGCTGCTTGGCCGGCCCCTCCTGTCCCATTTGCAGCAAGGCGTACTCCATGAAATCCAGATGGTGCGGCTGGCCTGGATGTGCCGCCCCAGGCCAGAGCTTGGCGGCTTGCGCTTCGGCGAGCGCCAGCGATTTCGTGTTCGATGCGATGGATTGCGTCCACATCCCGAGCATTGAATAGGTGTGCGAAGGCATGTGCTGGGCATGCTGAGACGCGGGGGCGACCTCGGCATATCTGTTGGCGGCATCAAGACCGCGCTGCGCAAGCGTCGGGTAATCGTAGGTGTGGATCATGTAGTGCAGCACGCCCGGATGCTCCGGCAGTTTCGCCTCGACCGTTTCAAGGATCGTGCCGGCCTTGAGCTGATTGGCGAAGGTCTTGTCGCTGTGCAGGGCCGTCTCGTTGAGCGCGAGCGCATAGAAAATAGCCGCCTCCGGATCATCCGGATATTTCTGCATCAGCGCTTCCATCGCCTTTTCGTAGGCAAGCCCGCGCTTGGTCTGATCGATTTTGTCAAAGTCCTTGTAGTAGACTTCGATCGCGTCGAGCCAGTCGCGCTCGCGCTCGGTCTTGGCACCGATCGCCTTGCCCTTCTCCACCGCCTCCCATCCACTCTTCAAAGCGGTGGCGGTGAGCGGCAGGATCAACGGATTGGGACGGCTGCTTATGGCGATGCCCCAGTAAGCAATGGCACATTGCGGATCGGCGGTCGCCGCTTCGGTAAAAACCTGGATGCTGTCGGGATAAAAAAATGAATGCACCATCGCCAGGCCGCGATCGAATTTCTCTTGCGCCTGCGGCGTGCACGAGGTCTCGAAGTGCACGCGGCCAAGTCCTTGCGCCCAGGCCGCGGTGGCGAAGGTGCTCGCCAACAGCGCTGTGACGAACGTTCCCAAATTCGGTCTCATGGCGCTCTCTCCTTTGGGTCGAAATAGCAGTTTCAGCGCAATCACCGCCGTGCGGTCGTGCGCAGTGCAAATGCTCAGTGAGAGACCGGCATAAAAGGAGTGTCGGTTTTAGGAGCGTGCGATGCCTGCCGACAGCATCTTTCGCTGCCCATTCGGCTCTAACGGAGACGTCGGCAAATCCCGTCTCGAAAGGCAGCTCTAAGCAAAGGAGGGTACACGATCTCGCGCCCAGCCAAAAGAGGCCGTATGCGGAGCCCGGCACGGCAGATCTGGCCGAAACTGACGGCCGAGATATCCGTCGGAGGTCAAAAAGCGAAGCGGGCACGGGCATCTTGGGATATCTGCTGGATCATGATCCGATTCCGTCCAATCGGATCATGATCTAATCCCTCAGCCGGCTTGAAACACCTCGTCAGGCAGGCGTCCCAAGTCTTCGAACTCGACCAGTCGATCATCTACAAAGGTGAAGGCGGCGAACGATCCCTTTGCACGTATCTCGACGATGACACGCGATGCGGGCTGGCTGTTAAAGACATAGTCGACATGCAGCTTCGTTTCGCCATAAAGCGCTTGGACATCGGCAATCGCCATGCCCGCCCGTGGTCCCTCGAACGAGTCGCGCGGCTGAGGTACTGCAGGCAAGCGAACCTGAAAGATGTCTTGCGGAATGTGTCGTCCGAGCGTCTTGGCGATCACCCGGTCGGCGGCGAAGAATACGCTCACTTCCGGTTCGCCAAGAATATCGTACACCCATTGATCCAGCTTGATACCAAAAAAGGTGTAATGGCAGATGCGGCTCGGCTCTCCGAGTGAGCGTCGCACGGCGGTGCTCGCCATGCCCGGCCAAGCCTTTCGGCTGATCAGGGGAAGGTCACTCTTTTCGACTTGAAAGACGTCCAACTTGACGTGCGACACTTTCCCGTCCGAAAGGGTGACCGTGCTGGGAATCGCTCCAAAGAACTCGAGCTTTCGCCGGCTGATCCCGCCGGCATCGTAACCTACAACTCGGGCTGGTTCGCCCATGATGCGGATCACTTCCTGCTCCGTCATGCCAAGATGAAGTTGACCGGCGGGGACGGTGATGAACTCGACATGCGGCGGCTTTGGTGCGTCGGATTGGGCGGCCGCAGCCAGCAAGGCTATCGAAATATCGAAAAAGACGGCCATGGCGGCTGTAATGAAAAGCTTCAATTGCATTGTACACTCCGTCGGCAAATGAGGGGTAGGAGGATTACTGTCTCGACGAACTCGTCGTTTCGTCCGGCTCAGCCTCTGCTTCGACCGCGTAAGAGGCGGTAGAAGGAGCGGCGATGGAGTAAAGTTCGGCGGCATGCACCGCAAAGCCCTCGATCACGAATGCGAACACCGACGACCAGAACGCGTTGACCAGCCGGCGCCTTGTTCTTTTCAGTGCTGGAAGCGAATTCGCGCGGGGCGGCGCGGATTGCGGCGACGCCATTGCGTCGCTGGTCGAATTCTCTCCGGTCGCGATCTGCTCGGTGATGTAGGCGGCATCCTCGCTCACACCGTAGATCAGGCCCGACTTCGAGGTGTGAAGCCATGGAAGGCCGACAAAGAACAATCCCGGATAGGCCGTGACACCGCGCGTCTGACGAGGATACCCGTCGCCGTCGGTGACCGGCAGTTTGATCATCGAGAAGTCGAAGCCATAGCCTGTCGCCCAGATCACGTTGGTAATGCCGGCAACCCTCAGATCGAGCTCAGATAGCAACGGCTGCTCAAATCCATCGCGCAGAACCGGCAGTTCTTCTTCCGGCACCACCATTCCCGTCCTGGCGACGTAGTCGTCCACGGCGGTCACAAAATCCGCTTCGGCCCGGTCGGCTGCGGCCAGATTGTCGTGCAGGTCCGGCGCGAGCTTGATGACGCCATCGTCGATGCTATGGAGGCGGCCGAGCAGCCCGACGCCATCACGTGCAAATTGATGCAGATTGAGCGTATGGCCGCCCTTGGTCCCCGATATGTGCGGCTTGCCGCCGAATTTGGCCTGCGGCGACGGCAGTTCGCTTACCTTGCGATCGTAGTGGCCGAGTCGAGCGAACCACCAGTTTGCATCTTTCCCGCGGTAACGCCGCGGCGTCCGGCCGGCGCGGCCGACCGCGAGGTAGACCTTCCGCCCCGATTCATAGAGCTCTTCGGCGATCTGGGCACCCGATTGTGCGCTTCCAACCACCAGCACAGCGCCGGATATGAGCTGGTCTGGATTGCGATAGGCGTCGGAATGAAGCTGCCTGATGTGGGATGGAAAATTGCGGCTTGGAGCCGGGATCTTCGGCGTTTGATGGAGGCCAGTGGCCACGATGACATTGCGCGCCCGGATCGGCTCGCGATCCTGGATCCCAACGAGATATTCACCGCTTTCTCGGTCGCGTTCGATCCGCTTGACGCGCATGCCATAGCGCACGGGCAAGCGTCGTGCGAACTCTTCAAAATACGCTACGACTTCATTGCGGGACATGAATCCATCGGGATCGTCTTCCGCGTATTGCACGCCGGGCAAACGCGACTGCCAGCGCGGTGTATTCAGCGCAAAAGAATCCCAGCGATGGCTGCGCCATGCGTTGCCTGGCCGATCGGCCTGTTCGAGGACGACATGGTCCTGGGATCGTCTGTTCAGATAGTAGCTGACGGCTAGACCCGCCTGCCCTCCGCCCACGACGACGGTGTTCACTGCTGTGGTCATCGACTTTCTCCTGGTCTCGCGGGAACGGCTTGCCCGCTGAATTGCTCTTCGTGACGCGGAGGTGTTGTCGACAACCGGCTGCAATAAGACGGCGGATCGGCATATGATTGTTCACAAACCGTGATAAATCGCAGGAGGCGCACATGGATCGGATGGCGAGCATGGCGGTCTTCACGAAGGTGGTCGGGACCGGCAGCTTCTCGGCGGCGGCGCGGGAGATGAAGCTATCCCAGGCGTCGGTGACCAAGCAGATCCAGGAGTTGGAGGGCTGGCTTGGCGTGCGCCTGCTTAATCGCACAACCCGGCGTTTGAGCCTCACCGAGATCGGTACCGGGTTCTACGAACGCTGCACGCGCATTCTCGCCGCGATCGAGGAAGCGAGAAGTGCTGCCGGCGCACTCCAGTCGACGCCCCGCGGGCGCTTGCGGATTAACGCTCCCGTCTCGTTCGGCTTGCTCCACCTTGCGCCCGTCGTGACTGAATTCCTGAAACTTTATCCCGACGTTTCGGTTGAGATGCTCGTCAACGACCGAGTGGTCGACCTGCTGGAGGGGAAGTTCGACGTCGGCGTGCGCATCGGGCGTCTCCGTGACTCGAGCCTGATTGCCCGGCGGATCGCACCGATCCGGCTTGCCGTCTGCGCCGCGCCGGAATACCTCGCGCGGCATGGCGTACCGCAGACGCCGGATGATCTCGTGAACCACAATTGCCTGGAATACACCTATTTCGAGAGCCGCGGCGAATGGCGCCTCCTCGATCCCGCGGGCACTGAGATCGTCGTTCCAGTCTCGGGCCGGTATCTTGCGAACAACGCCGACGTGCTGCGCTCCACAGCCATTGCCGGCGGCGGGATCATCTTGGTCCCCACCTTCCTCGTCGGCGGCGACCTGCGATCGGGCCGCCTCGTTCGTTTATTGCCCCATTATCCGCCGCCGGAACAGGCGCTCTATGCTTTGTATCCGCCTGGTCGACATCTCTCGGCCAAGGTACGGAGTTTTGTGGACTTCCTGGTCGTTCGCTTTGGCGGCCGGCGACGTGGGACGATACCTGATCAGAGGCGAATAGCTCGGTCTTGGCGCCAAGAGGATTGGAACAAGTCGCCTTTGCGTCAAGAAGCGACGTTGCGGCTCACCCGGCACTCGGTCCGCTGTACATTTGAAAGCGGACATCGCAGGCCCAACGAGCAGGTCTGCTTACCAGCGGCTCGGCTTCGAGGTGCTGGGCGTCATACGCGTGGGAGATTCGCCGCCTATGGCGCCGATGCTGCGGCCCGCACGCTAGCGCATGATCCGGAAAAGTGGAAACCGGTTTTCCCTCGCGCCAAACGCGAAGTGTTTGCGCGGAGATCACGCTCAAACAAAGAGATGAGATCATGATCCGATTCCGTCCATCGGATCATGATCTAGGGCCGCCTTTCGAATAGCCGATCACGGTCAAGCGCTTCTGCTTTTCGCTGGGATGCAACTGATCGTCCATCTGAGAGCGGCTCCGTTTTCATGCACTAGTGG
>NZ_PSRR01000016.1 GCF_004296405.1 Bradyrhizobium sp. Leo170
GCCGCCTCGGCATGTGGCGCCGGAGCGGCCGGCTGGGCCGCAGCAACAGGCGCGGGCGCGGCGGCGGGCGCCTTCGGCTTCACCACCCGCTGCGGTGCCGCCGGGGGAGGATTTTGCGCGAAAGCGGGTTCGGCCCCGCCCAATCCGCCGGCCAGTCCGATGATCGCCAAAGCCACGAGGTGACGGCCGACACGATCGCGACGGTATCGCGGTGTTGGGCGTTCAAACGCAGGACGATAGGCAATCATAGTGACCTCAGGGTTCGATCTTCTGGTTCAGAATCCGGTCGCCGTAATCCTGCAACAGGTTCTGGATCTCGACGCGACGGAAACCGAGTAGCGGTTCGTTAGCCACTACTCACCAAATGTCACATTTTCATAACAGTCCATCAGTTGGCGACCGATCTTGGCCGGTTACTGGTATCTCTGTACGCGCATGGCGGATCAGCGCCGAGAAGGCTCTTGGGCGAGAAGGTTCTTGTAGACCTTTCCGCCTTTCATGATGACCAGGAAATTCTTCGCCGGATCTTCCACGAGTTTGATGTTGTCGATTGGATTGCCATCGACCAGCAGGAGGTCGGCCAGCGCGCCCTCCTCCACCACGCCCAGCTTGCCGGGATATGGATTTCGGGGTCCGGACAGGCTCAGCAATTCGGCATTCGTCGATGTCGCCATGGCCAGCGCTTCAGCCGGCGTGTACCAGCGCGTGAGGTCGGCCAGCATGGCGCCTTGCCGCTCAGCCAGCGCCTGCGAGAACAGGATGTCGGTGCCGAAGGCGGTCTTGATTCCGTATTTCTTTGCCAGCGCATAGACCCTGTCCGTGCCGGCAACCACTTGCCGCATCTTCGCCTGCTCCGAAGGTCCCAGGGCACTTGCGCCCGCCAGATCGAGGAAAGGTTGCGTGCTCAACCAGATTCCCTTCTCGGCCATGAGGCGCGCCGTGGCCTCGTCCATCAGATGGCCGTGCTCGACGCACTTTGCTCCCGCCGCAATCGAGCGCTGGATCGAAGCCGGCGTATAGGCGTGCACGGCCACATAGGTGCCCCAGTTCTCGGCAGCTTCGACGGCGGCACGCAGCTCGGGCTCGGTGAACGTGGACACATCGAGCGGGCTGAACGGCGAAGCGACGCCGCCGCCCGCGGTGAGCTTGACCTGCGATGCCCCCTGCATGAGCTGCTCGCGGGCGCGCACACGAACCTCATCCGGACTGTCCGCCACCATGCTGCCACCAATTCTTTCCATGCGGCTGAGCATGCCGCCGATCGTTCTTGGCAGATCGGTAAGCTGCCGGAAATCGCCATGGCCACCAGTGATGGTGATCACGGCGCCGGACGGATAGATGCGAGGGCCGGCGACGAGACCGTCGTCGATCGCGCGCTTGAGCCCAAAGCTCGGCCCGCCCATGTCGCGGACCGTGGTGAAGCCCCGCATGAGCGTGGCGGTGGCTTCCGCTGCCGCAAGAAGATTGTTGTAGCCGACGTCGTCAGCCAGGGTGGCCGCCGGCGTCGGGCGCACCAACATCGCATGCCAATGCGCGTCGATCAGCCCGGGCATCAGCACGCGTTCGCCGCCGGCGATCACCTGAGCGTCAGCCTGGATCGGCGACACCGAGATCTTCTCGATCTTGTTGTTGCGGATCAGGACATTGGACGGCGCGGAGAGCGCGGCATTCTTTCCGTCAAAGATGCGAACGTTCTGGAACAGCACAGCGGAAGCTTGTTGAGCCTGCGCCGTCGGCGAGGCCGCGAGGTTCATTCCGATTGAAGCCAGTAGCGCAGCAATGAAAGTTCGACCCGGCTTTCTCAAACCTGACATATCTGATCTCCGCCAATGGTGCGTGGCGCAAGGCTCGCATTGATCTTGCTGTGCGGGAGGGAACGCCCGACGTGATCGCGGGCGGTCAGCGAGTGTATTGCCAGTCCCCTGTCAATCGACGGCCGCTACCCAGTTCTTACGGCCGGCAGCCAGGCAAGGGTCAGCCAGCCGATGCCGTGAGACAAGAGGTCGATGCCCAGCAGCAATCCGAGCACCCACGTCCCGGTGGCCGGAAATCCCGTCAGGATGATGAGACCCGCCAGGACGCCGAACAGCCCGGACAGCAGTATGATCCAGCCGAACTGCTGCCAATGGCTGATGCCGACCAGGACACGGACGAACCCGGAGATCAGAAGCAGCAGACCGAGGACAAGGGTCAGGATCAGCGCACTGGTCAGCGGCTGGGTCACCAGCACGATGCCGAATGCAAGATAGAGCGCGCCGAGCAGCAGTTGCCACACGAACCCTCCCCAACCCTTGGTCCAGAAGGCGTGAATGATCTCGAATCCACCGGCGATGATGGCCATCCAGCCGATGAAGATGGTGCTGATCACGGTGAACAGCGCAAGATCTCCGAGGACCAGCAGGCCCGCGACGATCATCACGATTCCGAGCAGGATGCATATCCATAAAGGCGGAGTCGGCAGCCCGGTGAGACGCATCGCCGGACCGTTGTCATAGGTAGTCATGTCATTCTCCTCGATTCCAGAAGCCGTCGAACACGTTACGCATCAACTCGATTGTCCGCGTTCGCCCGCCGTCTCATCGCTCGGAATCTCTCCCGGTCGATAGTTCGGCAGCCGCCCGGCCGGAATGATCGCAAGCAGCGCAAGGCCTGCCATGATCAACAGCCCGATCTTCAGCGCACGCAGCCGCGCCTCGGTGTTCACCCGCACCGCCTCCTCGACCTGCTGCGGCGTGGCGCTCGTGCCTTCCAGCGCGGTCCGCAGCCGGTCGTTGCTGACGAAATTGATGTTGTCGAGATCGACCTGCGCCTGCAGTTCGGGTGTGAGCTTGGGGCTCGCGGCGATGCTGCTCAGCGCGATCGCACTCAGGAGACCGACAAGGAGTGCGCCAGCCACTGCCGTTCCGACGGCGGCGGCGAGGTTGTTAGTCGTGCCGCGCAGCGATCCGACGTCCCCTGCGAGCTCCTTGGGCGAAGCCGTGACCAGCACGTTGAACAGCAGCGTGACAAGCGCGCCTTGCCCGATACCAAAGACAACGAGCCCGAGCAGCACCGGCACCTCGCTCCAGTCGTTGCGCACGACGAATGCGAGCCACAACAGCGCGACGGTGCAAAGGAAGAAGCCTGCTCGCCCGATCTGCCGCGGCGTCAGCTTGTCATAGACGTGCACGATCAGCATCGCGGCAAAGAATACAGTAAGGTTGAACGGCATCATCGCCACCGCAGTGGCGATCGGGCTGCGCCCCTGCACGATCTGAATGTAGAGCGGGACGGAGAAGTTGAGCGCGGCCTCCAGCGCGACGACTGTGAACATCGCGTAGACGGCCGCTCGTTCCTCAGGTGAATCGATCACCTGAAGCGCGAGGAGAGGAGTCTTACCTGCCTCCTCGCGTTTGTGTGTCCACATCAGGAATGCCTGGCCACAGACGATGCCCGCCACGATCAGGATCGGCGCGGGAGACAGGCCGAGAAGGCTGAACGGCGCGTTTGGGCTCGCCAACACGAGCCCCCATCTGTTGAGATTATTGAAGCCGAAGCTGATGCAAATGATCGCGGCTGCTGCGAGTATGACACCAACGATATCGACCTCCACGTCCGGCCGGCCATGGTCGCGCCTGAGGCGGAAGCTCAGCAGGAAAACAATGGCGGCAACGGCGATGAGAATTCCGAACACCGGCCGCCAGCCGATATAGGTGCCCAGTACGCCGCCGATGACGAATGCAAGCACGCCGGCCGCCGCGCGTGCAGAACCGAGCGCGCCCACTGCGGTTGCCTGCTGGCGTCCGGTGTAGTTCTCGGCAATCAGGGCGACCAGCGAGGGCACGATCACTGCGCCGGCGGCGCCGCAGAGCGCCTGCGCCGTGATCATCACGACGGCCGTGGGGCTGAACGTCATCATGACCTGGGATATGAAGAACAGCACGACGGCCGCGCGGAACACCTGTAGCGCGCCGTATCGCTGCGCGAGCTTTGCGCCCAGCATGACGAAGCCGGCGACCAGCATGGAATAGGCCACGATGCCGGTTGCGACCGTGGTCGGAGGAACGCCAAAGCTCTTGACCATTCCCCCCATCGCCACCGGCAACGAAGCGACATTGAACGACATGATCATCTGGCCGAGCGCGATCGCGATCATGGGAATCCATGATGCGCGTTCCTCCTGGTGGATGCCGCCGATCGAGATTGTCTGTGTCACTATGACGTCCTCCGATTTGCTCGGGCTTTTCAGCATCGACCGGGTGGACGAGACGCCGATCCGGTCAACATTTGTCAGTCTTCCGGTTGCGAGACGAACAGATCCATGCCCAATCGCTGCGACAGGAATTTCGCGGCGAGTTGTCCTCTCACGCTGTTGCCGGCCGCATCCAGCGGCGGAGCGAAAGTGCCGAAGCCGCCTTTTCCGGGCGAGACCGCGACAATGCCGCCGCCGATCCCGCTCTTTCCGGGCAGGCCGATGTCGTAAAGCCAATCGCCTGACGTCTCATACAAGCCGGCCGTGATCATCACGGCCAAGGCGTAATGGCAAACCGCAGCATCGACCACGCGTTGCTTCGTGATAGGGTTCACCCCACCGTCCGCCAGCGTCGCACCCATCACGGCGAGGTCTTTGGCGGTCACGTTCAGCGAACACTGCCTCGTGTAGAGATCGGTCGCCTGCTTGGCGTCGCAATAGATCCGGTCGTAGCTCTCCAACAGCCGCGCGATGCTGCGATTGCGGAAATTTGTCTGCGACGCAGAGGCGTAGACCTCTTCGTTGAGCGGAAGTTTGCGGCCTGCGAAGCGCGACAGCCCATCGTGGATAAACTCCCACTGCGCCTCGGCGGACACTCCCGGCGCGAGGCTCGTCGTCGCGATCGCGCCAGCATTCACCATCGGATTGGTACGCCCGCTTCCATTCTCGATCGCCGCAAGCGAGTTGAACGGAAGTCCGGTGGCGTTGGCGCCGAGCTTCGTGCGCGCCTCTTCCGGGCCAAGGGTCTCGCAGATCAGCGCGAACACGAATGGCTTCGACACGCTCATGATGGAGAATTCGTAGCCTATGTCTCCCGCGCCGTAGACGTGCCCATCGGTTCCAACGACACAAACGCCGAACAGCTCGCTCGGGACTCGGGCGAGCGCCGGGTAGACCTGTGAATTATTGCCGTCAGCGTTCGATTTAAGGCGCCGGTGCGCGTCTTCCACCAGCGACTGCACCATCTCGGGATTAGGTAGATGACCGGTCGAAACGTAAGGCCGTTCATCGATCGCCGATCGTGACGCCATCGCACCACTCCGCCCGACGGGGGCTATGTTGTTGATCTAACGCCTACGTTTAAAACGAGTCAATCTGCAACCCGTGCAACAATTTGCTGACAGACCAGCAAATGTGCCGACTGCCATCGAGTTCTCTTCTTACGACGCGCAAGGTTCCAACGCTCGTTAGGTAAGGCAGGCTGTCGCAATCGCCGCACGCAATTGAATCAAAGAGCAGCCATTGACTGCAGAATCCGAACGCCGGGAAATTTGCAACGTGGCCGGTCGAGTGTACGATTGTGTTTGCTCACGCGAGCCTGCCGCTTAGAGCATGATCCGGAAAAGTGGAAACCGGTTTTCCGAAAAGATCATGCTCAATCTAGCTGAGAAAAAACGGACGCGACGAGAATTGGAGAAGGCGGGACATCATCTGAACAGCGAGGCTGATCATGGTGGCAAGTACGAGTGACGGACACTTCCTGCTGGTGAAGAAGCTTGGTGGGTTGGTCGCGATTATCATCGGATGCCTGCTGACGGCGGTTGGCGTGACGTTCGAATCCACCAGCACAACGACTGTCGGCGTTCTGTTTCTTGTGCTTGGCGCCGTCCTGCTCACGCTCAAGATCATCAGACGGAATCAAGGAAGCCCGCTCGGATAGCTGGCTTGCGGTTGGCGTTGAGAATGAGGATGTGCCAGCTGCGATAGCGGTTCACTTCGTTCGCCACTTCAGACAATGGGCGGTTGTTGACGATCAGCAGTCCGCGTTACCAGGCGCTTGCCTCCGCACATGTGCCCTAAAGGTAAAAGCGAGTCGATTTAAGCCAATAGCGAGTCCATCAAGTCTAGGACCCTCCCGGCTACCCACCCTCGACTTGCTAACCTTGAAGTCCGCTTTGCCCCAAGGGCAGACGCAGGATGTAAGTCGCATTTTGACCCTCAACAGACATTCGGTCCCATGCCTTCCAGGAAAGGTTGGTTCTGGCATTACCCGGTCTGTCCCGACGTGCAGAACGGATACGGTTCCCATGTGATGTTCTGATCTGAGTAAAAGTTGGGCGTGCCAATTCCGACATGTTGGTGGTAAGCTGGGTAAATGGAGCGCACCGGCCGCCGGTCAACGCCGGGCTTTTGGCCCCGAGCCAACGACCTGCTTTTCCCGGGCCCGCCGCGACACGACGGGACAAGGTAGTGGCTCGCAAGAGCTAACGACGTCTACCCACAACAAGCAGTTCCCCGAGCTTTGAGCCAGTGTCATGGCGCTGGAAGTCCCGCCGAGCATCCATTTGCAAAGATAGAGCTGGGTCGATCGACCACGACAACGAGAAGCATAAGTGTCGGCGATCAACGCGACCCGATTGCGTTGAGAGACAATCGTTAGGAGGGATATCCAATGCCTCCCGAGATAACCGAGCATGGCAACGAGTCAGTTGCGGTCGACACGCCCGCAACAGCTAAAGCGGGCGCTACGGTCGATCGTGACGGGAAATTACGGCAGGCAGATCCTGTTTCGACGCCCGCCCCACCAGCGAAGCAACGGTTCACACGGCGGCGAAAGTTGCTGATCGGTGTGCTCGGCGCTGTGGTCATTGCGGCCGCGGTGTATGGCATTCCCTGGATCCGGTTCGTGCTCAGCACGGTTTCGACCGATGATGCGTTCGTGAACGGTCACGTGACGTTCGTCGCTCCCCGTGTCCATGGCCAGGTTGCCCGGGTTTTGGTGGATGACAACAACCGTGTGCACAAGGGAGATCTTCTCGTTGAACTGGACAAGGAGCCGTTCCGGGACGCAGTCGCAGTGAAGAAGGCGGCCGTCGATACCGCAGAGGCGGATCTCCAGGCGACCAAGGCCGCGGTGCGCGGCATCGAAGCACAGGCCAGGAGCCGGCGCTGGCAGTTGCAACAGGCGATAGAGAATGTCGAAAACCAGATAGCGCTCCTGCATGCTCGCGTCGCCGCGCTCAGGAAGGCGAAGGCCACACTGACACTGGCGCAGCAGGAGTTCGACCGGACGTCGAAGCTGGTCGAAACTGATACGGCAAGCCGCGAGCTTTATGATCAGCGTCAGGCATCGTTGTCGATTGCCCAAGCCGGAGTCGTCCAGGCATTGGCGGATGTGAATCAGATCCGTGTCTCTTTGGGCCTGCAGGAGAAGCCCGAAGACAGCGCCGATCTCGACCAGGTACCGCCCAATCTCGATCAGACGTTTTCTTCGGTCCTGCAGGCGCAGGCAGCGCTGATTCAGATAGCGGCTGAGCTCGGCGTTCTCCACTCCTACAACCAGTCTCCGAAGCAGATGGTCGACGAGTTCGAAAACGCCGACCCCCAAGGCGACATCAACCGCACCTTCGATCGACTGGCGGCGGAAGCGCCGGCCGTCAAGCAAGCCGAGGCCAAGCTCGAGGCTACCAAACGCGACCTCGCTCTGGCTGAACTCGACCTTCGCTATTGCGACGTTGTCGCTGATATCGACGGCGTCGTCACGCGCCGGAATGTCAATCCCGGCAATGATGTCCAGGTCGGGCAGAACTTGATGGCGATCCGCTCGCTCGGCGAGATCTGGGTCGATGCCAACTTCAAGGAGACGCAGTTGCGCGACTTGCGGATCGGTCAGGCTGCCGATCTCTATGTCGACATGTACGGCGGCAAACAGGTCTTCAAGGGCCGTATCGCGGGCTTCACCATGGGGACCGGATCGACGCTCGCATTGCTCCCGGCGCAGAATGCCACGGGCAACTTCGTCAAGATCGTCCAGCGACTCCCGGTTCGGATCGAGCTTGAAGGATACGACCCGGACAAGACCCCTCTGTTCATCGGCACATCGGTCGTTCCATACGTCAATATCAACAAGCCACCCACCGGACCCGATGCCGGGAAGTTCCTTCAAAGCAACATGCAACCATCGCCGGCCGGCGCTCCGGCTGCGAGCCCACCGGGTGTCGACAAATGACCGAGTTGGCACTTTCACCCTCCAGATCCCCGACAGAGGTGAACCCGTGGCTTGTAGCCGCCGTCGTCATAATACCGACCTTCATGGAGGTGCTCGACACCACCATCGCTGTGGTCGCACTGCGATATATCGCCGGCGGCCTGTCGGCGACCGTCAACGACGGCGAATGGGTCATCACCAGCTACCTCGCCGCCAACGCCATCATCCTGCCGATTACCGGCTGGCTGTCGGCGCATCTCGGTCGCCGCAACTACTTCCTGCTGTCGATCGCCGTCTTCACCCTCGCCTCCGGCTTGTGTGGAATGGCAACCAGCCTCAGTCAGCTGATTGTGTTTCGTGTCATGCAGGGCCTGGCGGGCGGCGGTCTTCAGCCTTCCAGCCAAAGCGTGCTGCTGGACGCCTTTCCGCAGGAGAAGCAAGGCATTGCGATGACGCTCTTTGGCTTGGCTGCCCTTTTGGCGCCGGTCGTCGGTCCGACCCTTGGCGGTTGGATCACGGACAGTTATTCGTGGCGCTGGGTGTTCTTCATCAACGTTCCGGTCGGTCTGCTGGCGCTTGCTGCCTGCTATGCGCTACTCCGGGATCCGGACTATCTCACGAGGCAGCGTTTGGAATTGAGAAGGCAGCCGTTGCGTTTTGATGTACTCGGCCTGTCACTCCTGGTGATCGTCATGGTCTCCTGGGAGGTGATGCTCAGCAAGGGACAGGAGTGGGACTGGCTGAGCGATCCGTTCTGGCGTGTGCAGACACTGGCAATTCTTGTCGTTGTGGGTCTGACCGCGCTGATCTTCTGGGAGTTACGCCACCCCAGCCCAGTGGTCAATTTCCGCCCCCTGCGGGAGCGAAATTTCGCTGCATGCTGCTTCAT
Source organism: Bradyrhizobium sp. Leo170 (assembly GCF_004296405.1). Taxonomy (GTDB): domain Bacteria; phylum Pseudomonadota; class Alphaproteobacteria; order Rhizobiales; family Xanthobacteraceae; genus Bradyrhizobium. Next base: position 9,049 of record NZ_PSRR01000016.1, read on the forward strand.
CATCTTTTGCGCTTTCGCAGTCCTCTACGCCGCCAGCACATCGTTGCCAGCCCTGCTTCAATCTCTGTTCGGCTATGATGCTCTCAGCGCGGGGTTGGTCATGTCGCCGGCTGGGTTCGCCGCGCTTTTGGCAATGCCGTTTGTCGGCCTGGCACTTGGCCGAGGGACCGATGCCCGGTGGTTGATCGCCGCCGGCCTGCTGGTCATGGCGGTCGGAAACTACTGGATGTCGCAAATGAACCTCGACATCAGCCCGGGCCAGGTCGTCTGGCCTCGGGTGATGCTGGTCTTCGGACTCTCGATGTGCTTTGCGCCTGCGAATGTAGCGGCCTATCTCTATACGCCACCGTTGTTACGTGGAGCGGCGGTCGGTCTGCTCAGTCTGCTTCGCAACGAGGGAGGCAGTGTGGGGACATCGCTGGCGCAGGCAATTCAGGAGCGCCGCGACCAGTTTCACACCCTGCGGCTTGGCGAGTCCCTTGATTCCTTCAACGCTAATGTGGCTTCCTTCCTCCATCAGGCCCAGGCAGTGTTCCTGCAGCAGACCGGCGACCCGTCCGCAGCGCAGCAACTGGCCTGGCAGGCGCTCGAGAACTTGCGGCAGCAGCAGGCATCGTCACTTGCTTATTTCGATGTCTTTTGGCTGTTGGCCGTGGTGATGCTGGCGCCGATACTTGCGGTGCTGCTGATGAAGCGTTCGGTGGCTGAGAAAGGCGCACATATCGGTGCCGAATAAGGTGTCCTTGCCGGATGCCGCGCGCCGACGAGGTGACAGAACGATGTCGCGTATTGGCACGGAGCCGCCGATCCGGCACATCCACAACTCGGCCGCTAATCGACCGTAAGGTCACTGTTGGGAGAGCTTGTCATGGAAACCAGGATCGATGAGATCGGTGCAGGCATATATCGCCTCTCTGTCTTTGCGCCCGATGCCGCTCCGCCCACCGGATTTACATTCAATCATCTTGGCGATCCACCTTTCGTTCGCCAGGCACGTCAAGATAGCAACGATTCTGACAAATACTCAGTGCCTAAGATCCTCAAACCTAGCCAGAACCAAGCGTTGTATAACAGCAAAGACCATTGCGGCCGAAACACCGAACATGAGCGCTCCGTTCGTTGCCTCCAGCGGTCCCAGCAACCGCCACGACGGGGTCAGAAGCACATCCCCGTAGCCCAGAGTCGAGTAGTTGACCGCCGAGCAGTAGTAGGCGATTCCGAATTCTTTAAATTCTCCACAGAGGACGAGCAACGCTGCCCATAAAGCGATCTCAATCAGGTGCGCTACGAACGCGAAAGATATAGCCAGCGCCAGGATTGAAAGATCGATCAAGGCGCCGCTGCCTGCGCGCCCGCGTTTCCTCTCATAGCGAAAGAGGTTTACCGTCGCGACCATCGCGAGCGCATGGACGAAGATCGTACATACGACTGCGCCTACGCCAACCATCAACGGAAAGAGAATCGCGAATTGATGATTTTGCGTCATCTTTTACACCGCCACATCCCGGCCAATGTTCTGGGTTGGGACGAATAACGTTCGGACCGCCATCACCCGGGCCGCCCTATGGACGGTTCAAACGGTGGTACACCATACGCCAACCGGTTTGTGCTGACGTCAAATTGTGATCGGCAGGAAGGAACTCTAGCTCGCTCCGAAACGGCTGCTGAGCCGCCCGCCAGCATGCGACCCATCTCGGCCCTTCAGGACTACTTGTCTCCTCCCGAAAGCGGACGATCAGGATGGCGCGGAAGCAGGGCGACGGTCTCGGCGGCCGACTCTCGCAGGTGGCGGCGATTGTGCGGCGGTGATGCTCACGAGAGACCAGCGGCCAGACTTCGCGTGCGCGCAGGGCAGGTGGCAATGAGGCCAACGCGGAAACATAACGACCCGGCGCGGCCCCCCACACGACGATGTTGACACATCAAGCGTGTGTCAACCGCGCTGTGCCGGGTCATAGAAGAATGTTTCTGTGGCAATCTTCTCACCTCGCCAGGTTTGCCATGCGACCTCTTCCTGTTGCAGTTTGCCTCCATCCTTGAAGACGAAGGTGAAGCGCCAGCGAATCGCAACCTGGTCGCCTTCAATCATCGGACCGCCAAGTAGTTCGGTTCTAACCGATTGGCTGCGCTCCATCATCGCGGCCTCACGCTTCATCAGCGCCTCCCGGCCCCCTTGGAGGGGCGGCGCTTGGTTTTCCTGCGTCCACGCGTCATCGTGATACCAGTCGCGGATTGCGCCGACGTGGTCGCCGGAAATCACATGGGCAATGAAGGCTTCGACGGTGGTTCTGGCAGGCATGATCGCTACTCCCAATTAAGAATTGATTCCTTGGGCTTTTTGAACTGGCGATTTGCAGACGCACTATGCCGTCGTCGGCGGATGCGCCATGTCTCATATCGTCTTGGTAAAGCGCGCAGCAAGGGGTCGCCGCCTCGAAGTAGACGGCTGAACGCGAGGCCCACGCTCAAGTGGAACAATGTTCTAGCTCGCTGCGAAACAGCATCGAAACAATTGTCTATTTGGTACGTATCGGGCCGCCACAAAATACGAGCTTGTGATCAACCTCAAAACTGAAGGTGCTTGGCCTCGACGCGCCCACGCGTCTCTCCCCCTCGTCGACGAGGTAATGGAATAAGCGGCCACTCTGCTGCATCGCATGAGTCCGGAATTGGCCCTTCTCAGACTCGTGGGTCCGACCGAATGTCCGCTTTGCACAAGAAGCAGCCCTTTCGACGAGGTCACATTTTGCCCCACAGCGGTCATTCACGTTGGGCGAAGAACGCGACACAGTTCTGTCATCTTTGATCTAATGGTTCCATTTTGCCGAATTTGGGGCTGCTTTTATGCTCAGAATGTATTGGGCTTCCGTCGCCGTACTTTGTTGTTTGGCCTCGTCTGCGCGGGCGGCGGGCATCCAACTTCTCGATACCGATCCCAGTCTAGCAGGCGCCGTTTGGTATCCATGCGCAGCAGGGCCGCAACGTGTGCCGCTCGGCAAACTTGCGATGAATTTTATCGAATCCCTGCAGGGCGTGAAGGACTGTCCTGTCACCGGCACCAAGCTGCCACTGATCATTGTCGCTCACGGCCGAGGCGGTTGGTTCGGCGGTCACGATGACGTTGGACAGGCACTCGCCGACGCAGGATTTGTCGTAGCTGCCATCAATTATCCCGGCGACAACGGTGCCAACCGATCGCAGAGCGAAAGCCTATCGTGACTTCAACGCGAGCATCATCAGATTCTTCCGCGAGCATCTCGTTGGCGACGGCAGCACTCGCTGATCCGGACGAAAGGGACTGCTACTGGCTCTTCTCAGACTTGTGCGTCCGGCCGAATGTCCGGTTACTACCAAGCCCGGCCCCACTGACGGTCCGACGGGACTCGGAATTCGACAACGTCGGACGATGGGGGAGTCGGAGTTTACCTAAACCAGACTCCAGATCCGTTTAATCAACGAACTTGAAAGTATTGACGTTCTCATCCGACCAGACCCGTAATTCGCTTTAGAGCACAGCACAAGCAGCGCGCGAGAGCAGCGTCAACAGCATGTTCGTCCGTCGGTGGTAACGAGTCGCGACACTGGAGGTCCGGCGGATCAGTCATCGCCACATCCGCGAGACGCTGACCAGGACGATCAGAGAAAGCAGCAATGATCGATAGCGACCGATAGTCGTCCCCCGCGGACCCAGGACGCCCTCGATCGAGCCTGAGCGGCAGGTCAGCAACCCGCGCCGCTCAGGCGCCTTCTGCTTAAACGTCTAATGCCGTCCCAAAGGGGCCGAGTAGACAAGCGGCGGCGGGCGGTACGGCCGGGCCGAAATGCCGAAATTCTGCCCGTACTGCTGCTGAACCGCCGGTATGTTGATAACGCCGACACGGATGTCCGGCGATCGCGCGTCGATCGGCGCCTGATTCGTGACCGGAGGATTGACCTTGTTGACCTCGCCCATCAAGCGTTTGTTGAGATCGTCATAGCCGCCTTTGGCATTGCCGGCGTTGCCGGCATTGCCGCGGACGACGCTGTTGTTTCCTGATCCCTGCTGCGGCCCGAGGTCGAGAGCCGGCGGCAAATTATTCCGCTGCGGATCGACGCTTACGGGCGGAAGGGACATCGGCGGCTCGTCGGTCTGAGCCACGGCGACTCCCGCCACGGCAACGGCCGTCAAATTGATAAGCAATAATAGGCGCATCCCAATCACCTGCTCGACAGTTACGATAGCGGCACCCCATCAATATAGTGCACAGATTGCAAAAGCGTATGTCTTGCGCAGGGATGCGATTCAAATTCTACGCGCTTCGGCCGCTCCCAGTAAACCGTTTGTCGAAACGATACCCAATCAACATCTTCGGCAAGATCAACCCCAGGGTGATCGCAAGCGTGATCAGGAAGGCATTGATTCCATCTGCAAGCGTTGCCTGCAGCAAACTCGGGGAAACGTCACCCCCGCTCGCGACGAGTTCGAGGAGCCCATCCGCCATCCGGAACAGGAACGCGCCCGGGATCAGCGAAACCACCGATGCAAAGGCAAGCCCCGCATAGGGCAACCTGAGACGTTCTGCCACAGGCGTGGTGATCGCTCCGACAATGAGGCAGGCGATAAAGGCGCCGCCCGCCAGGCCAACGCCGGCCTTGGCCAAGAGCGCCCAATGCACGCCATGGGCGAACATCCCGATCAGGATCGGGACCGACAGCATCCGCCATGGCATGGAGAAAAAGGTACCATAGGCGGCCACCGCCGCACCCGCAGCGATCACGTCATAGATCAAAGGGACCGGCGGCGACGGCGCCGATGCCGGCAGGTTGGTCCCGCCGAACGACAATCCGGCGAGCAGGCCGATGCAGATCGCGAAGATGATCAGGCTCGCATAGACCACCCGGCAGATCCCGAGCGCCAGGCGTCCACGCGCAAGGTCGATCGTGCCGTTGAGGACGTGCGGGCCCGGCACCAGCACCATGCAGGGACAGACCGCGACCAGCCGCTGCAGGCTGGAGGAGAACTGGAGATCGACGACCAGCGCGCCGATCGCGCCGGCGAGCAGCGCAGCGGCGAGCGGCTGGGCGAACGGGTTATGGCTCCATCCAGCAATCCAGCGGCGCAGGCAGGCGCCGAGGCCGGCGCTGACAGCGATGACGATCAGGCTGGCCAGGTGGGCGGCGCCGAAGATGATGCCGAGCGCAGCGGCGCCGATGGCGGCGAAGGATGCGAAGCGAATGAGCGAGACGGGCGGGTGGGCCTGCACCTGCGCTAGCGCGGACCGCAGCGGTTCTGGCGCGGAGGGGTGATCGCAGAAATCGTCAATCAACGCGGTTGCGGCAGCGACCTTTCCCATCTCGATGCCGACCGGCCTCGCTTCGACGGTCGTGCTCGCCGCTCCGCCGCCATTCTCGATCGCGACGGTCACTTCGTCCCAGCGCAGAAGGACCCGCGCAGAAAAGCCGAGCGCTGTCGCCAGCCGCTCGACACATTCGGTCGTGCGCTCGGTCGTCTGGCCGTTCGCGAACAGCAATGTCGCAACCGTCACCAGCAGATCGAGCGCGCGCGCCGGATCGAGGTCCGGGCTTCGAGCGGCGGCAGCCATGTCAGCCGGCTGGCTCATTGCATCAACGAAATCCGGATCTTCGATCGAACGCGCATCTGAAGAGCGATACCGCCCGCCTCGCACCTGATCTTTCCGATTTCCATAGCCGTTTTCCGAATGGCCCGATGATGACCGCGAGGCCGCTCGGCGAAGCATAGATCATGATCCGATTAGACAGAATCGGATCATGATCTCAGCTCTCTGTTTGAGCATGATCTCCGCGCAAACGCTTCGCGTTTGTCGCGAAAACCGGTTCCACTTTTCCGGATCATGCTCTAGCGCCGCTCAAATGATCCGCCACGATTGTGGCATTTCGGCAAAAGGCGTGCGTCGCGGAAATATTTCCCCGCATCCTCGGCATAGCTTGGCACGCTCGCCGCGAAGCGAGTGCATTTCGCACCTCATCGTTCATCACGTCAGGGAGAAATTCATATCCGACAGCCATCTAAGGCAGCCTATCCGCGGCGCCAAAGGCGCAACCGATCCGGGTCCCCGCAACGCCCTGCTCGACAACCAGAACCCCGATATCCTCACGCCGCCGGAAACCGACAACGGCTCGCTCCCGAATCTCAAATTCTCCTTCGGCATGGCCCACAATCGCCTCGAGGACGGCGGCTGGGCACGCGAGGTGACAGTGCGCGAACTGCCGGTCGCCAAATCGATGGCCGGCGTCAACATGCGCCTCGATTCGGGCGTGGTGCGCGAACTGCATTGGCACAAGGAAGCGGAGTGGGCCTACATTCTGCAGGGCAATGTCCGGCTGACCGTCGTCGACGAGGACCGCAATGTCGCGGTCTGATCCGCGATCAGCTTGCACCTGCAACCAGGCGCAACATTGGCCGGCTGGCGCGCGCCCGCCGACGCCCGCCGATCACGCCTGAGCGAGAGCCTTCTCGCGGCTTGCAATCAGCGCCCGCAACGGCTCTGCTACGGCGACCGAGCCATGGGTCCGCTGGTCCGTGCATACCCACACGATTTCGCCGGCGGAGCGGAGATCGTCGCTGCCCTTGGCGAAAATTGCGAGCGCAAGCGTGATCGAGGATCGGCCGATCCTGGCGACCCGCACGCACACATCGACCTCCTCGTCGAACCGGATCGGCGCCTTGTATTCGACGACCGACCTCACAAGGTGGAAATCGACGCCGGTCCTTGCGACCTCGCCGAGATAGTCATAGCCGAGTGCGCGAAAATACTCGGTGATCGCCGTGTCGAAATAAGTCAGGTAGTGCGCGTTGAACACCACAGCCTGCGCATCGACCTCGGAATAGCGCACCCGAAACGGATGATGGAACCAGAAATCCTGGCGCATGCTTCCTCCTTCCACGAAGTATCGTCCATCCTCTGATATCACGATCGCGACGGATGTGAGCTGCCCGTGGACAATCTGCCCGTGATGGCTCTGGCGTGGCCGTCCCTTGAGTCCTGGAAGCAGCATGCACTCGCACCCCGCGGCAGAGACATGGCGTCTCCGCGCCGCGGGACGGTGCGGGCATGATCATTGACTGTTCGGTCGCTATATGCTACACGCTGTAACGTTATCATGGGTCGCAATACGATGGAAGATGATCTGCCGGAGCTCGGCGAGCTCGAACGAGAGGTGATGCAGCTCGTCTGGGCTCATGCGCCTATCACCGCGGAAGCGGTGCGCGAGCGGCTGGATAGGCCGTTAAAGGAATCCACCGTCCGCACGGTGCTGCGCAGGCTGGAGGAGAAGGGCTTCATCACGCACGACGTCGAGGGGCGAACATTTCTGTTTCGTCCCGTTCAGGATCGCCGGAAGGTGGCGGCGAAGGCGGTCCGGCGCATCGCCGACTGGTTCTGCAACGGCTCGATCGAAGATGTGCTCGTTGGCATCGTCGACGCCAAGATGCTGAACAAGAAACAACTCGAGCAGCTATCGAAGAAGATTGGACAGGCAAAGAACGAGAGGAAGTAATGTTGGCAATCCTTGAAGCCGCGATCCGCTCGTCCGTCCTGATCGTGGCGATCTGGATCGGATTGAAGGCGCTGCGCATCTTTAATCCGCATATCCTGATGTCGACATGGCGGCTGGTGCTGATCGCCTCTCTTGCATCCCCTCTTATGGTCGGCCGGCCGATGTTCACTGTCGGGACTGACGTCCCACCAGCTCTCCTCATCCTGACGGGAGATATGTCGATCTCCTCCCTCGCTTCCGATCTTGCTCCCGCTTCCGTCGGGCCGCATGGCACGATATCGCAGCACTTCGATTGGCGTTTGCTTGCCACCTCGATCTATCTCTTGGTTGCCGGCTGGCTCCTGCTGCGACTGGCGGTTGGCACCGCGCTCGGTTGGCGGCTGCAAATATCGGCCGATCCGGTTTACGAGGATTGGACTGCAGGCAAGGACGTGCGCTCGAGCCCTGCGATCAAGGCACCCGGGACATTCGGCTCGACCATCCTCCTGCCCAAGCACTACGGCACCTGGGATGTCCTGGACCGGCGCGCAATCATGGTCCACGAGGAATCGCATGTGCGTCGAGGCGATTTCTATTTTGTGCTGCTGGCGACAATCAACAGAGCTGTGTTTTGGTTCAATCCGCTAGCGTGGTGGCTCAACAGCCGGATCATCTACCTGGCGGAGGTCAGAAGCGACGCTGCGGCGATCGAGGACATCGAAGATCGCATACGCTATGCTGAGCTTCTCGTCCGGCTGGGACGTGGACCAAGCGGTTCGACCAACCTGGCGATGGCGAGAGCGGAGACCGTCGCGCGGCGGGTTGAACAGCTCCTGGCGGAAACGCGGTTGCCGAGAAAGATCGACTGGAAGGCGCGCGCGGCGATCATCGCCTGTGTCCTGCCGCTGGTGGCAGTCTCGTCCGGCGTAGTGGCCCAGGCCCCGTCCCCTCCAACCGCGGATAATAGTGCGATGACGCCCGATCCCGACACGATCGCCAAGCGCAAGGCCGAGCAGGAACAGCCGCGCACCGAGGTTCCGATCGATGCAAAGTTGCTCAACAACTACGTAGGCTATTATCAGCTAGCGAGGCTGATCTTCACGGTCACGCGGCAAGGCGATCAACTCTTCACGCAAATCACTGGCCAGCAGCCGGTGCAAGTCTATCCCGAAAGCGCCAGCAAATTCTTCGCCAAGGTCGTGCATGCCCAGATTTCCTTTGTGACCGACCCGCAGGGACAGGTAACTGCGCTCGTGCTGCATCAGAACGGTCACGAGCAAGTGGCAAAACGGATCGACAAGGCTGAAGCCGATAAAATGGTGGAGCAGCTCACGAAGCGAATAAAGGACGGCACTGCCCAACCGGGCAGCGAGGCGGCGCTGCGTCGCACGATCGAAGCCATTCGGGCCGCGCAGCCGAACTACGACGCAATGACGCCGGAATTGGCAGCCGCGACCCGTCAGCAACTGACTGGGCTCCAGCGCGGCCTGGAACAATTGGGACAATTGCAATCGATCTCCTTCAGGGGAGTGGGTAACAGCGGCTGGGATGTGTACGAGGCCAAATATGCCAATGGCCTATCGATCTGGAGGATTACGCTGGCGCCGAACGGAAAGATCGCAGGACTCTTGGTCCAGGGCGGACCGTAGCGACGTAGTCCACCACACAAATGGCGTCGGCGGGCTAGCCTTCGCTAATCCGCCAACGACCTTCTCATTATTCCGGAATGCGCGAACGGCCTAGCTCGCGCGCCGCGATGGTTGTTCGTCTGCCCGAGAACGGGACACCTTGTCGCCCTCGATCGCCATCGCCTGCAACGTGTTCCGGTCGACCTTGCTCAGCGCATTGCGCGGCAAGGCGTCGAGCACGATGAGATGCTCAGGCACTTTGTAGGCGGCAAGCCTGGTCGCCACGTCGCTGAGGATGCCCGGAACGACTTTCTCGCTCTTTCCCTTTGCGAGCGAGATGAAACCGATCACGCGCTGTCCGAGCACGGCGTCCGGCACACCGACCACGGCCGCTTCCTTGACGGAAGGAAGGGCGGCGACCGCCTGCTCGATTTCGATAGGCGAGATGTTGGTGCCGCCGCGAATGATGATGTCCTTCTTGCGCGCGACGAACAGGAGTTCGCGCTGCCCCTCTCGCCGCACCAGGTCGCCGGTGCGATACCAGCCGTCCTTCAGGCTGTCCGCCGTCGCCCTCAAATCGTTCCAGTAGCCGACGAACAGATTCGGACCGCGGACCAGGAGCTCGCCGGGCTCGCCATCGACGACATCGTTGCCATCGTCGTCGACCACCCGGACTTCCGCCGGCCTCGTGATCCTCATTACGGGACCGGGCCGCAGAGCGTAGCCGAGATTGCCGACGGCTTCCGTCGCCGCCCAGACGTTATAGAGCGGAGCACCGAAAGCGGCCGTGACCTGTTGCTGCAGCTCCACCGGACAGGAATCGCCTCCGGTCAGGCAATAGCGCAGCGACTTCAGGTTGCGCGGCCGGGCGCGCTGGCGCTCAAGCAGCGCGGCATATTGAGCGGGAAAACCGATTTGCAAGGTACAACGGTACTTCTCGATCGCATCGAGCACGGTGTCGGCGTCGAAGCTCTCGATCAGCACGAACGGAGTGCCGCTATAGATACACACCGAGAAAACGGCAGTCCCGCTCATATGCGCCAGGGGCAAGGGCATGGCGATGCCGTCCTGTCCCGCAAGTTCCCAATTGTTCCTCATGAGGTCCACCGATTCCGCCAGGCTGGACGCGGTGTGAATGACGAACTTGGGTTCGCCGGTCGTGCCTGACGTGGTGATGAGCACCGCAGGTCGATTGTAAGCAATTGGCGGAACAGGCCGGCAGGACGCTCAATTGCGCGTGACCTTTGCGATCGCAGCGCAAGCCGTGCCGCCAAGCGGCGGAGGCGCTTTGCGCAACTCGCGCCAGCGATCCCCCTTTCTTGCTCCCGAGAATCTGCCATAGTAACGACAATGTGCTCCGCCCTCACCATGCTGACCCCGCCGCGGATTACAACCGAAGCGTTCACGGACGCCGCTGCAGCGGTTGCCCGCCTGGAAGAGATTTACGAACGTAATACCGGCTTCCTGCGGGAACACTTCGAGGCCTACGCCAATGGCGGGCCGCTCGCGGCGCGCGTGCGCGCCAACTATCCGTTCGTGCGCATTGCGACCTCGACCTATGTGCGGGTCGATTCGCGCCTCGCTTACGGCTTCGTCGCAAGGCCGGGGGTGTATGAAACCACGGTGACGAGACCGGACCTGTTCCGCACCTACCTCACCGAGCAGATCGCACGATTGATCGACAATCATGGCGTACCGGTGGAAGTCGGCGAGTCGAACGAGCCGATCCCGATTCATTTCGCCTATCGTCGCGACATCAACATCGAAGCCGCACTCACTCCCGGCGACAAATCGAACGTGATGCGATCGCTGCGCGATCTCTTCGATGTGCCTGACCTGGCCGCCATCGACGACGCGATCGCCAATGACACGCTCGAGCTTGCGCCCGGCGCTCCCGAGCCGCTGGCGTTGTTCCGCGCGGCGCGCATCGATTATTCGTTGCGCCGGCTTTATCACTACACCGGCACGGATCCGGAGCACTTCCAGAACTTCGTGATCTTCACCAACTACCAGTTCTACATCGATGCGTTCGCCGAGTTGAGCCAGAAGCGTCTGGCTTCAGGCCAGATCGGCCCAGACGCCTTCGTCGGCCCGGGGAACGTGATCACGCGCAATACGCGCCTTGGCGGCGGTACGACCGGGATCGCTCCGGAGCGCATGCCGCAGATGCCGGCCTTTCATTCGGTCGAGGCCGGCTATCGGGGCATCACCCTGATCAACATCGGGACCGGTCCGTCCAATGCACGGAACATCACCGACCATGTCGCGGTGCTGCGGCCGCACGCCTGGTTGATGCTGGGACACTGCGCCGGTCTCAGGAATACGCAGCGGCTCGGAGACTACGTGCTCGCGCATGGCTATGTGCGCGAGGATCACGTGCTCGACCATGAGCTGCCGCTTTGGGTGCCGATACCGGCGCTGGCCGAGATGCAGGTCGCGCTCGAGGAAGCGGTGGGTGAAGTGACCGGGCTCGAAGGCTTCGAACTGAAACGGTTGATGCGCACGGGAACGGTCGCAAGCGTGGACAATCGCAACTGGGAGATCGGCGATCGCTCGGTCATTCGGCGTCTGTCGCAATCGCGCGCGATCGCCCTCGACATGGAATCGGCGGCGATCGCCGCCAACGGCTTTCGTTTCCGCGTTCCCTACGGCACGCTGCTGTGCGTGTCGGACAAGCCTCTCCATGGCGAGATCAAACTCGCGGGCATGGCAAGCGAGTTCTATCGGCAGCGCGTCGGCCAGCATCTTGAGATCGGCCTGAAGGCGCTCGAGAGATTGCGGGAGCAACAATTGGAGCGCCTGCATTCGCGCAAGCTCCGGAGTTTCGCCGAGGTCGCGTTTCAGTAACGCGTTAGATTTCGCGCCGCTTGTCCACGTCATCAAGCTTCAACCCACCAGGAATGTCTCCAGCTTCTCGCAGAAGAAATCCGGAACCTCCTCGGCAACGAAATGACCGCTATCCTCCGCGACGACACTCGTGAGATCGGCAGCCTGACCGCGCAAGGATTCGGCGAGCTTGTCGCCGACGCCATAACGCCCGGTGATGGTCATCACAGGTGGCGTCAGCTTGCGTCCGCGCAACGCCTCGGCGAACCGCGCATCCTGGCGCAGCGCTCGATAGTAGTTGAACCCGGCTGTCATTCCGCCGGGGCGGGCGTAATGATAGGCGAACTCTGATTTGGCATCCTCGGAAATGGCCATCTTGTTGTGCGACCAGGCCCGAATCTGCGCGCGGATGTAGTCGCGCTCTCGACCCATGGTCAGCATCTCCGGAAACTCCGACGCCATGTGAAATCCATAGTGCCAGGCTCCACCGCGCAGGGCGTCCAAATTCTCGGTTCCCGGAAGCAGGCAGTCGACGAGTACCAGCCTGGAAACGGCTTGCGGGTAAAGGTGGGCGAGGACATAGGCCGCCTTGCCGCCCATATCGTGACCGACCACGTGGGCTGGAGCGGGTCCCAAGTGAGCGATCAATGCGCGTATGTCCTCGGCAATCGTCTGCTTGTCGTATCCAGCGTCGGTGCGTTCCGATAATCCGGACCCACGCAGGTCAGCCGCAACCACGGTGAACTTCCTGGCCAGTCGCGGCATGATGCCGCGCCAAGCAAACCAAGTCTCGGGCCACCCGTGCAGCAAAACGAGGACAGGGCCGGATCCCATGGCAACGTAGTGCATGCGGATGCCATTCACATCGACGAAACGACTAGACATCCCGGCCGGTATCTTAGTGGGCTCCGCGCTATCGAGCTTCTCTTGAGCAGAGACGGACCGCAGTCCCGTCGCGGCCGCGCCCGCGAGCAGTATCTGTGATCCTCCGAACAACAGCGATCGCCGGTCGAGCTCCATCGTGCACCTCATCTTGGCCGAGTTCTTGCGCGGAATGTTCATCATGGACCGCACCGCGTCTATCCGCTATGAGCGAATGATCTGCATAACCAGGTGTTATGAATGGATCTGACCGCCGCCCTTCGTGCTTTCGTGCGCACTGTCGAGCGCGGCTCCATCACCGCCGCTGCCCGTGACCTGGGCGTCTCACAGCCCGCGGTGAGCAAGCTGTTGCGTAACCTTGAGCAGCACGCCGGTGCGCGCCTGCTCGAGCGGACCGCGCGCGCGGTGCGCCCAACCCCGCAAGGCCTGATGCTCTATGAAGCAGGCGGAACCTCTCTGGCAGCCATCGATGCGGCGGTGGAGATGGTACGCCGTGATATGGGCGAAGTCGGTGGCAAGCTGCGCATTCACGGCCCTGTCTGCCTTGGTGAAAGCCATCTGCACCGCATCGTCATGGACTTCCAAAAGCAGCACCCGACCGTATCGATCGACCTCACGCTGGAAAACAGGGCGGCCGACCTCGTGCATGAAGACATTGACCTGGCGGTTCGCATCGGACGCCCGATGGACCAAAGTACCGTCCTGCGCAAGGTGGGCCTCATCAAGCGCATCCTGGTTGCGACACCTGAGTACATAGCAGAGCATGGACCGGTCCGGCGCTGCCAGGCACTGACGGACCATGCGCTCGTTGTCACTGACGCGGTGCTATCTCGTCGAGGAACACTGACGCTCTCCAACGGCGCCAGAACCATCGAAGTGCCAGTCCAGCCCGTGCTGAAGACCAACAACGCACGGGTCCTTATTGCGGCCTTGCTGGCGGGCCGCGGCCTGGGTCCGGTACAGCTTCCATTGGTGACGGAAGAACTGCGTGCGCGACGTCTGGTGCAGGTGCTGCCGCAGTACGAGATTCGAGCGAGCGAACTCTACGTCGCTTATCCGACGTCGCGCTTCCTAAGACCTGCAGTGCGCGCCTTCATCGACTTCGTGGTACCCGCGCTGCGCGCTGTCGAGGGTATCACGTGAGCGCGCTCTTCCCATGAAGGCGGCTGAAAAGGGGAGCGAGGGAGGTTTTCCGCGGAATGTCGGCCGATCCTTCTTGGTGCTTCCCTCGCTGCGCCGAGTGGCGGTGAGAGATTCTCACCGACAGCGGCACATGGGATGCGGAGGAACATCCACCTCCGGCCTGAGTTACAGTCGCAGAGGGAACGCAGCGTGGCCCTTTCTCCTGCCGAGGACTGATCATGACGGGCGGACGAGCGCAGATCAGCGACGTCAACATCGGTCCGCATCATCTCGCCGGCATACTGGACGCGCCCGAGGGCGCGACTGCCATCGTGATCTTCGCGCATGGCAGCGGCAGCGGCCGCAACAGCCCGCGCAACAATCAGGTGGCCGCGGGCTTGCGCGAGGCTGGTTTTGCCACCCTGCTGCTCGATCTCCTCAGCGAGCAGGAAGACCGCAACCGCGGCAACGTTTTCGATATCGGTCTGCTGGCGTCACGCCTCGCCGAGGCCTCGGACTGGGTTCGTGCCAGGCCCGAATTCGCAACCCTTCCCGTCGGCTATTTCGGCGCAAGCACGGGGGCCGCGGCCGCACTTGTCGCCGCCGCCGAACGACAGAATGTCGGCGCAGTGGTCTCGCGCGGCGGACGGCCCGATCTCGCCGGCGAGGCGCTGCGCGCCGTCACCGCGCCGACGCTGTTGATCGTGGGCGGCGCCGACCTGCCGGTCATTCCGCTCAACCGAGCGGCCTTCGCCGCGCTTTCCTGCGAGAAGGATTTGGTCGTCGTGCCGCGAGCCAGTCATTTGTTTGAAGAGCCCGGCGCGCTCGAGGAGGTCATCGAGCATGCCAAACGCTGGTTCCGCCGTTTCCTGTCATCGCCGCTGACGGGAACCTGCGACGAGCGCATTTTCGCCGACCGGCGCGAGGCCGGACGCCGGCTCGTGCCGACGCTCATGAAGTTCAAGAACGACAACCCGGTGGTGCTGGCACTGCCGCGCGGCGGCGTGCCGGTCGCATTCGAGGTCGCGCAGGCGCTGAACGCGCCGCTCGATGTCGTGCTGGTACGCAAGATCGGTGCGCCCGGTCATCAAGAGCTCGGACTCGGCGCGGTGGTCGACGGTCCCAAGCCGCAGGTGGTGATGAACGACGAGATCGTTCGCGCCATCGAGCCTGGCGCGGGCTATCTCAAGGCGGAGACATCCCGCCAGCTCGCCGAGATCGAGCGGCGGCGGCGCCTCTATCGCGACAGCGAGCCACCCGTCGACATTGCCGGCCGCACCGTGATCGTGATCGACGACGGCATCGCGACCGGTGGAACGATGAGGGCCGTGCTCAAGGCGCTCTCCAGGGCAGGTGCGCGCCGGCTCGTGCTCGCGGTGCCGGTCGCTCCGACCGAAACGCTTGTGAGCCTGAAGGCGGAGGCGGACGACATCATTTGCCTGATGACTCCTGAGTCGTTCTTCGCAGTCGGCATGCACTACCGGGATTTCAACCAGATCTCGGATCGGGAAGTGGTGGAGCTGCTGCGCCGCGCCAAGGGAAATGGCGGCCGTGCGTGAGCGTCCGTATCGGGCGTGCCGTCAAGTTCAGGAAAGGTGCGCCCTATCGAACCGGTGGTCTCTCCAGGATATCCTCCATCCCGTCGTGTGGACGCGGGATGACATGTGTGGAAACGACCTTTCCGATCTGGCTCGCAGCCGCCGCGCCGGCATCGACGGCGGCCTTCACCGCTCCAACGTCACCCTGCACGATGATCGATATGAGCCCGCCGCCAGGCTGCTGCCGGGTGACGAGCTTGACATTGGCCGCCTTGACCATGGCGTCGGCGGCCTGGATGGCGGCCACCAATCCTCGCGTCTCGACCAAACCAAGAGCCTGCAACGCCATGGCTTACTCCTTCTGCAAGCGTCCGAGCGAAAAGCGGACTTCGTCGCGCCGTCCTACCGGGACCGAGAAGCGGCGGAATCCGATGCGATGAAGCTCGACCAGCAGTTCAGGCGGCACTGTGCTGCCCTCAATCCCTAAGGAAGCGCCCCGCTCTGCAGCCATGGCGGCTGCCGACAGCAGGTTCGCCACATAGGGCGGAAGGCGCCGGAAAGGATTCGCTCGAATGAGCTTTTCGTTCGCGTACTGGTCCAGCACATCCAACGATTGCTGCACTTCAATCGGGAGACCACACACCGTGCGGACGATATCCCCGGCGTCGACCCAGATCGGCGCGCCGGTCTCCGTGATCTGAACGATGTCGTCAAGCGCCATCACGTTCTGGATCATGGCGCCCGCACGCAGCCCCGCCTGTTCGGCTTCGCGCTGGAAAGTCGCAAATTCCGAGCAAGCTGAGATGCCGCCGATCAGCACGGCAGCGCCTTCGTGCCTGGCCCTTTCTGCCGCGGCCGATATTCCCAGCAGAATCGCGCGCAGATAGGTCATGGAGCCGAGAGGCAGGAAGAAGCCCGGCGGCAGCTCCTGCCAATTCTCGATCAAGCGCCGCGCGCGGTCCGAGCTCACGCGGGGCAGCCGAAACTGCAGCACGCGTCCCGAAGCTCCCGCAAGCGCCGGGGCACAGGCCTCGCACACGATCGCACGGATCTCCTCCGCTATGCCGCGCGGCGGATTAGGCGGACCGGCGGCAACCGTCAATTCGACAAATCGGCCGATGCGGCCATTCGCAATGATGAGGTCGGTCACGCTGACGACGCTGCCGCTCGGGACACCCGCCTCAGTCGATTCGATCAGTTCGTCGCTCGATTTGGGCGAGATCCAGACCGACGCTTCGGACCTCTCATCCGCCCATTCAAGAATGCGCCTGAGGGCGGGCAGGCCCGCGCCGGCAGCCTTCAGCTTGACCGCACCCGCAAACACCTTTCCGGTGCTTCCATCCATCGAGACTTGATCGCCCTCATGGTAGGTCCGGCCGGCGATCGAGAACGTCTTGCGCTTGAGGTCGATATCGATGGCGTCGCAACCGACAATGCAGGGCCGGTCGAGCGCGCGGGAAACCACGGCGGCATGACTGAGCGCCCCGCCTCGCGCAGTGATGATCCCGCCCGCGGCAAGCATTCCCCTGATGTCCTGCGGGCTCGTCGTCGGACGCAGGAGAATGACGGCCTCACCGGCCAAGGCCCTGTCGGCCGCGCGATCGGCGTCAAGGATAACGGCCCCGTGGGCGTGTCCTGGCGACGACCCGAGTCCCTGCGTCAGCAAGGCGGCCTTTGCGAGATCCGCCTCGTCGAAAGACGGTCGCGACACCTTTCTGACCTGCTCAGACGTAATCCGCGCCAGCGCCGCCTGTCTCTCAATGACTCCTTCCGCAACCAGATCCTCCGCTATCCTGATAGCGGCGGCCGCGGTTCGCTTCGCTGGTCTCACCTGCAGGAAATATAGCTGTCCGGATTCGACCGTGAATTCGATGTCCACGGCATCCGCATAGAGCCGTTCGAGTGTCTCACTGTGCCGCTCGAAGGCTTGCCGCAGGCCGGCGTCAAGCGCGCTCGCTTCGGACAGATCGATCGGCGTATGCGTTCCAGATACCAGGTCTTCTCCCTGCCGGCCGATGAGATACTCGCCATAAAGGGCTTTGTTGCCATCGTTCGGATTGCGGGTGAACGCCACGCCAGACCCGGAGTTTTCATCCGCATTTCCGAAGACCATGGCCTGAACCGTCACCGCGGTGCCGAGATCATCGGAGATTCCATGGTGCTTCCGGTAAGCCTTCGCCCGCGCGCTATCCCAGGACCGGAAGACGGCTTCCACGGCTTGCTCGAGTTGCCGGCACGGATCGGCGCTCGCCGTCTCACCTGCCGATTCAATCTGATCGAGAATGCAGCGTTCCAGGTTCTCGAAGGAGGCAAGCGTGAGATCGTTCCGCGCCATAGACTCCGCGTCTTTCACGGACTGCATCAGCTCGGATGGATCGATCCCCAACACGATGTCGGCGAACATCCGCCAGAACCGCAGCCAGGTGTCGAGCGCAAAGCCGCTTCCTCCGGGACCGCCCGCGAGCGCGAACGCCGACGCGGATGTCAGCCCGAGATTGAGAACGGTATCCATCATTCCGGGCATGCTGACCGGCGCCCCAGAGCGGACCGAGACGAGCAAGGGATGAACTCTGCCGGCAAATGAACGGCCAGACTGGTTTTCCAGAGCGCGGATCGCATCGTGGATCTCGGATAGGAGGCGTTGGTCGATCTTTCCGCCATTGGTCCGAAACTGATGGAAGCCATCGACGCCAATGACGAACGCGGGAGGAATGGGTATTCCCGCACGCGCCATCTTTGCCAGCCCGCTTGCCTTGCCTCCGAACCGCAGCGCGTCCTCGACGTCCCTGTCCGTCACTTCCCGAACGAAGCTGTCATCCATCACATTCGCCATCACACGCAATTGCATCATGTATCCCGTGGGCGCCCAATGACCGAGAGGATATCCTCGTGGAATTCGAACCAGATATTGTGAACGGAGTCGATCGTCGGCTTGCAGACGAAATCCTTCTCGCCGTGGTCGACCCTGGCGACGCTGTTGCCGAACCGGCTGACGTAGTTCTCATATCTGGGAATCAGCGGAATGAGCTCCTGCAGGTTCTTGGTCAGGCGCTCCACCGTCCTGATCAGACGCGATTGAATGCGTTCGTCGCCGTCGGCTGATTGCCACTCGCTCACCTGCTTGATGAACTGTTCGTTGACGGTCTCGAAGCGCTCGTACCATGCAAGAACGACCTGGTTGGAACGCATCGCCTCATAGGCTGTCCGGTAATAGTCGTGGACCGCACTCGTCCCCTCCGGCAAGAGCAGGTGCCTTCCGTCGGCGATCATTAAGAAGTCGGTGCCGGCTGCCGCGCCAAGCACCGATTCGACTGTCGAAACGTCGAGCCCGACCGCATCTGCGATTTCCTCGGCGGTTGCCATCTTCTTCAGATGGACGCCATTGAGCACGATAAAGTCTTGTTCGTTGAGATCTTTCATTACCTGTCCGGTCGACTGCGAAGGACGAACGAGGCAAAGCGCGCCTCGCCCGTCCCTGTGCTTTGAGCGCTATTTCCAGAAATACTTCGATCTGGTCAGGCTCACATTATCAGGGAAGGGAAGATATCCCTCGCCCGAGAAGATCTTCTGCGGCACCGTCGCCTGCGCAAAGCCACGTTTCACGATGTCATAGTAGTAGTTCGATATGCGCTGGTCGATCTCCCAGAACTCGTAGTCCTTGCAGGCTTTGTCGTAGGTCCCGGCCAGGCGAAGATGCGGCAGGATCATGTCGATATAGTACACGTACAGCCCGTTGGTGATCAGCGTGCGCCGCGACATGCGGGCGAACTTCGTATAGAGCTTGAATGTCGCCTGCTGGATTCCCTCAAGCCGCTTCTCCAGCTCGGAGATCTTGACGGGATATACCTCACCCATCGGCGTGTCCCATTTCTCGCGAACAAAGACCGCGCCGCCGATGATGTGCTCGATGTAGTTCTTCGGACGCGTGAACGTGGTGGAGATGTCGTTCACCCGGATCTCCGAGAGACCCATCTTGTCCGGATCGATCACGAGGCACAGCGAGTAGCAGTGCGGCACGTTCTCGTGGTCGCAGACGTCGCTCCAGTCATAGACCTCCTCGTTGGTGAAGAGGTCGCGGATGATCATGATCTTGCCGTCCGGAAGCTCGTAGGGACCGGTATCGCCCAGTCCCAGGCGGCAATCATAGTGATCCAGGAACGAAAGCAGTTCCGCGGCCGCATTGAACCGCACCAGCGCATCATGCGTGTCGCTGCCCGGGTCGAAATACTCGATCTGCCCGGTCAGTTGGTCCAGGATATCCTTCTCATGGATTCGGCAGCGATAGCGATCCTGGGAGTTCAGGATATAGCCGTCCTGGCGCTTGCCCCAGAGAATGCGCTGCATGAACTTGAGGATGATGTTGCTTTCGCGGACGTAATCCTGCGGCTGAATGGCCTCCAGCGCGAGCAGGCCGCAGCGCCCCATTCCGAAACCGACCGCGCCGATGCACCAGTCGTGGACGCAGTTCACCTTGGTGCCGATCTCTCGTCTCGCCGTCGCCCCGATATTCATGACGCCTTGCGCGCCGATCTCGTTGGTCGTCATCTCCAGGATTTCCGGCCAGCGATAGAATTCGTGCATGAAGGCCAAGATCTCGTATTCCTGACGAGGTATCATGCCCGAGACACCTTCGGTGGCGCGCATCACCAGCACGTCCCAGATGTTCCAGGCGAGATAGTTGTTCAAATCATTCAGCTCGTCGACCGTGAACTGGTCCCTGAGCACGTCTTCCTTGCTTACCTTCTCCAGCACCTTGCTCTTGGCGCGCTGTCGCAGGATCTTATCGCCCAGGATGCCGTCGGGCACGGGGTCCATACCCCTAAAATTGCCCTGATACACCAGATCCTGAAATCGCAGACCGTCGTCGGCCGACTTGTAGCGGTCCTTGTAGGTAGACATCCGTTTCCTCCTCGACTGAGATTTGTTTATTGGGCAGTCAGGCGATGACAGCGACGCGCCCCGTTTCCCTGTCTTCGCAATGCAACTGCACCTTCTTGCCTTCGAGTGCCTTGATGATCGCTGCGAAGTGGGCATCGTTGTTGCCGCCGGTGACGTAGCGGGACTCGCTGCCGGTGAGGTAGGCCGTCATGACGCAAGGCATCTGGAATTCGCGGGACAGGATTCCGAGATGAGATTCCGGCGCACCGGACATCGTGATCACGCCGATGGAGCCCAAGCTCAGCGCCGGCGCAAGGAAGGTCGTCGTTCCACCCTGGACCAGCAGGATGTGCTCTTTCAGCTTTCCGCTCTGGATCAGCGCAATGACGGACTTCGGGTCTGGAAGATACTTCACGATTCCGGACGGCGTTTTCTTGGTCTCGAAGCTGTTGTACCCTTCCGCGATATAGCTCATTAAACTCCTCCCTCTGTTGCTATCGTTGGAAACCCGGTCATCGCAGCGCTGGTCGGCCACCGCCCTGCAGACGGCGTAAACTGGCCAGAAGAATCTTGTCGACGGCGCCGCTGCCCACCGGAGCGCCGACATTCTCTTCCTCGCGAGGTCTGTCGATGCCGCAGCTCACGCGTTGATCGAGCATGGCGGTTGCCGCCATCCTCCGCCGCCTGCGCTCAGCCGCGGCATCGGCCACATCGTTGTCCTGGCAACCGCAGCTACAGCCGGAGCAAGGGGTAATCGAACCTGCCTCAGCGGCGGGCGCAATCGAGCAGCTACTCGAGGCAAAGCCCCCGGGCAGAAGGTGCGCAACGAGCTCCTGCGGCCACACCGCAACGAACTCCGCTCCGGCCGCGAGCAACTGCTGTTCGGCATGCATCCCCCAGGCGACGCCGATGGCCCTTATCCCGCATTCGACCGCATGCCTGATATCGCCGACAGTATCGGTGATCAGGGCGATCTGGTCGGCGCTCGGCGCTTCCGGCTCGTGGCCTTCGCGATAGGCCGGCGAGCAATTCCTGTTGACCATGTACGACCGGTCGGACAGGAAACGTCTCACGCATGCACGCTTGTCCTGTTCGACGTCGCCGCCGAAGACGTGCGAGAAGCAGTGCGTGAGGTTTTCCCGATCCAGGATGCGCCGGATCGTCGCCACGGAATTCGACGAGATGACCGCAAGGGAGCAGCTTCCGGCGAACGCGCGTATGACGTCGGCCATCCCCGGCACGAGGTCGGGATTGTATTCACGCTGCAGCAGTTCGAGAAAATGTTGGGCGGCTTCGTTGGCCCGTCTGTCGTCGCCGCAATGCTTCTGCAAGCCATGAAACATGTTGTCTTCGAGCAGACGAAAGAACTCGGCCTGCGTGTTGATGCCGAGCGCAAGCGCCGCGTTCGTCTTCGCAAACACACGCCATGAGGCTTCCCTGGTCTGGACCAGCGTTCCGTCGAGATCGAAAAGGACGGCCCGCACGCTCATGGCAATGCCGCCACGCCAGCACGAACCCGCGTCGCGGGTTCGGAATTCAACGCGGTGAGCTGCGGCATCTCGAAGAAGTCCTGGATTTCCCCGTAGCCGGTGAGGCTGTCGCAGGTCCATTGCGCCAGCGCATTGAACGACACCATGTTGGGCCAGCATTGCCAGGGAAAGCTGGTCAATCCCTTGCCGCGCAACCTCCATTCCCGATCGCTGCTATCGACAAGGACGAGATCGACCTCGTCCGCGTAGCGGTCGCGCGATCTCTTCGTCGTGCCGTGCGCGGCCTTCAGTCCGAAGACCCTGCCCTTCTCTACGACGTAGCCATGGGCGAGCGACAATTCGCGCCCGTTGGTCTTTGGGTCGAAGCTGAAGATGGCGTGAAAGGCCAGATCCCGCGAGAAGTGCGCGTGCAGCCAGCTCATGTTGGGTGCGCCGCGCTCGGGACGAGGGCCCCAGCTATGATCCATCGTTGAGATACAATCGATCGGGAACGATTTGCCGCGGACCGCGACTTTGCCCTTGAAATGTCCGGTCTGGTCGAAATGACCGTTGTAGGCCGTACCCCACGCAAATTTGCGCCCTGTTCAGCCTCCTTCAGCGCCTTCGCCTTCATCGGGTCCATGACGGGATCATGGATATCAAAGGGAAGCATGATCGACCGATACTCGACATCGATCGTCGTTCCCTCGCCATCGTCGTATCCAATGTGCCAGTCCATGTTCGGGCGGAGGCACTTGATGCGCAGCGAGTTCTCGAGCGAGAAATCGCTGAGGTCACGCGGTTCGGGGATTGGGATCGAGGCCCGCAGATCGCAGAAGTCCGCCTCCCAGGGCGTGTTGGCAAATCCCGAATTCATGCAGATCGTGGAGCTGACGATCCCAAGATTTGGACGAAACAGGGCATAGACGCCCACATTTAGCGTGGCCTCAGCATTGAAGAAGCCGAAGAAGTTGGTCTCCGCCCAGTTCGGGACGCCAGCGTCCGCTTTGTGGAAATGGACGTCTTCGTCTTGGATCATTTTTGTTTCTCCCTAGCAGGCGCTCTTGGCGGCGCCTTCTGCGAGCACCGTCATCTTCTTCATTTAGTGAAGGCGTTGCCATGGTCCCGCAAGATAAATCGCCCGGCGTCTTTTTATCCGCCCGGGAGAATGACGCTCAGGACGATGCGCTCCTACAATCCGGAAAACGACGGCGATTGAACGCTGGCGATATCGATCTAGGGAGTGTGGTATGGAAATCGGGCGTGTGGTCGGGACGGTGGTTTCGACAATCAAGTCGTCCGGCCTGAACTCCTACAAGTTGCTTATCGTAACGCCTCTCGCTTTTGGCGAGGAGCCGGCGGCTGCCCAAGGAGCTGCCCAAGCCGCCAAGAATTACGTCGCGATTGATCTGGTAGGCGCCGGCGAGGGCGAGGTCGTGCTCGTCACGACCGGAAGCGCCGCGCGCGTCCTGGACGCCACTGAGGTTCCGACCGACGCCGCCATCATCGCGGTCATCGATACCGTCCAGATCGGCAGCCGCAATGCCTATTCGAAAGCCTGACCGGCAAAGGCGCCTGTCGAGACACCGCACTCAACCCAAGCAACGAGGAGAAACACAGATGAACAACACGCCGACAACGGGTCAGCCGAGAGGCGCTCTGGGCCTGATCGAGACCAAGGGCCTTGTGGGCGCCATCGAGGCGGCCGACGCGATGGTCAAGGCAGCCAATGTGAGGCTGATCGGGCGCGAGCAGATCGGCGGCGGGCTCGTGACCGTCATGGTCAGAGGCGACGTCGGCGCCGTGAAGGCCGCCACCGATGCAGGCGCGGCAGCCGCGGGCAAGGTCGGCGAAGTGGTTTCCGTTCACGTCATTCCGCGGCCGCATGAGGACGTGGAGGGAATCCTCGGCAAGGGGTGAGCGCATCGTCAGTTTGAACCTCGAAATTCGAAGGCATGAGCGAGCCGATGGGCGTGGCAGTGGATCTTGATTCCGATTTGGCGGGTTTGGCGGACGCGCGCAGCAAAGCGCGTCAGGCGCGATCGGCGTTCCGAGCATTTGCCGGAGTAGACCAGGAGAAAATCGACAACATCGTTCGGGCAATGGCGGAGGCCGGCACCGCGGCCGCCCAGGAACTCGCGCGACTGGCGGTCGATGAGACCGGGTTTGGCGTCTACGAGGACAAGATCCTCAAGAACCTCTACAATACCAAGTTCGTCGCCGCTTCCATGCTCTCGATGCGGACCATTGGAGTCTTGTGGGTAGACGAAGTCAACCGCATGACGGCCATCGGGTCGCCGATGGGCGTGATCGCGGCCATCATCCCAGTCACCAATCCGACCTCGACCGTGCTCTTCAAATGCCTGGCGGCCGTAAAGTCAGGCAATGCGATCGTGTGCGCGCCCCATCCCCGTGCTATCCGTAGCTGCGTGCGCGCGGCGGAAGTCATGGCGGAGGCGGCGGTCAAGGCCGGCGCGCCGAAGGGCC
The DNA here is from genome assembly GCF_004296405.1 of Bradyrhizobium sp. Leo170. Classification (GTDB taxonomy): domain Bacteria; phylum Pseudomonadota; class Alphaproteobacteria; order Rhizobiales; family Xanthobacteraceae; genus Bradyrhizobium. Next base: position 33,376 of record NZ_PSRR01000016.1, read on the forward strand.
TGATTTCCTGTCTCTCGCTCCCGACCATCCAGTCGACGGGTGAGCTCATGCGACACCCCGACGTCTCGGTCGTGCTGGCGACCGGCGGTCCGGGAATGGTGCGCGCGGCCTATTCCAGCGGCAAGCCGACATTTGCGGTCGGCGCCGGCAATGTGCCGGTTTATATCCATCGGTCGGTCAAGGACGTGAAAGAAGCCGCGCTGATGGCGATCACGTCGAAATCCTTCGACAATGGCACCGCGTGCGTCGCCGAGCAATCCATCGTGCTCGACGAACCGATTGCGGATGCCGCAATCGCCGCTTTCGCAGCGCAGGGAACGTTCTTCCTCAGCGCACCTGATCAGCGACGGCTTGCGGACGTCATCTTCACCGAGAAGGGCGAACTCAGGCCGGAGGCCGTGGGCCTTTCCGCCCAGGAACTGGCGCGAAGGATCGGTCTCAACGTTCCCGGCGACTGCAGGGTGCTCGGTGCCCAACTGACCGAGGTGGGACCGCAGACACCTCTCTCGCGCGAGATCCTCGGCCCTGTTTTGTCGTTCTACCGGACGGCAGACGTTGCTGCGGCCTTTGAACGGTGCCGGCAAATTCTCGCTTTTGGTGGCGAAGGCCACACGCTTGGTCTTCACTGCGAGGACGATCAGGTGATCGCCACCCTGTCCGCGCTCCCAGCGGGCCGCATCGTCATCAATACGCCGACGCTGTTCGGCGGCATGGGCTATAGCTGCGCAACCGATCCGTCTTTCATGCTGGGCACGGGCACCTGGAGCGGCTCGATCGTCTCCGACAATGTGACCCCGCTCCATCTCATCAACATCAAGCGCATCGCTCACGAAGTGCGCCCGTGGCGCTCGCTGTATCAGGCGAACATGGGGCTTTGAGCATGCTCGCGCGCACGACATCATCGCAAGTGACTGCCAGCGTGGAGGCAACCGCGTTTCTTGAAGCGGCTGCGACGACCTTTCGCAGTCCGGCTTGCGATTCGGATGCAACGCTGTCTTTCGGAATAGACCTCGGGACCGCGACGATCGTCCTGACGGCCGTCGACCGGCAAGGGCGACCGGCCTATTGGGACAGCCTGCCCTGCCAGGCCGTGCGCGACGGTGTCGTTGTCAATTTCGGCGACGCGGTTGCTGCCGTGAAGCAACTCAAGGCCACCGCAACGGCCGCGCTGGATCGGGAGATTGCCGCGGCGGCGACGGCGTTTCCACCGGGCGTGCCACCGGCCGAGGCGAGGGCCTGCCGCTACGTCCTTGAGAACGCCGGCATCACCTGCCGACAATTGGTCGACGAGGTTACCGCGGCGCAGGCCCTGCTCCAGTTGACAGAGGGCGCGATCGTGGATGTGGGCGGCGGTTCGACTGGCGTCGGCGTCGTGATGAACGGCACGATCATCGCGCTCGATGATGAGCCCGGCGGGGGATATCATCTGGACCTGATCTTGGCCGGTGCCCTCGGCATATCGATAGAAGAAGCCGAAGAACGAAAGCGCCGCGGCGATCACGATTACTCACACATCCTGCGACCGGGCATCGAGCGGATCGCGAGTTCGATCGTTCGCCAGATCGGCGAGCATCCCGTTCAATCGATCCACCTTGCAGGCGGAGCCGTCCGGGTGCCTCACGCGGCATCGATCGTTACCGCTTTCAGCGGAATCAAGGCCTGGGCCTACCCGCACTCGGAACTCGTAACCCCCTTCGGAATCGCAATGAGCTGACTGATGGATTTTCAACTGCGCACTTACGCCTTCATCGACAGCATGCAGCCACAGGCTGCCGCTCACGTCGCCTCCACATGTCAGGGAGACGTGCCGGTCGCGGGCATGTCCGAGCTCTTCATCGAAGTGGCGCCGGGCAATGAGATCTTCCGCTGCGCGGACGTTGCGCTGAAGGCAGCGGATGTCCGCCCTGCCCTCCAGATCATCGAACGCGAATTTGGCCTGCTGGAAATTCATTCCAGCACGCAATCGGAAGTGCTGGCGGCTGGCCAAGCGGTCCTCGACTATCTTGGCCTCAAGGAGGAAGACCGTGTGCGGCCTACGATCGCCTCGTCGCAATTCGTCACCAATGTGAACCCCTACCAGGCGCAGCTCATCAACAAATGGCGGAAGGGCAATCTGCTGCTGCCAAGGTCCAGTCTCTTCGTCCTTGAAGCGACGCCGGCCGCCTATGTGACGCTCGCCGGGAACGAAGCCGAGAAAGCCGCCAACATCAGCCTGATTGAAGTCCGCGCGGTCGGGCGTTTTGGCCGACTGTTCATTTCCGGCACCGAGAGCGAGGTCGAAATCGCAGCCAAGGCAGCGGTTGGCTCGCTCGAGGAGTTGGGAGCCAAGACATGAGCGTCATTTCGGTTTCTGACGTGGAGAAGGCCAATGGCGTTCTCGTCATTGCCGCGAGAGACGTTCTCACGCCGCTGGCAGCCGATCGCGCCAAGGAGCTGAACGTTCGGATCGAGCGGGCTGGTGTCGCAAAGGAGGCTGCAGCACAGGCTCCGCTGCCTTTGCGCCCAATCGTTCAAGGATCGGTAAAGCCGACGCCTGCAACCAAATCGCCAGTTGGCGGGAACTCAATTCAACCAGGCGCCCTATCGGGCGCGCTGTATCGTCGCGGCGCGCCGGTACCAACAAAGATGCGGGTTCGGGACAACCTTGAAGACGCTGCTCAGGAAAACCGACCCCGCGCTGCGGTGATCGGCGCAGGTCACGTCGGCGCCATGACGGCGCTGCGGCTCGCGGAGACCTCGCTTTTCTCGCGCGTCGTGCTTGTCGATATCATCCCGGGGCTCGCCGCCGGACTTGCGCTCGACATGTGGCACAGCGCTGGCTTGCGCGGATTTACCACCCGGATCGAAGGCAGCACCGAGCTGTCCGCACTCGAGGGCGTCAGCTACGTCGTCATGACCGCCGGCCGTCCCCGTCAGCCGGGCATGAGCCGAACCGATCTGACCGGCGTGAACGCGGAAATCGTCGGTGGTGTCGCAGATGGCATCCGGCGCCATGCGCCCAATTCGGTGGTGGTCGTCGTGACCAACCCGTTGGAGGAGATGACCCACCTGATGGCGAAGCGGACGGGGTTTCCCTCCAACCGAGTCATCGGGATGGCAGGGGTGCTCGACAGTGCGCGCTTCTGTTCCCTGATCGCGCTGGAGCGCGTTGCCAAGCCGCAGGATGTCAACGCCATCGCACTCGGCAGCCATGGCGCCGAAATGGTCATTCCCTTGAGCCTTGCGACCGCGAACGGGCGTCCGCTCGAGGAACTGATCGCCAAGGATCGTCTCGCCGCCATCGTCGAGCGCGCGCGGGACTCCGGCGCCGAGGTCGTCAAGCTGCTTCAGAAGGGAAGCGCCTATTTTTCGCCAGCGGAGTCGGCGGCCTCGATGGTGGCGGCCATGGTGCGAGGCGGCAGCTCCTTGATCGCCGCGTGCGTGCAATCAGGAGGCGCATATGGCGTGGCGGATACGCGGATCGGTCTTCCGGTCCGCCTCGACGCCAATGGCGTGAAGGAGATCGTGAAGCTGCCGCTCAGGCCCGATGAACAGGCGGCCCTCGCGGAGGCCGCGCGAAGCATTGCCAAACGCATTTCCGAACTGGGCTGACATGCGCGCCGTTGTCTATCAGGGACCGGGAACCATCGCCGTCCGGGACGTGCCGCCTCCGCGGCTGGAAGCTCCTGACGATGCGCTGGTCCGGGTCGATCTGGCCGGCATCTGCGGCACCGATCTGCACGTCATCGCCGGCGATTTTGCGGGCATTCAACCCGGCGCGATCATCGGCCATGAATTCGTCGGCGAAGTCATTGCCGTCGGCAGCGCCGTCACACGGTTCAAAATCGGTGACCGCGTCACGTCGTCCGACTTCACCGCCTGCGGCCACTGCCATTGGTGCAACCGGGGCGACCATTGGGAATGTCGGGAAAGGGCGTTCTTCGGCACGGGAACTTCCTTTGGGCCTCCCCTCGCCGGTGCGCAGGCGGAAATCGTTCGCGTGCCGCATGCCGAGACCACACTTGGACTCTTATCCAAAGGCTGCTCCGACGAGGCGGCGATCCTGCTCGGCGACAACCTGGCGACGGGTTGGGCGGCGGTCGAGCGCAGCGGCCTCCTGCCGGGTGAGACCGTCGCCATCATCGGCGGCGGGACGGTTGGTCAGCTTGCGGCCCTGTCGGCGCAAGCCGCGGGAGCCGGCGCCGTCATCGTGATCGAGCCGAGCAAGGTACGACGCGCATTCGCCCGCGCCAATGGCAGCCTCGCCGCCACTCCGGAACAGGCCTCCGCACTGGTCGCCCGCTTGACCGATGGAGAAGGTGTCGACGTGGTCGTCGAGGCCGTAGGCAACACCGCCGCCTTGTCTGTCGGATTCGACCTGGTGCGGAAGCGCGGTCGCATCATCTCGGTCGGCGCGCATGCAGCCGAAGGCTGGTCATTTCCCCTCGCAAAGAGCTTTGCCAATGAGCTGACGCTGAGCTTCGCCATAGGCGATTCCATCCGTCTCCGTTCGCGCCTGCTGTCGCTGATCACGACGGGCGTTCTCGATCCCACGGTGGTGGTGGATCGCAGGATTGGATTTGCCGGCGCGGCCCAGGCCTATGCCGATCTCAAGGCGCAGGGGATCATGAAAGCCGTGATCGATCCCCGGATCTGATTGAGATCAGCCCTGCCCCGGTTGCCAAATTGGGCCAACCAGAGCAAGCTTCCAGAAGCGGCAGCTATACTGCATCGCACAAGACAAGGTTCGCGACAACGACGAACAGTTGCAGTGTCGGATTCTGGGCCGCGCGGGAGGAGTGTCCATGAGCAGGACCGCGCATTTCGCGCAAAGGGAAGCGCTTGCGGATCATCCGGACCTTGCGCTCGAGCCGTTGCGACAGGCGATCGTCACGCTCGCCAACGCAGCCGATCGCGGCCCTCAGGCACTCTTTGCCGAGGCGCGCATCCTGTTTCGCAACCTCCTCGCCGCCCGCGATGTCCGGCTTCTCGTCCGCTCGGCCGGTGCCTGGCGCGAGTGGGAGAAGCTCAATGATGGCGCCGACGAAGCCCTGATCGAGAGCTTGCCGGATGCGTTGGCGGATATCGTCCATTTCGACGATTCCGTTTTCGTCCCGGTCCAGGTCGGCAGCGTCGCCCTTCTGGTCGAGGGCATCAACAATCCGGCTGCGCTGCACGGCAGCGCCGCGACTTTATCCCGCGTCCTCAGGCTCGCGATCGCATCGAGCGAGAGCCAGCACGGCAACCCCGACAAGCTAGAAGCGATCCGCGTCTTTCAGCGCGTGGCAAACAAGATCCTGAAGAGCAGAAACCTCCAGGAGATCTTTCTGCAGATCACCCACGAGGCGAAGGCCCGCCTCTCCGCGGATATCTGCGGCATCATGCTGCTGGAGGACGATGCGCTGGTGATGAAGCGCTGCACCGGCAATCTGGCAGCAGAGACCGCGTCGCTGAGCATGAAAGCCGGACAAGGTGTCGGCGGCCGCGTCCTCGAGACCCGCCAGCCCTGCTCGATCGAGGACTACGTTCAAAGCGAAATCATCAGCCGCGACTTCATGAGCCTTGCGCGCGCCGAACGTGTCCGTTCCGCGCTTGCAGTCCCCCTTATGTCCCAGGATCAGGTGATCGGCGTTCTCGAAGTCTGGCGGCGCAAGCCGTCGACATTTACGCCGCAGCATACGGCGGAGCTCGCTACGCTCGCCAATCTCGCTTCGCTGGCGATCGAGAACGCGGCCCTGCTAGAAGCGCGCGAGCTGGCGGCTCAGAAACTGAAGGAAGCCCACGCGGAACTGCAGCAGCGGTACGACGTGATCCGCAATTCCGCCGACCTGCAGGAAAGCCTTATCTTCACGCTCCTCAATGGCGGCGGTCTGTCCGAAATTGCGCAACGCGCGCACGAACACCTCCGCACTCCCGTGCTTCTGCTCGACAAGCACCTCGATGTGCGGGCCTGCCATCCCGAATTGTCCGCCGGAGAAGGCGTGCTCCACGCCATCCGCATCGGAATCTCGCAGAACAGGGGCTCGGAAACCAGATACAGAACGCTCTCCGCAGGGCCGCTGCGCTTCGCCTTTCAGAGCATAACCGCCGGATCGGAACAGTTGGGTTGGGCCGTTCTGATCGATCCGCAGATCGAAGACGAAAGCGCGCAACTCGCCATCACCGAGCTGTGCGTGACTGCCGCGCTCCATCAAACCAAGGAAAGAGCCGCCGCCCGCGCGCTGAGCGACAAGCTTGCCACGCTGACCTGGGATCTGCTGGAGGGAGCGGACCATCTGCGGCAGTTGGCCCTGCAGCGGGCGAAGGAGTTGAACGCCGAGATTCCGGCGGAATATTGCGTCGCCGTTTGTCGCATCGACGGGCTCGACAAGCCTGACCAATCCGGCGTCCTGACCGGCGGAGAAATCGAGGGCCGCCGCCGTTCCGTTGCCGAGGCGCCGAACAATCTGCCTGTGCGCCACATTGCAAAGCTATCGGGACTGCGTGGAAACGAGCTTGCGATCGTCATTTCCACCTGCGAAGCCGTACGGGCCCGCGATTTTGCCCAGAGCCTCATTGCCGAGATCATGCGCCGCGTCCCCGGATCGATCGCGCGCATCGGCCTGAGCCGGAGCTGTTCCGACCCGATGTCGATGCCAGCCGCCTGGAAGGACGCGCGCATTGCACTCGACGTCGCCTGTCAGAGCCGCAAGGCCACGGTCATCGATTACGACGACGTCGGAGTTGCCGGACTGTTGATGAGCATCCGCGACGGAACCGATTTCCAGGGATTCGTCAGCGAGACCCTGGGAGAATTGCTGAAGGAGAAGAGCCCGCAACGCGAGACCCTGTTGCAGACCTTGCGCGTGTTCTTTGCATGCAATTGTTCTCAGCAGGCGGCAGCGAAGGAACTGCGAACTCACCAGAAAACCGTTGCCTATCGGCTCGACAAGATCGAGCGCGTGACAGGTCTGAAGCTCGCTGCACATGAGCAGCGGGTCCTTCTCTATCTCGCGCTGCGGATGAACGACCTGACCGCCTGATCTAGCCGGCCGCAAATGATGGCATCGACGCCCCCTTCACGGCCGCCTGCAGCGGCTCCTTCGGGTAGCCTTATCCGAGGGCGCCACATGGGGAGACGACGCGGTAAATGAGCTTTGGCATCGAATTGCCCTTTCCAAAAAAGCGCAGGCCGCCGCCGGCCTACCCGCCAATGTTGCGAGGACAAATGCTCGGGACGCCGGGCAAAAACAAATATTGCTTCAATATGCAGCCATCGGCGGCGGATATGGCTGGTCCCGGCCGAGCCCCTCCGCTCGCCGCAAGCCCTGCTTGCGGAGTTCGATTTCAATAAATTCGTCAATGGCTTGCGGCAGCGCAGACCATCATCGTTACGGCTGTAACTGCTCAGTCCGATCGCGTCATGATCCAGTAGCAGAGCTCGCCAACATTTGAAGACGGCACAGGCCGCGTCTGGCGGTGCCCTCGCTCACGCGTGCGAGGACGTCGAATGAACATCGTCTCGCGCAACGGAGACCGAAGGATTTGTCTGAAGCGTCATTTACACAACGGCATGATTAGCGTCGCGATCAAGATGATTGTCCTGAGCATCGCAGATCGCATTTCGTCAGCGATCGACGTCAGAGCGCTACTCGCTCGACGGGCGTTGCAGGATCGCGGGCAGAAGGTAAGCAAACAAGTGACTCTTTTATCACGCCTATTCCTGCTGGTGGCTATCGCATTGATCCCAGCTATCGCGATTCAAGCCTACAATGAATTCCAGTTCCGTTGCGCCCGCCAAGTCGAAGTGCAAAACCAGGCACTCAACCTGGCGGAGCTCGCCGCGGCCGAACAGCGCCAGATCGTCCAGGGAATGCATCAAGCCCTGATCGCGCTGTCGGAGCTTCCGGCGATAAAGGCGAAGAACCCAGAAGGATGCAATGCCTATCTCGCCAGGATCAAGCGACGATACCCGGGGTTCATCAGCTTTATCGTGGTCGACACCAACGGTGATGCCTTCTGTGACACCAACAACGATCAAAAGCGATCGACCGCGGCTGGAAGGCCCTACTTCGCCGACGTACTGAAAACCGGCAAATTCACGGTCGGAGAGTTCGCAATCGGTCGGCAGACCGGTCGCAAGGTCCTTCATTTTGCGCTGTCCTTCTATGGCGACGATGCCCGGCTTGGCGGCGTCGTTATAGCCGCCCTCAGCCTGGATTGGCTTGCCGGCTCCATCGCTCAGCAGGATGTGCCGCCGGGGGCTGCACTTGCGATCATGGACCGGAACGGCACGTACCTGGCCCGTTATCCCGATAACGACCGCTTTGTCAGCCGGAGGATACCCGGGGATAACGATCGAAAGCCCGACCATCGGAGCACTGCCGACATCGTCGATCTCGATGGTGTGGAGCGGATCGTCGGCTATTCGGTTTTGCAAGACGGAGGGCTCGTTATCGCCTTTGGCCTCGACAAAGCCCGGGCGTTCACGGAGATCCAGCACGGCACACAGCGTGGCGTCTTCCTGATCGTACTGAGCACCGCACTGGTGTTGAGCCTGACATCGCTGGGAGCTCGGCGGTTCATCCATCGCCCGCTTGAGCAACTGGTCGACGCCGCCAACCAATGGCGGCTGGGCGACCTTGCACGACGCGTCGACATCCAAGGAACATCCGAAATCATCCAGGTCGCCGAAGCGTTCAACACCATGGCCGACGCGCTCCAACGCCGCGAGCACGAATTGTCCGAAGCAAAGGAGAGAGCCGAGGAAGCTGCCGCTCGGTTCACCATGATCTTTGAGAACACCACCGACAGCGTGCTTATCGTCGATCGGGATTGGCGGGTCAGCTATCTCAATGGACCGGCCTCGGCGAGTGTCGCCCACGGCCGGGACATCGTCGGCATGGCCCTTTCAGAAGCCTTTCCGGTCGCCGCCGAGCTGGAAGCCTTGAAGAAAATTCGGGAGGCAACGTCAGAGCGACGGCCGACCTATCTCGAAATGTTTTGCCCGCGCATGGAGGCCTGGTACGCAATCAATGCCTTTCCCTCGAGCCACGGCCTCGCGATCTTCCTCCGCGACATCACCGATCACAAGCAGGCGTTGGAGGAGCGTCGTCTGATGGAGGAGCAGCTCCATCAGAGCCAGAAGATGGAGGCCGTCGGCCAGCTCACCGGCGGCGTCGCACACGACTTCAACAACCTGCTTACGGTGATCTCTGCGAACCTCGAACTCATCGAGGATGCCCCAGATATCGGCAAGATCCGGCAATACGCAGCAGCGGCACGACGTTCCGTCCATCGCGGAACGAAGCTTACGACGCAACTTCTCGCCTTTTCCCGTGGGCACGCATTGAAGCCGGAATTGGTCAACGCCAATCGACTCCTTTCCGAATTCCAGGGCCTCATCCGCCAAGCCGTCGGGAACGGATGCGAAGTCGAACTACGGCTCGACGAAGCATTATGGATGTGTCGCGTTGATCCGTCGCTGCTGGAGACCGCTCTTCTCAACCTGGCCTTGAATGCGCGCGATGCCATGCCCGATGGAGGTGTGCTGCGGATCGAAACCCGGAACATGGTCCAGGACAAGAGCTCAATGTCCGGCTGTCCGCCCGGATCGTATGTGAGGCTGTCCGTCGCAGATACCGGCTGCGGAATGTCCCCGGAAGTGCGGGATCGCGTGTTTGAGCCATTCTTCACGACCAAGGATGTCGGGAAGGGTACGGGACTCGGACTCAGCATGGTCTATGGCTTTGTTCGACAGTCTGGCGGTCATATTGCCATCAACAGCGCACCCGGAGCCGGAACGACGATCGATCTATACCTCCCCAGCGCTGCGCAAGCGCGCGAGGCTGATCCGGAGCGCACTCAACCCCAGGCCATACCGACCGGCACGGAGCGAATTCTACTCGTTGAAGACAACGAGGATCTGCTGGAGGCCACGTCAGCCATGCTGACCACGTGCGGCTATCAGGTTTCCTGCGCCCGGAACGGCATGGACGCGCTTCGGATACTCCAGAGCGGTCAGGATTTTGAGCTCTTGCTGAGTGACATCGTAATGCCCAACGGAATGAGCGGAGTTGAGCTTGCTCGCGAAGCGAGGAAGCTCGGCAAAGATATCAGAATCCTGCTCGCCTCCGGCTATGCGGCGGATGTATTGGAGCGACACAATGCGGTCGGAGAGTTTCCAATTGTCGAAAAGCCCTTCCGCCTGGCAGACCTTGCCCGGCGTCTGCACGCGATGCTGAACGAAGCATGAGCGCTGACCCGTTTACTCTCGATATTGCCGGTCGCGTAGGCCACGAAACCTATCACGGTTTTGGCCCTGACGTCCGACGACGAAGGTTGCCGCAAGGCTGATCGGAACGTCAGACCCACCGCACGAGATCATGATCCGATTAGACGGAATCGGATCATGATCTCATCTCTTTGTTTGAGCATGATCTCCGCGCAAACGCTTCGCGTTTGTCGCGAGGGAAAACCGGTTTCCACTTTTCCGGATCATGCTCTAAGGCTGCAGAAAAGCGATCTCGAAGTGCATGCCGTCCTGGCGCCCGCTGAAGTAGCCACCCCATTGAAGCCGTGCTGGTTGGCGATCGGGACCAGCTTGCGTACACTCCCTCGGCTGCCGACCAGGGCCGGCGTGTTGCCGAACTTGTTAAAGTGTTCATTGATATCGAACGCCGTGCAAAAGGTATGATTGCTTAAGGCCTCAGGACCGCCATCCGCCTGCCCCCAGTCTTATCGCCGAAATCTCCGTCGGCACCTCCCGCGTTAGCGCCCCCGACCGCGATTGGCGGCAATCGGTTCCCGCGGGATCGTCACCTGTGACAACGCTTCGACAAAGATGGGCTCCCAGGCCCTGATATGATGCCTGAGCAGATTTGTGAGAGCCTCCTCCTTGCCGGCAATCGCAAACTCAATGATCTGATAGTGCTCCGCGGTTGACTCATTCTGGCGGGCAAGACCTGCACGCGACTTGATACCGTAAAGTCGCATTTGGTCACGCAATCCCATCACCAACTCGGTGAGGCGTGCATTGTCCGCCGTAGCCGTCAGCATCTGATGAAAGCTTCGATCGGATTCGAGATAGAGCCTCAGGTCTTCCGTTCTCACCGCGCGCGCGATGTCATCGGCAAAGCGATAAAGCCCTTCGAGATCCCTCTTTGGCTTGCGTGCGACGATCGCCGCCGCATGGAGCTCCAGGACTTCGCGGAGATCAAACAGGTTGCGGAGTTCGGTCAAGGTCGGTTCCACTACCTTGAAGCCCCGATTGCGCATGGGTTCGATCAGCCCGCTGCGCGTCAACTCCAGCAGCGCTTCCCGCACGGGAGTCGTCGAGATGCCGAGGCTCGTGGCCAGCGTCGGCACGGAATACATGGTTCCCGGCATGCTCTGGCCGGAAATGATCTCGGCCCGCACCTGCTGCACCACCTGCTCCCGCAAATTCTGCTCCATCCCCCCTCCCGCTCCGTCGGTTCCAGAGCCCTCCGGTTTAGCAAGTGCAGCACAATAAATGCGCTTGACGGAGGATATGCCCACAGATCATGCTGTGTAAAGCGTTACAGTAACGCGCTACACTGACTTCTATGTGACACGGTTTCATTCACGATGGCTGAGCGCATCCCGGGCTATTGCACGCTCTGCCGATCACGGTGCGGCTCGACCATGGTGGTCGAGAATGGCCGGCTGATCAGCGTCGAGAGCCTGCAACGGCATCCGACCGGCGGAGCGCTATGTGCAAAGGGCCGCGCCGCACCGGAGATGGTCCATAGTCCGCGGCGGCTGACCAAGCCGCTTCGTCGAACTGCACCGCGAGAAGCAGCCGATCCGGGCTGGACCGAAATTTCCTGGGACGAGGCTCTGGACGACATCGTCCAGGAGCTCCGCGGCATTCGCAAAACATCCGGCGCTGAAGCCGTGGCCTTCGCCGTCACCACGCCCAGCGGCACGCCGATGGTCGACAGCTTCGAGTGGGTCGAGCGCTTCATCAGGTGCTTCGGCAGTCCAAATCTGATCTACGCGGTCGAAATCTGCGGCTGGCACAAGGACTATGCCCATGCCCTGACTTTCGGCCGCGGTATCGGCTTTCCCGATTATGAGCACGCCGACGCCATCGTGTTGTGGGGACACAATCCTGCCCGCACATGGCTCGCCCAGGCGACCCGTATTGCCAATGCGCGACGACGCGGAGCGCGGGTTGCAGTGGTCGATCCCAAGCCGAACGGATCCGGACAGGACGCTGACGTCTGGCTACGCATCCGCCCCGGCTCGGACGGAGCCCTGGCCATGGGCGCAATCCGGCATCTCATCGCGACAGGATCCTTCGATGCGAGCTTCGTCACGCGCTGGACCAACGGGCCTTTCCTGGTCGACACCAATACAGGCCGCTTCGTTCGTGCCAACGAACTCTGGGACAATCAATCGTCGGAAGCTTTCGTCGTGCTGGATCAGTCCGGAACGGCGCGGGCCTACGACACCCGCGCTGCGGCTCTCGATCCTGCGCACTGCAGGCTGGATGGCCGGACGACGCTCGCCGCGCGCGATGGTCGCGTGATCGCTGCGGCGACCGCTTTTCGTCTGCTGGCTACGGAGGCTGCCCCCTACACCATCGCTCGCGTCGCCGAAGTGAGCTGGCTCGAGGAGCGCGACATCGCGGCGTTCTACGGCCTGTTCAAGAACAGCGCAAGGCTCGCCTACCACTCGTGGACCGGCGTCGGCCAGCATACCAATGCGACGATGACCGAGCGGGCGATTGCGACGCTCTACGCGCTGACCGGCGCCTGCGACCGGCCGGGCGGCAATGTCTGGCCGGTGCCGCCACCGACACGGACCGTCAACGACTATGCCTTGTTGCCGCCGGAACAGAAGGCCAAAGCGCTCGGCATCGACGAATTGCCGCTCGGGCCGCCAAGCCGGGGATGGATCACGGCGCGCGATTTCAGTCGCGCCGTGCTCACGGGCGAGCCCTATCGCGTCCGGGCGCTGATGAGCTTCGGTACGAACTTCATGGTTTCGCAGGGCCACTCCTCGCGTAATCGGGAGGCACTGCGCGCGCTCGACTTCCACGTTCACGTCGACATGTTCATGAATCCGACGGCCGAGAATGCGGACATCATTCTGCCGGCCAATATGCCGTGGGAGCGGGACGCCCTCAAAATCGGATTCGAGATTACGCAGGATGCCGTCGAGACGATACAATTCCGTCCGCAGATGCTTCCGCGTCTCGGCGAGTGCAAAGCAGACTATGAAATCGCAGCCGAGCTCGCCGTCAGGCTGGGCCTGGCAAACGAATTCTTCGGTGGCGACATCCGCGCCGGCTGGAACCATCAGCTCGCGCCGCTCGGCGTAACGGTCGACGAACTGCGTCAGCATCCAGAGGGCCTGCGCTTTCCCCAGCCGTTTCGGCACGAAAAATACGCACTGCAGCGGGATGACGGCACGATTGCGGGCTTTGCCACGCCCACCCGCCGCGTCGAAATCTATTCGGAATTGATGCTCGATCATGGCTACGCACCGCTGCCGAGCCATATCGAGCCTGCCGAAAGCCCGTTTGCGGACACCGCCGACAGCCGTTTCCCACTGGTGCTCACCACAGCCAAGAGCGGTTGGTTCGTGCACAGCTCGCACCGTCATATCGCCTCGCTTCGAAAGAAAACGCCAGATCCCGCGATCGAGATCAGCGGCACGCTCGCGGCGCGGCGCGGTCTTGAGGATGGCGACTGGGCGATTGTCGAGACGTCAACGGGAGAGGTACGGCTGCGCGTGCGGCTGAACGAATCTCTCGACGATCGCATCGCCATCGCCGAGTTCGGTTGGTGGGAGGATTGTCCGCCACTGGGCCGGGACGCGACCACCCCCGCCGGATTTCCGACATCGAACATGAACGACGGCTTGAGCGACGCGACGCGTGATCCGGTCAGCGGCTCGGTGCCGCTGCGGGCGATACGTTGCGACATTCGCAAGGACGAGACCGCGAGCCGTGGCCGCTGGGTCGGCCAGCGCGCTTTCTCGGTCACCGCCATCCGCAACGAGTCCAACGATGTCGTCGCGCTCGATCTCATCCCGCGCGACGGCGGCGCGCTTCCCGCGTTCCGGCCGGGACAGCACGTCATGCTGGGCCTGCCGGGAATCGATGTGACCCGCGCCTATTCGCTGACCGGTCATGACGGCCAGGATGTCCTGTCGGTCGCAATAAAGAAACGGCGTTCCGACGATTTGGCCCTCACCCGCGACACCGGTCATCTTTCCGCTCATATCCATCGTCTGACCGTCGGTGATGAAGTCCGGATCGAGGCGCCGAGAGGAATTTTCACCCCACCGCTGGCGGGACCCCGGCCTCTCATTTTTCTCGCGGCCGGCATCGGCATTACACCCTTTATGAGTCATCTCGAAGCGCTAGCGGAACGCGAGCCGACGGAGCGCGTCGCCAAGGTGCTTCTGCTCTACGGCTGTCGCAACGGCGGTGAGCATCCTTTTACCCGCCGGCTGCGGGAGCTTGCAGACCTCTTGCCAGGGCTCGATCTCGTCACGGCGTTTTCAGCGCCGCGCGCGCAGGATCGCTGTCCGCAGGACTACGATTATGCGGGCCGGCTCGACCTGTCGGCGATCGATCCGCTGCTGCCGCAAAGGCCTCTTGTCTATCTTTGCGGCTCGCCGGACTTCGCGACATCAATGACTGCGCGGCTGGTCGAACGGGGCATGCCGCGCTTCGACGTATTTGCGGAGGCGTTCGCATCGCCGCCGATCGTGCCGCAGACGTTGAAGCCACAGACGGTTCACGTCGTCGGTACCGACAAGAGCTTTATCTGGTCGCCCGAACTCGGAACCCTTCTGGATGCCGCCCAGGCGGCAGGCCTGTCTCTGCCCAGCGGTTGCCGTGTCGGCCAATGCGAGAGCTGCGCCATGCGCATCGTCAAGGGCGACGTCGCACAACTCGGCGGCGATGACGGCGCGACGGATCAGTGCCTGACCTGCCAGACGGTTCCTCTCTCCGAACTCACGCTCGCGCTTTGACCGGCAATGACGCGACGAAACCAACACAGACATAATAATGGGGGCTGCAATGACCGACGCTACGCATAGAAATTCCTTTCCGGACAAAATGCCGATGCAGGCCAACCCGCTTGCAAGGCTCTCGCAGCATATGGTCGCCTTCGCTGAGCGTTGGTTTCCGGATGCCTATGTGTTCGTTCTGATTGCCGTGGTCGTGATCGCGCTCGGCACCATCGCGCATGGGGGCTCACCGCTTGCGGTCAGCCGCGCCTTCGGCGACGGCTTCTGGAATCTCATTCCGTTCACGATGCAAATGGCGCTGGTCGCGATCGGAGGCTATGTGGTCGCGATGTCGCCACCTGTCGCGGCGGTGCTGCGGCGGCTGGCGGCCGTACCCTCCACCGCGCGCGGCGCTGTGGTCTTCGTCGGTGTGCTCAGTATTGTCCTGTCGCTGCTGAACTGGGGTCTCAGCCTGATCTTTTCCGGCCTGCTGGTGCGCGAAATCGCGCGGCGCAAGGACATCAGGCTGGACTATCGCGCGGCCGGCGCGGCTGGCTATCTCGGCCTGGGCTGCGGTTTCACGCTCGGCATTACGTCGTCAGCCGCCCAGCTTCAGGCCAATGCGGCCAGCATCCCGAGCTCGCTGTTGCCGATCACCGGCGTCATCGGTTTCTCCGAGACGATTCTGACATGGCAGAATCTGGTCACGACAGTGATCGTGACCGCGCTGTCCGCGGTGATCTGCTACCTGACGGCGCCAAATCCGACGCAGGTCAAGACCGCTGAGGAGCTTGGCGTATCTCTGGACGACGACCGGATTGAGCCGAAGAAGCCGGCACGGCCCGGCGACTTTCTCGAGTTCAGTCCCATTTTGACAATCTTGATCGTCGTGCTGGCGCTGGGCTGGCTCTGGCAAACCTTTCAGTCCGGCAATCCGCTGATCACCCTGTCGGGCCTGAACACTTACAATTTCGTCTTTCTGGTGCTTGGCATCCTCCTGCATTGGCGTCCGCGCAGCCTGCTCGAGGCTTTTTCCAAGGCCATGCCAAGCGTCTCGGGCGTGCTGTTGCAGTTTCCTTTCTACGCCGGCATCGCCCAGATGCTGACCAAGGTGCCAAATAGCAGCGGAGTGACGCTGTCGGACACCATCGCGCACTGGTTTGTGGACGCATCAGCCAATTCGACCGTTTTCTCGTTTTTGGTCGGGCTCTATTCCGCGGTGCTGGGCTTCTTCATCCCGTCGGCCGGCGGCAAGTGGATCATCGAGGCCCCGTACATCATGAAGGCGGCCAATGAGATCGGGGCTCATTTGGGCTGGACCGTGATGATCTATAACATCGCGGAGACGCTGCCGAACTTCATCAATCCATTCTGGATGCTTCCGCTGCTCGGCATACTCGGGTTGAAGTCAAAAGACCTGATCGGCTACACCTCGGTGCAGTTCTTTGTGCATTTCCCGATCGTCATGATCGTTGCGGCACTCCTGATGACGACGTTCACCTATCACCCGCCAATTCTTCCCTGATTGACCGCTGAGCCGCGCGAACTGACACGCCGGGACGACCGCATTGACGTCCCGGCGTGTCCTCGTCCGGCATGCCGGAGCACAACGTCGATTTGGTTCGGCAATCGCGAAAGCATGCGGACGCCGCGCGAGAGCCGCGACGCAAATTCTTGCAATGAGAAAAGCCATGACCGAGAAACAATCGCTGCAGACCATTGATGCAAAGGAGGCAACGCGCCTTCTCCCGATGGACGAGCTGATCCGGCATCTGCGCACCTTCTTTGTCGGGGGGTGCACGGTTCCACCGCGACATCATCATACGATTCCAGTTCCCGGCGAGCCGGACGCAACGCTGTTGCTGATGCCTTCATGGCAGCAGAAATCGGAAGGCGATGACCTGCTTGGAATCAAGCTGGTCGCCGTATTCCCTGGCAATGCCGCGCGCAAGATGCCGGCGCTCACATCGGTCTATCTGCTGTTCGATAGCGGCACCGGCGCGCAACTCGCGACGGTCGCAGGTGACGTCCTCACCGCTAGGCGAACCGCTGCGACGTCAGCGCTCGCAGCGTCCTATCTGGCGCGCGAAGACGCGACCAACCTGCTCATTCTCGGCTCCGGTCGGATCGCAAGCCTTTTGCCGGAAGCCTATCGGGCCGTCCGCGACATTCGCCGGATCAGCGTGTGGAACGTCAACGCCGACAGCGCCGTTCGGATGGTGGATCGTCTCCGTAACGCCGGACTGGATGCTGTGTTCGTCTCCGACCTTGAACGTGCCGTCCGGACGGCTGATATCGTCACGTCGGCCACTCTGGCAACGTCGCCGCTGATCAAGGGCGAATGGCTGCAGGCCGGCGTCCATGTCGATCTCATCGGCGCCTTCACGCCGGCGATGCGGGAATCGGATGACGACGTCGTCAAGCGTTCCGCCATATTCGTGGATACCTATGAGGCGGCCCATGAGGCCGGTGATCTCGTCCACCCGATCGAGGCGGGAATTCTCTCACGTCAGGACTTGAAGGCGTCGCTGGCCGAACTCTGCAGCGGAGCCGCTCACGGGCGACGATCTCGCGACGACATCACCATGTTCAAGGCAGTAGGAACCGCTCTGGCGGATCTTGCCGCCGCAGGTCTTGCATACAAGACCCGCATCCAGCGCGTCGCCCACATCGCGCAACAACGCGACCGCTACGGAAATTGAGGGCCGCGCCCCCTGCTGCCTCGCCGAGCGCATCGGCACATGCCAAATCCCGTCTCGACAGACAGAGTTCAAAGCGGCCGTGGGGCTTGCCCTTCTGTGGCTGGCCTCCGACGCATTTTGAGCTCGGCGCGTCATGCATCGAAAGCCGGTTGTGCGCTGCGTACTGGGCCGACCTTCCGCCGATCCAGCAAGCGCCTGACCCAGTCACGCCCGGGCTCTTCGACAAACCGATACGTCGCGACCGATAGCAGGACGGTCAACAACAGCATCGCAATTTGCAGGAGATCACCAAGCCAGAGCGATCCATTCAGAGAGACAACTTTCGTCGGTTCATGGCCCGAGCTCAACGCGTAAGAGATAAACAATTCCGTATGCGTAAGGCGTTCGACGACCATAAGGATGGCCCGCACCACCGCCCTGACGAGCGGATGCAGCATGTAGATCGAATAGGTCAGCGTCCCGATCATGAGCATGGACGGAACCGTCAGCCAACGGCTGACCGCGCCACCTTCACGGGCGAACACCAGAACGACCAGCGTAAACACCAGCGGCGAGGCCACCTGCAGAGTGACGCTGCTTCCAGCGACCGAAACATAGCCCACAACGAGCATGAAACTCGCCGCCTCGAGCAATGTCTCAGCGGACGGCACCAGGCGTGCGCGCAACACTGGGAAGCGCTCTCGTAAATCGAAAGCGAGAACGCCAAGCGCGAAACCATAAAGGCAGCGCACCAACCCATAGTCATAAGTCGCATTCATCCCGTCTGGGCTGATGGTGGCGAGCACAACCGGCCCCGCAATGATCGGAAGCAGCCAAGGCCAGACTGCCGGCCCAATCCTGCTCACGACGGCGGCGAAGATCACATAGGCGGCGAACTCAGTGCTGATGCTCCAACTCGCGAAGTTCAACCAGTTCTGCGGATTAACGCCGAGTCCCTGCAGGAGCAGAATGTTGGTGACGATGGCCTGCAAGAGGTTTGGGCCAATACCGTCCTTCGCAGCGTCGATGGGAATGAACAGCAGCAAGGTCACGAGATGCAGCGGATAGATCCGCCCAAGCCGCGGGACCAGGAACCGGCCCGTGCCGAAACCCTCAGCGAGACGCGAACGATAATTCGAGGCGATGACAAAGCCGCTCAGCACGAAGAAGAAATCGACGAACAGGTAGGCATTTCTGGTGAGCGGCAGGAACGACAGATGGCTGATAACGTCGAAGTGAAACAGCGCGACCATGCAAGCGCAAATGCCACGCCAACTGTCGAGAGCATGATACCGGGTGATATTTTTGGCCGAGTCCATTGAAAACGGGTAGGCAAGACCTGCCACCGGCACAAGCAGCGGTTGACTCTATGCTTAATGTGGCATCATCACCGTCACGGGATGTATCTTGCGCCATGGCAAGGACGACGACAACACCGGCAACGACTCGCCGGCCGTCCGGGCACGCGAAGCGGCACCAGCGGCAACATCAGCGACCCGTTCGACCTCGGCCGCGATCTGGAATTACCGGCGCATGGCCATCGCTGGTATCGTCGAGCTCGCATCGTGGCGCGGGGGCTCGCTCGGACGGCGGTCGGCACGTGCTGCGCGGCGCTGCGCGCTGCAGCCTGCACGGCCTGCATCGCCTCGATCGCGCGCGTCGCCCGCTCGAGAGAGTTGCGG
>NZ_PSRR01000017.1 GCF_004296405.1 Bradyrhizobium sp. Leo170
AAATTGAACGTCGTCGACAGCAGATACGTGCGCGGAGCGGCGAGCGTGATCACGCCGCTATAAGCGGATGCCCAGTAGGCCTCGTTGAAGACGTTTTCGACGCTGGCACGAACCGCGATCGGCTTACCGTTCCAGGGAGACGTGAAGGTGTATCGCGCGCCGAGATCCACCCTCGTCCATTCCGGCAGCGTGAGTGTGTTCGTCACGTTGACATATTGCGAGCTGGTGTAGATCACCCTCCCCGTCAGCGTGAGATCGCGCACGAACGGCGTGTCCCACTCCGCACCGATGTTCGCAGTGACGGCCGGCACGCCGATGGCCGTTCTGCCATCGGTGAGACCGCCAGGCGTTCTGACCTGTTGACCTCGGATCAAGGCTACGCCACCCAGCAATCGAAGCTCGGGCGTGATCTCGCCGAACACGTTGAGTTCTACACCGCGGTTGCGCTGCTCGCCGTTGAGCTGCTGCGAGGGTTGCGGCAGCCCAGGCACCGCAATGATGCTCGGCTGAGAGATGTCGAATACGCTCATGGTCGTGGTGAGACGACCTGTATCGATCTTCACGCCCGCCTCGGCCTGCTTGGTTTGAGCCGGTGGAAACACGGTTCCCACGTTGGAAAACGCGCCGGACACGACGACCGGTGTTTGAAGACCTTCGATGTAGTTCGCATAGAGCGAGATGTTCTCGACCGGTCTCACGACGATTGCGTAAGCCGGCGTCCATACCGAAGCGTCGCTCTCCGGCCTGCTTGACGCGGGCGTAAGAAAATTAGTGACCTCGCTTCCTGCGGTCTGACGACGGACGCCAACCGTTAGCTGAACGCGCTTGTTCAGGAATGACATCGTGTCGGAAACACCGACGCTCCAGAGGTTGACGCCGGTGAGCTGATTGGCGCCGACCACAGTGAAATTGGGACGAGGAATATTGGTCGGCTCGGTGTAGAGGTTCCAGAAGATCGTGCCGCCGCCCGGGGGCGTCAGAACGCGCTGGCTATAGGTTCGATCGTTGATTGAGTAACCGACGTTGATCGCGTGATTGATCGGGCCCGTATCCGCGTTGATGCGAACACCGGCTTCGCCCGCAAAGGTCTCGAATGTCTCCTTTCCGGTGAACGGGTTCGAAGCCAGGTCGCCCACCTGGAGTGCTCCCGTTCGCGTCGCGTTGGTGAGAATAGGCGACGGATAGGCATAGTTGATGTTGCTGTCGTGATAACCGAACGACGCGTACGCGGTCATCCAGTCGGTCAAGTCGACCTCGCCTCTCGCGGTCGAGAAAAAGTCCGTCGGCTCATAGAACGCCCAAGGTACCTGGAAATTGGTTCCGGCCTTCGGCGGTGGAGGAATGAAGGTCGTGGTTGGAGCGATGGTGAAGAACCGCAACGGCGGATGCAGGACGTCGGCCTGGTAACCGATATCGACCGCCATGCGCGCGTTCTCGCCACGATAGTCGAGGCCCAGCACCACATTGCCGAGTTCGTCGTTCTGGCGGTTCCAGGGCGTATTGCCGTTGCGATAGGTGCTGTTTAGCCGAACGCCCCACTCCTTGTGCTCGCCGTAGCGCCGACTGACGTCGATGGCCTCGCCAAACTGAGACTTCGAAATGTAAAATCCGGTGAGCTGCGTAATATCGACGTCGGGCGCATGCTTGGTGAGGAGATTGACACTGCCGCCGACGGCGCCGCCGCTTGCGACACCGGTGCCTCCGACCGTCATGCCGTTGAGCACCGCGCTCGGCCCTTTCAGCACTTCGACCCGCTCTATGAAGTTCGCACCGGTAGAATAGCACGGTGCGATTCCGTAAAGTCCGTTCAACGCGTAATCGCAACTGTCATAGTAGAAGCCGCGGATGAAGAGGCTATCGGCGCCACCGCCCGCCGCCTGCACCACTCTGACGGAAGGATCGTTCGCCAAAACGTCGCGGATAGTACGCGCCTGTTGATTCTGAATCAGCTCCGCCGTGTAGCTGGTCTGGTTGAACGGCGTATCCATCACGCTGCGGTTGCCCAGCAGTCCTAGGCTTCCGCCTGTTGCGACCTGTCCACCGGCATAGGGAGCGGGCGGCGCGCCAAGCGTTCCCGTCGAAGGCACCGCATACGGGACCGGCTCTACCCGGCGAGGAGCCGGGGCAGCAACGCGCCTTTGCACGCGTGTCGTGGAGGTCTGCGGCCTCTGGCTCGTCTGTCGCACCCTTGATCTCGTTGGTGCGTCTACGGTGACGGGCGGCAAATTTCCTTGTGCAAATACTTTCTGACTGTCCAAAAAATCCAAGGAAAGCGCGAGGTAACTCGCCGCTCCCAGCGCAACAGCACGCAGAACATTTCTCGCCCCGACGTCATACGTCATGCCTAACACCCCCAGGCAACTTGCAGGTCCCTGGATTCGTCCTAACACGCGCTTCTGCAGGGGGTGGAGAAACGCCCAATAGAAATGATCTAAGCTCGCGATGCTGTTGCGGCGAATTGCTCGCAGAGCCTGTCTAACAACGATGAAACAACATCATGCATTCTTTGAAATCGTTCTAAAGAATATGCGCCATGCGCGCGATAAGCACGGTTGGTCCATGATGATTCCGTGACCGAGAATGTTCGCACGCCGTTCTCAGCAGGAGCTTCGGGAATTCTTTCCATGAATATTTGGGAAGTTGTGGCAGCCACATCTCCCGAACTCGCTTCCAAAGATTCGGCGGAAAGAGCGTGGTGTCTTCAAACAGCGCGCGCGGGAAATCAGTTGCTCAACGGGTAGATCTTTCCCGGATTCATGATTCCTCTCGGGTCCAGCGCCGTCTTTACCGCCTTCATGAGCGCCACCCCCTCACCGTGCTCCGTTTGCATGTGCACGATCTTGTGCAGCCCTACGCCGTGTTCGCCTGAGCATGTGCCTCCCATCGCAATGGCTCGGCGCGCGGTGCGAAAGGCGAGCGCCTCGGCGCGCTCAGTCTCTTGCGCGTCCTTCGGATCGAACAGGATTCCGAGATGGAAATTACCATCACCGACATGGCCGACGATCGGCGCCGTCAGGCCAGATGCGACAATGTCCGCCTTGGTCTCCAGCAGACAGGCCGGCAGCGCCGAAATCGGCACGCAGGCATCGGTACCCATATTGGCCTTACCGGGCTCAAGCGCCATCACCGCTTGATAGGAATTGTGGCGCGCCTTCCACAACCGCGTCCGGTCTTCCGGCCGCTCGGCGAATTGAAACGCGCCGCCGCCGTGATCCGCTGTTATCGCCTGCATCATCTCCACTTCCTCGCGCACTCCGTTCGGCGTGCCGTGAAACTCGAGAAAGAGCGTCGGCGTCTCCACATAATCCAGTTTCGAATAGCGGATTGCGGCGCGCATCTGCACCTCGTCGAGCAGTTCAATGCGCGCCATCTTCAGATTGGATTGCAGCGCCGTCACGACAGCGGCGACAGCACCTTCAAGCGAGGCAAACTGGCAGACGGCGGCAACGATCGTCTCCGGCTGGCCGTAAAGCTTGAGCTGGATTTCGGTGATGACGCCGAGCGTTCCTTCGCTGCCGACATAGAGACGGGTGAGATCGAGGCCAGCAGATGACTTCCGCGCGCGGCTGCCGGTGCGGACGATGCGGCCATCGGGCGTGACGACGGTGAGGCCGAGAATGTTCTCACGCATCGTGCCATAGCGCACCGCATTGGTGCCGGAGGCCCGCGTGGCGGCCATGCCGCCGATCGAGGCATTGGCTCCTGGATCGACCGGAAAGAACAGGCCGGTGTCGCGGACATGCGCGTTGAGGGCTTCGCGCGTCACGCCCGCCTGGACCCGGCAGTCGAGCGAGTCCGGTGTGACCTCCAGGATTTTGTCAAAGCGCGTCATATCGAGCGACACGCCGCCGGCAAGAGCTGCAAGCTGGCCCTCCAGCGAAGACCCCGCGCCAAAGGGCGTGACCGGCACGCGGTGTTCGTTGCACAGCGCGAGAACGAAGGCGACCTCCTCGTTGGTCTCGGGAAAGACCACGAGATCGGGCACACCGACTGCCGGCAGGCCTTCGCCGTGGCTGTGCTGGTCGACCACCGCCTGCGAGACCGTGACACGCGCGCCCAGGCGTTCAGCGAGCCTCGCGCGCACAGCGGCGATGACTTCCGTTGTTGGGCGCGGCAGGGTGTGGGCGTTCATGTCGGCCTCCATTGTGACCCGGCCTCCATCTGCACCACGGCGATCCGCCTTTCAAGCCGCGACGGCGACGGCTCTCGTGAGCACCAAATCCAGCCCGCTAGCTTATTCGGCGGCCTCGCCGTGGCCGAGATAGGCGCCCATCAGGCGGGGATCGCGCGCGACCTCGGCGGCGCTTCCCTCGGCAACGATACGTCCCGAGCTCAGCACATAACCGCGGTGGGCGACGGCGAGCGCCATGCGGGCATTCTGCTCCACCAGCAGGATCGCCGTCCCCTGCCGATTGATTTCCACGAGCTTGCCAAAAACCTGCTCGACCAGCAGCGGAGCAAGTCCGAGCGACGGCTCGTCGAGCAGCAGCAGACGCGGACGGCTCATCAATGCGCGGGCAATGGCGAGCATCTGCTGCTCTCCGCCTGAGAGCGAGAAGGCCAGCGATGCCGACAGGCGCTTGAGGTTGGGGAACAGTTCGAGCATCTCCTCGATCAATCCCGCCAGTTCACCGTGCGGTCGCCCATAGGCGCCGATCTTGAGGTTCTCGATGACTGTCAATCCGCCGAACAGCCGCCGGCGCTCGGGAACGAGCGCCAGTCCCATTCCGACCAGACGCTCGGTCGGCTCCCTGATCAGCTCCTGACCTGTGAAGCGCACCGAGCCCGATGCCTGCGCCAGACGCGCGATCGCCTTCAGCGTGGAGGATTTGCCTGCTCCGTTGTTGCCGAGCAGCGCCACGAACTCGCCGACACCGACCTTCAGCGACACCTGCCGGACCGCCTCGATGTCACCGTAGCGGACCACGAGATCGGAGACCTCAAGCAGCGGCGCGCCGGTGCCTTCGCTCGCGCGGCCGACCTGTTCATGGAGCTCCGCCTCGCGGTCGGCACGGCCGAGATAGGCCTCGATGACGGCGTCGTTGCGCTGGATCTCGGCCGGCGCTCCCTCGGCCAGCACCTTGCCGAAATTGAGCACAGTGATCCGGTCGGCGAGCGTCATCACTACTTCCATCTCGTGCTCGATCAAGAGGATCGTCATCCCGCGCGCATGCATCTGGCGGATCACCTCGATCAGGCGCGCGGTCTCGGCGTGGTTGAGACCTCCATGCGGCTCGTCAAGCAGCACGAGGCGCGGCTCCAGCGCGAGCGCCTTGGCGATTTCGAGCAACCGCCTTTGTCCCTGCGGCAACGAGGCGGCATTCGCATCGGCAACGTCGGCAAGCCCGACGAACGCAATGATCTCGTCGACCCGGCGTGCGTTTTCCTGGTCGAAGCGCCACGGATGAGCCCTGCCGTGCCGCGCGGCAAGGACATTCTGGCGCACAGTCATCGAGCCGAACAGGCGGGTATTCTGGAATGTGCGTGCCAGCCCCATTGCCGCGAGCTGGTGCAACGGCTTCGACGTGACGACGGCGCTTTCGAAGCGCACCTCGCCTCCGGTCGGCGTATAGATGCCGCTGATGATGTTGAACAGCGTGGTCTTGCCCGAGCCGTTGGGGCCGATCACGGCATGGATCGTGCCCTGCGCGACGGTGAGCGATACGTCTTCGAGCGCCGTCAGGCCGCCGAAGCGTTTGGTGACGCCGGAGAGCTCAAGCAGCGCGTTCATGATGCGTCACGTCCGATCGTGCATAGGATTTTTCGCGCCGGCGAAGACTGCGGAAGGCGGAGAGAACCAGTCCGGAGAGACCGGCAGGGAAGAAGGTGATCACGAGGATGACCATGACGCCGAAGACGGCAAAGTAGTATTCCTGCATGAAGCGCAACAGCTCCGGCACGAAGGTATAGAGGATGGCCCCGAGCACGGCGCCAAGGGGGCTGCCGAGGCCGCCGACCACCGCCATGGCGAGGTAGGAGAAGGTCGACTGCCACGAGAAAACATCGGGGCTGATATAGCCGCGCAGCAGCACGTAGCAGATGCCGGCAAGACCTCCATAGGCGGCCGAGATCACGAACAGCATGATCTTCAGCCGCGAAATGTCGACGCCGATGGCCTGCGCCGCCAGCGGATCGTCGCGCAGCGCGCGGATGCGCAGACCCAGCGGACCATTGGCGATCCAGACCTGGAGCAGATAGGCGCAAGCGACGATCGCGAGCAACACCCACAGCATCTTGTCGTTCTCACCGGCAAGCCCGATGCCCGGGATTGCGGTGATGCCGTTGGCGCCGTTGGTCAGTCCCTCCCAGTTCACCAGCAGCCGCTCGACGATCAGCGCGAAAGCCAGCGTACACAGGGCGAGGTAGTGCCCCTTCAGCCGCAATGTCGGCCAGCCCAGCGCCATCCCCACCGCGGCGGAGATTGCGATCGCGCCGATCGCGGCGACCGGCACCGGCATGCCTGCGGCCTGAAGCAGCGTGAATCCATACGCCCCGATGCCGAAGAATGCGCATTGTGCGAGCGACATCTGGCCGCCGAAGCCGAGAATAAAATTGAGCCCGAGGACCAAGAGGATGTTGATCAATGTCACGTCTGCGACCTGCAGATAATACACCGACAGGAATTGCGGCAGGACGAGGCCGCAAAGGATCGCAACGCCGATCACCAGAAGGGCGAGCGTACGCATCGTCAGCGTGTTTCCGTCGACGGTCATTTATGGACGCTCCAGTTCGAGTTCGCCGAAAATGCCCTGCGGGCGGAACATCAGAACTGCGATCAAGACGCCGAACGCAATCACGTCGATATATTCCGACGAGATGTAGAAGGATCCCGCCGACTCGATGACGCCGAAGATCAGGCCACCGACGAGCGCGCCGGGGATCGAGCCGAAGCCGCCGAGGATGGTCGCTGCGAAGGCACGGAGCGACAGGTTAACGCCCATGTCGGAAGATACGTAAGACAGCGGCGCGATCAGCCAGCCCGCCAAGGCTGCGAGCATGGTAGCGTACGCAAAGATGAAAGCGATGATGCGGGCGGTGGGAATGCCCATCAGCCGCGCAGCTTCAGCGTCCTGCGCGGTGGCGCGCATTGCGCGACCGAGCGCCGTATGCTGAAACAGCGTGTGCTGGATCGCCATCATCACGGCGAGCGCCGCCAGGATGACGAGATACTGCGCGTAGATCGTGGAGCCGAACAACTGCACAGAGGTCGTGCCCAGGGGGCCAGCGAAGTTGAGAGGCTGCGGTCCCCAGATGATCACGGCGATATTCTGCAACGCCATGGACAGGCCGAGCGTTGCCACGATCGCCGACAATTGCGGCGCGTTGCGCAAGGGATGGTAGATTCCCCAAGCCAGCGCGGCGCCGAAGATGCCAAGGATCACCAGCATCGTAACGAGGTTCAACCACAGCGGCATCCCGAGACGATTGGCGAGCCAGCCGACCGAGACGAAGGCGCCGAGCATCACGAGGTCTCCCTGAGCAAAATTGACCAGGGAGACCGCATTCCAGATCAGCGTGTAGCCGAGCGCCACCAGCGCATAGGCCGCGCCGATCGCCAATCCCACCAACACGATCTGAATAAAAGTCTGCAACATCGTAAGATCCCGTCACGGTGCCGGCCACCGGAGGCCCGGCGGCGGCGCACGCTCGTTAGCTGCTGATGGCCTTGACGATCTCCGGCTTGCCGCCGGCGACCTTGGTAATGATGCCGGAATGGGTCATATCGCCGTTGCCGGTCCAGCCATAGCGCGTGACGATGCCCGGGAAGTCACGGATCGCGGTCAGCGCCTGCTGGATTCCCTCGCCCGTAATGGCGTCGGCGCGCTCCATCGCCGCGATGATCAGCTTTGCCGCGTCGTGATAGACCGTGGCGTAGAGCTCCGGCTCGTCACCGGGATGAGCCGCCGAATAGAGCTTCTTCCAGCTCTGCACCCGCTCGTCGGGATCGTCCTTGACGAACTCGCCGATCGCCATGCATCCGTCGGCGCCCTCTCCGGCGAGGCCGAGGAAGATCGGCTGCGAGAATGCCGTGTTGCCGGCGATGCCGAATTTCACGCCGAGGGTCTTGCTCTGCTTGGCAATGAGCCCCGCCGGCTGATCATCGGTCCAGACGATGATGCCGTCGACACCGGCCTGCTGAAAGGCCAAAATCTGCGAGGTGTAATCCTTGGTGGCGTCGGTGTGGGCCTGCACCAGCGCAGGCTCGACGCCGCGCTTGGTCAAGGAGGCCTTGACCACGCCAATGCCGGATTGCCCAAAGGCCGTGTTGACGTAGCCAAGTCCGATCTTCTTCCATTGCAGATCTTCCGTGACGTATTTGACCAGAAGGTCCGCGCCGATCGCATCATTCAGGCGGACGCGAAACACCCAGGGGCTGCCTTGCTGGGTGACGACAGGTCCGGTTGCGCCCGTCAGGCACGGGATCTTGTATTTCGCAAGCAGCGGCAGGTTCGGCAGGATGCCCGGCGTGTAGTGCGGACCTACCAGTGCCACGACCTCGTCCTGGGTCGCGAGCTTGGTAACGGCATTTGCCGCCGCAGTTGGGTTCGGCCCGAGATCGTCGGCGATGCGTACCTCGATCATGCGCCCCTTGATGCCGCCCTTGTCGTTGATCTGCTTCACCGCAATCGCGACGCCATTCTTCATCCACTGGCCGTTCTGGGCGAACTGACCCGTCATCGGTCCGGAAATGCCGATGCGGATCGGATCGGCGGCGTGTGCGCGGCCGAGGATCGTCGGCATTGCGAGCGGTACGGCAGCAATGCCCTTGATCAGACTGCGTCGAGAGAAGCGCAAGGTAGAGACCATGGCAGTTTCCTCACTTGGTTTTGCGATGCCGCCTCGTCT
The DNA here is from genome assembly GCF_004296405.1 of Bradyrhizobium sp. Leo170. Classification (GTDB taxonomy): domain Bacteria; phylum Pseudomonadota; class Alphaproteobacteria; order Rhizobiales; family Xanthobacteraceae; genus Bradyrhizobium. The sequence goes on from NZ_PSRR01000017.1 coordinate 8,848, forward strand.
CGAGCGGCTGGCTTTGCGAGCGAGATTGGCTCAGTTGTCCGAGCGGAGCGGACGGAGGCCGAAGGTGCAGGCGGCCGAGAGGAGCGCGATCGCGACCATGTAGCCGGCCACCCAATAGGCCGAGCCGTACTCGGCAAGGAGTGCGGTTGCGATCAGCGGCGAGAGGCCGCCGCCGAGGATCGGGCCGAGCTGCTGCACGAGCGAGAGGCCGCTGTAGCGGATGCGCGCCGGAAACAGCTCCGAGAAGTAGGCGCCTTGCGCGCCGTAGACCGAGCCATGACCAAGCGCGAGACCTAGCGCGATCGCGAGCCAGATCATGCCGGTGTGCCCGGTGTTCAGCATCTGGAAGAAGACGAGCGCGAGCGCGGCCTGGAAGATCATGCCGCCGACATAGACGGCGCGACGACCGACCCGGTCCGACAGCGCACCGAACAGCGGCAGCGTCAGGCATTCGAGCGCACAGCCGACGAGCACGCCGTTCAGGATTGTCTGGCTCGGCAGCCCGAGCTTGGTCTTGCAGTAGGTGATCGCGAACACGGCGTAGATGTTGAACAGCCCGCTTTCGGCGACCTTGGCACCGATGCCGAACAGGATGTTACCCTTGTGATTGCGGACCGCCTCGACCACCGGCACGCTGGCAGCCCCCTCCTCGCTCAGCACGCGCTTGAACGCCGGCGTCTCCGAGATCTTGAAGCGGATGAAGAGCCCGATCCCGACGAGGACGATCGAAAACAGGAACGGGATCCGCCAGCCCCAGGCGAGGAAGTCAACCTCGCTCATGGAGGTCGACAGGATTCCCAAGAGCGCGATCGGGATCAGGAATCCGGCGGGCACGCCGATATGGACGAGCGAGCTGAAGAAACCGCGCCGGTCGGCCGGCGCATGCTCCACCGTCATCACCATGCCGCCGCCATATTCGCCGCCGATGCCAATTCCCTGCAACAGCCGCAGCCCGATGAGACAGATCGGCGCTAACACACCGACCTGCTCATAGGTCGGCATGAGTCCGATGAGGAAAGTCCCAAGTCCCATGATCAGGATAGTGATGAGCAGCGCCGTTTTTCGGCCGACGCGGTCTCCGAAATGGCCGAACAGCACGCCGCCGAGCGGCCTTGCACAATAGCCCACGAAGAATGTCGCGAAAGCGAGCAGCGATCCGACCAAGGGATCGGAACTCGGGAAGAAGATCTTGTTGAAGACGAGCGCGGTCGCGGTCGCGTAGAGCGTGAAGTCGTAATACTCGATCATGTTGCCGATGGCGCTCGCCACAGCAACCTTCCGGATGTCGCCCGAGGCCCGACGCTTGATCGAAGCGGCCGCTTGGTCTGCCACCCGGCTGGACCCGATCGACCTAACCATTCCGCTCATGACGTCGTCCTCCGGCTTCGGCAGGAAGACATTCCTGCCTGGACTTTTGTCCGTATTGCGGACAACAAGAGCAGCGACTTATTCCACATGTCAAGAGGATTTTTCCGCCGGATCGCTAGCCATCCCGCACATTTAACGCATGTGTCGATGCTTCAGCGAACACGCTTGAGCGAACACGCTTGACGTCCTGCGCGCATTTGGCATACAAAATGTCCACATTCCGGACAATAAAGGAGGATAACGTGCCAGCAAAGATTACCGGGATCATTCCGCCCCTCACCACGCCGTTCGATCAGAACGGTGACATCGACGAAAAGGCTTTCCGTCGCCAGGTGAAGTTCTTGCTTGAGAAGGGCGTGCATGGCGTCTGCGTCGGCGGCAGCACTGGTGAGGGTCACACGCTTACCACCGACGAATTCCGGCGCTTGATCGAGGCCTGCGCAGAGGAGCTGAACGGCAAGGTGCCGCTCGTCGCCGGCATCATCGCCAACTCGACCCGCGAAGCGATTGCCCGCGCCCGTGCCATTGAATCGGTCGACGTCGCCGCGCTCCAGATCACGCCGGTGCATTATCTCTTCAAGCCAGACGAGGATGCGACGGTCGGCCACTTCAAGACGCTGTCCGAGTCGGTCAAGCAGCCGGTCATCATCTACAACGTCGTGCCCTGGAACTACCTGAGCCCTGCGCTGCTGCTGCGGATCATGAACGAGCTGCCCGGCGTGATCGGCGTCAAGCAGAGCGCCGGCGACCTCAAGCTGATGGCCGATCTCTTGCTCGACGTGCCCGCGGGCAAGGTCGTGCTGACGGCGGTCGATGCGCTGCTCTATCCATCCTTCGCGCTCGGCGCGCATGGCACGATTGCCGCAAACCCGGCTGCAGTGCCCGGCGCCTGCGTGGCACTGTGGAACGCGGTCCAGCGCGGCGACCACGCCACCGCGATCGAGATCCACAAGCGCCTGTTGCGGTTCTGGAACACGATCGTCGGCGACAATCTCCCGGCCTGCGTGAAGCATGCCCTCACCCTCCAGGGATCGCCGAGCGGGCTTCCGCGGCAGCCGATGCCGGCTCCGACCAGCCGGCAGAAGAACGCGATCGCTGCTGCGCTCAAGCCTTTGCTCGAGGTCGAAGGCGGCGTGAGGCTGGTCGCGGCCGAGTGAGCACACGACAAAGGGCGCGGCATTGCCGCCGCGCCCGATTCCGTCTAAGTCGGATATGGTTCGCGTCCTGGATATTGCGTGGTGACGCCACCCGAAAGGTCCGACATGACTAGCGTCGACAGCAGTCGACAGAGCGTGAAGTCGCTCTTCAAGATGCTCGAGGTCCTGGAGGCCTTCTCCTCGACCGACCCCGAGCTGAGCGTTGTCGAGATCGCGCGCCGCACCGGCCTGCCGCGCACCACCGTTCATCGCATTGTAGATAGCCTGCGCAGCGTCGGGTTCCTGGAACAGGACGCGAGCCGCGATCGCTACCGCCTTGGCATAAAACTGTTCGAGCTCGGCGGCAGCGCACTCATGAACCTTCCGCTGTATCGCGAGGCGCCGCCTTTCGTCGATACGCTTGCCAAGCTCAGTGGCGAGGATGTGCATCTCTGCATCTTCGACGGCGCGCAAATGGTCTTCGTCAATCGCCGCAGCCAAATTGCTGCCCGCCCGCACAACACCGTCATCACGATGGAAGCCTCGCCCTGTCACTCGACGGGCGTGGGTAAGGCGGCGCTCGCATTCCAGAGCGACGCCGTGATCGACCGGGTCATCCGCGCCGGCCTGCCTCGTTTCACGCCGAGCACGATCGTTGAGCCGAAGCGGCTAAAGACCGAGCTCGCGGCAATCAGGTCCCGCGGCTATTCGGTGGACGATTGCGAGCATGAGCCGGAGCTGCGCTGTGTCGCGCGCCGATCCGCAACAGTGCAGGCCGCGTCTTCGCGGCGATCAGCGTGAGCGGTCCGAGCCGGCGCGTTACGGCTGAATGGGTGCCAGAACTCGCCCGGACCGTGATGACGCACGCCGAGCTGCTGTCGATCCGCCTGGGCTACCAGCCTGACTCGCACGGCCGGGCCGCAGACGCTGCGCCGGAGCGCAACACCCCCAAACGTCGTCAACGGTCCGCGGCAGGAACCGCACAAGGCGAACGTGGCGCCTGATCGAAGGACTTCACCCTCCATCTTCGCCGGTCCGCGGTGCCGCGCGCAGCTACGAGGTGACTAGCGACGGTCGCCTCAATTGTCCCGTCGAGTCTGCAAGACTCGCGAGGTAGTGCGCGGCGTCGCTAATATCGGCGACGATCTCGCGTTCGGCGCCATCGGCGTCGCCTGCGACGATAGCCTTCAGCGCCGCGGTGTGATGATCCCAGCCCTTCAGCAGGACCACGTATTCGGGGATCACGTAGGACAACACCGGCCCGCAGCGCAGCCACATGTTCTCGATGGTCTCGACGAGTAGCGGAATGCCCGACATCGCATAGATGCCGAAGTGAAACTTGCGGTGATGTTCGAGGTAGCTCTCGAGCTTGCGCGCAGCGATCAGCGACTGCATCGTCGAAAGCCGCTCTTGCAGCTTTCGCAGCGTGGCATCGTCATGCCGGTGCAACGCGGCCTCCCGCGCTGCGCGCCCTTCCAGGGCGCAACGCACCACCGTCAGGTCCGAAAGCTCGCGGCGGGACAGGTGCGGCACGATCGCTGAATTGCGCGGCCCCTGTTGCAGCACGCCTTGCGCCACCAGACGGGTGACGGCGTCGCGTACCGGTGTGATCGACGTCCCGAAACTTTCGGCCAGTGAGCGCAAGGTCAAGACCGTGCCGGGCTCGAACCGCCCGGCCAGCAGCGCATCCCGCAACTGTGCGTGTGCGAGGTCCCACAGCGGTTCACGCTCGATTCGTTTCAATGCCGTCATACAACGCTCGGTATCGCGGCGCGCGACATCGCGCAAATCCCTCAGCCAGGCGCTAGGCTTGACCTGCCGACGATGTTTGTTATAACAAACAACAAAATGGGAGGAAACACAACCATGCAAAAAGTCGCCGCGATCGCCCTGGCCTGCGTGATCTCGCTGCTTCAGGCGCCCGCCAGCCACGGTCAATCGAGCTTTCCCCAGCGGGACATCACCTTCGTCGTGCCATGGAACGCGGGCGGCTCAAATGACGTCGCGGCTCGGGCGCTCGACCCGATTCTGCGCGAACATGGGATCAAGATCGTCATCGAAAACGTCGTCGGCGCGACCGGCGTGATCGGCATGCGCCGGGTCGCGAGTGCCGCGCCGGACGGTTACACGCTGGGCATGGGGACCAGCTCGACGCTGGCGCTGATGGCGCAGGGCAAGGCGCCGCTGACGAATGCGCAATTCACCCACATCGCGCGCGTCTCGACCGATCCGCTGATGCTCCTGGTCTCGACCAAGGCCGAGCAGAAATCGCTCGACGACTTCATCAAGTACATGAAGGGCAATCCCGACAAGGTCACGATCGGCACCCCCGGCAATTACAATCTAAACCACATCTTCGCCTTGATGACGGCGCGCGCGGCGGGCGTGAACTTCGTCAACGTGCCCTACACCGGCGGATCGAAAGTGGTGGCCGACCTGCTCGGTCAGCACGTCGATTCCGGCGTGTTGAAGCCCTCGGAAACACTTGGCCAGATCCAGGAAGGCCTGCTGAAGCCGATCGGCATCTTCGCCAATGAGCGGCTGGAGATGTTTCCGGACGTACCGACCTTCAAGGAAAAGGGCTACGACGTCTTTCCCTATGGCCCCGTCGTCCAGATGGCTTACGTCGTTGGTCCGGCAAACCTCCCCGACGACGTCCGCACCAAGCTGATCACCGCGTTCCGCGCCGCCATTCAGGACCCGCGCTTCAAGGAATTCGCCAAGAAGAACGTGTTCCTTGTCGACGACATGACCGGCGATGCGCTGACCAAGGAAGTCGACAACGTCGCAGCCACGTTCGGCACTGTGGCGTCACAGGTCTTTCCGAAGGAATAGGCGGGTCCGGCGGAATCGCGGCTCTTAATCCCAACACTCTCCAACCAAGGTTCACGCGCTTGTCCATCAAGAAGATCACCTGTCACGTCGTCGCCGCTCCGGTGCAACGTCCCTTCACCTCCTCGCGCGGCTGGCTCTACAAGACGCGCGGCACCTGCCTGGTCGAGATCGAAACGAATGACGGCATCGTCGGCTGGGGCGAATGCTACGGCCCATCGGCGGTCGCAAAAGCCTTTATCGAGACCCAGCTTGCCCCGCGCGTGATCGGCCACGATCCGTTCGACGTCGAGGTGATCTGGGAAGACCTCTACAACCGGATCAAGGATTACGGGCCAAAGGGCATGTCGATCGCAGCCATCAGCGGCATCGACATCGCGCTCTGGGACATTATCGGCAAGGCCTGCAACAAGCCAGTGCACAAGCTGATCGGCGGCGCCTTCCGCACCGAGGTCGACGCCTACGCCACCGGGCTCTACTTCACCGACATGGACCGGCTGGTCGATGAAGCCGTCGAGGAAGCGACGGGTTACGTTGAGGCCGGCTTCAAGGCGATCAAAATGAAGATCGGGCTTGGATCGATCAAGCGCGACTTCGAGCGCGTGAAAGCCGTACGCGAGGCAATCGGCTCCGGGATCAAGCTGATGGTCGACGCCAATCATTGCTTCACTGTGCCCGCTGCGATCCATCTCGGCCGCAAGCTCGAAGACCTCGACATCGAGTGGTTCGAAGAGCCCATCTCGCCGGAAGACATCGACGGCTATGTGGAGGTTTCGCGCGCGCTCGACATGGCAGTCGCCGGCGGCGAGAACGAATTTACCCGCTGGGGCTTCCGCGACGCCATCGTGCGCAAGGCGATGGACATCGTGCAGCCGGACGTCTGCGCGGCGGGCGGCATCACCGAATGCAAGAAGATCGCGACACTCGCTACAACGCATGGCGTGGAATGCGTGCCCCATGCCTGGGGTTCCGCAGTCGGCCTTGCCGCCACCATCCACTTCCTGGCATCGATCCCGAACCAGCCGCCGAGCCTGTTTCCGATGCCGCCGATGCTGGAATTCGAGCAGGAGGAAAACCCATTTCGCGACCATCTGGCGGTCGAACCGATCGTTCAGGTCAAGGGCAAGGTCGCGGTCCCGACCGGCGGGGGGCTCGGCATCGAGATCGATCGCGGCGTGATCGACCGCTACCGTGTGGCGTGAATCGATGGTCCGTTCATGAAATTCGTCACCTTCACCGAGCAAGGCTTTTCGCGCGCCGGCGTGCTACTGGGCAACAGCACCGGTGACGCCGATGCGATCGTCGATCTGGCGCATCCGGCGATGCGCGAATCCCTCGGCGGCGCGGCGCCGCAGATGCAGGCCCTGATCGAGGCCAGTCTGCCCAAAGTCGTGGAACGCATTAACGTGCATGGCCTTGCGGTAGCGGCACGGCTTTCGCGCGACGCGGTCACGCTGATGGCGCCACTGCCGGCGCCGCGGCGCATCTTCGGCGTCGCGCATAACTACCGCGACGCGCTGGCTGAGCGCTGCATGGCGCCACCCGAGCAACCGGTACTGTTCATGAAGGCACCGCGGACGATCATCGGGCCGGAACAGCCCATCGTGCTGCCGGCAACGATTGGCGGCGTCACCTACGAGGCGGAACTCGCGGCCGTGATCGGCACGCGCGCCGAGAACGTCAGCAAAGAGCGCGCGCTCGATCACGTCGTTGCCTATGGCTGCTTCAACGACGTCAGCGCGAGCGAGATCATCAAGGCCGACGGCCATTTCGACCGCGGCAAGAACTACCCGACCTTCGGCCCCTTCGGACCATACCTCGCCTCCCGCGACGAGGTGCCGGATCCGCACGCGCTCACCGTGACACTGAAAGTCGACGGCCGCACGCTGCAGTCCGGGTCAACAGCGAACATGCTGTTCGATGTCGCAGACCTCGTCTCCTATCTGTCGCGGCAACAGGCCCTCGAACCCGGCGATATCATCGCCACCGGCACGCCGGCCGGCGTGGCCGGGCTGCACAAGCCACCAGCGTGGCTCAGGCCTGGCTCGACCGTCGAGGTCGAGGTCCAAGGACTCGGCCGCCTGCAAAATCCAATCATCGAAGGGCCTGCGCCAGATGCCTGAGAAACCTGTCGTCCTCTTGACCAACGCCATGCATCGCGATGGCGAGGCACTTCTCACCCCACACGTTCGGCTGATCGTCGCGTCGGACACCAGGCCGGAGACGCTGCGCCAATGCGCCGCTGACGCCGACGGCATCATCGTGCGCGCGAAATTGCCCGACGACATCGTCGATCACGCGCCGCGCCTCAAGGGTATCGTCCGTCACGGCGTCGGCCTCGACTTCATCCCGGTCGCAGCCGCCACGGCACGCGGCATCGCGGTTGCGAACCTGCCCGGGAGTAACACCAGCGCGGTGGCCGAATATGTCATGTCGGCCTTGATGCATCTGCGCCGGCCGTTGCAGCGCGTGGATGCGCTGATGCGCGCCGAAGGCTGGGCGACCAGCCGCGCGATGGCGGACGGCCTTACCGAGTTGAGCGGAACGACGCTCGGCATCCTCGGCGTCGGAACGATCGGGCGCCGCATCGCCAACATCGCGAGCAACGGTTTTGGAATGACTGTGCTCGGCACGTCGCGCCGGAAGGGATCGCTGCCGCCTGATGTCGAGGAAGTCACGCTCGTGGAGCTGTTCGCGCGGAGCAACGCCGTGGTGGTCTGCTGCGCATTGACCGACGAGACGCGCAGGCTCGTCAGCCACGATCTGCTGGCGCACATGCGGCCGCAATCCGTCCTCGTGAACGTCTCGCGTGGCGCCGTGGTCGACACGCCCGCCATCATCTACGCGTTGCGGTCAGGCAAGCTCGCCGGCGCTGCGCTCGATGTGTTCGATGTCCAGCCGCTGCCGCCCGACGATGCACTGTTCGATTGTCCCAACCTGCTGCTGACGCCGCATACCGCGGGGATCACCGCCACGAGTGGCCGCGCGATGGCGGTTGGCTCGGCCGAAGAAATGCTCCGAATCCTGCGCGGCCAGCAGCCGCTCAATCTCGTCAATCCCGAACACAAGACGGTCTGAGGTTTCAAAATGCGTATCACATCGATCAAGGCGGTCCCGATCTCGTATCCCGTGCCGCGGGGCCAGAACGTCCGGTTGGGCATCGGCCGTGCCGTGAAGCGCGACGCGGTGTTGGTCAAGGTCACGACGGATGAGGGCCTCGTCGGATGGGGCGAAGCCCATCACGGCCGCTGCCCCGGTGCGATCGCGAAGCTGATCGACACCACGATCTCCGAACTGGTCGTCGGTATGGATGCGATGAACGTGGTCGGGGTCTGGCAGCGCGTCTACCAGATGCAGTTGGCGAGCCACGGCATGGGCTACGCCGCCGCGATGGCGCTCAGCGGCCTCGATCTGGCGCTGTGGGATATCCGCGCCAAGGCAGCAGGCTGGCCACTGTACCGACTGCTCGGCGGCGCCTCAAAGCCGATCAAGGCCTATGCGGGCGGGATCTCGCTTGGATGGCAGGCGCCGGAGTCGCTGGCGCAGGAGGCGCTGGGCTACGTCGCGCAGGGCTACAGGGCGATCAAGCTTCGCGTCGGCGACAATGCGCGCGACGACGTAGCGCGTGCCACGGCGGTCCGCGAGGCGGTCAGAGACACCATAGAAATTCTGGTCGACGCCAACACCGGCTATACGGTCGATGACGTGCGCCGCGTGATGCCGGCCTATGACGAGCTAGAGATCGGATGGCTCGAGGAGCCGTTCCCGGCGCAGGATTATCGTTCGTACCGGACCGCCGCCTCGCTCGGCTCGACGCCGCTGGCGGCCGGCGAAAATCATTTCACGCGCTTCGAATTCACCCGCCTGATCGAGGATGGCGCCGTCAGCTTTGTGCAGCCGGATCTGTCCAAGACCGGCGGCGTCACCGAGGCGATGCGGATCGCCGGGATGGCCTATGCGTGGAAACTGTCCTTCAATCCACACACCTCCGCGACCGGCATCAACATGGCGGCAACCATCAACGTGCTCGCGGCCGTCGATGCCCCCGGCTATTTCGAGGGCGACGTCGCCAAGCACAATCCGTTCCGCGACGAGGTCGGCGGCGTCCCGTACACGCTCGACGCCGAAGGTTGCGTCAAGCCGTCTGAAACACCTGGCCTCGGGGTCGAGATCAACGAGGCTTTCATCAACGCGCATCCGCTGATCGAGGGCCCCTGCTATGTCTGAACCGCTGCAGGCTGAAGTCAAATCGCGCGCCATGCGTCTTGCTTACTTCGCCTGCGGCGCGTTCCTGCTTCTGTTGACGAGCGCGGCCTCCGCGCAGACCCCGGTCGCGCCTGCAACAGCCGATCCGGACACCTACCCCAGCCACACGATCCGCTACATCGTTCCCTATCCACCCGGCGGATTCAACGACACGCTGGGCCGGATCGTGTCGCAAAAACTTCAGGAGGCATGGGGCGTTCCCGTCGTCGTCGAGAACCGGCCGGGTGGCGGCACGCTGATCGGGACCGACGCGGTCGCCAAATCCGCACCCGACGGATATACACTGCTCGCGTGGCGTTTCCGTTCGGCTCCAACCCAAGCATTTACAGGAGCCTGCCTTACGACACCGTAAAGGACTTCACGCCGCTGATTTTTGCGGGTCAGACGCAGAATCTTCTCGTCGTGAGACCCGCCATGCCGATCCATTCGGTCAAGGATTTCGTCGACTACGCCCGAAACAATCCGGGCAAGGTCTCTTACGGGTCCACGGGCATCGGTTCGTCGAACCACCTCTCAATGGAGTTGTTCAAGAGCATGACCGGAATCGATATCGTGCATGTCCCCTACAAGGGAAGCGCACCGATGGTGAACGATCTGCTTGGCGATCACATTGATGCGGCGTTCGACAATACGCCAAACGTGCTGCCGCAGGTCAATGCCGGCAAGTTGCGCGCGCTCGGCGTCAGCAGCACGGCACGCTCGACGCTTACGGGAAGCGTTCCGACGGTTTCGGAAGCCGGCGTTCCCGGTTACGAGGTCACCGTCTGGTTCGGCATCGTCGGCCCCGCCGGGATGCGGCCGGAGATCGTCCGCAAGCTGAATTCAGAACTGAATGCGATCCTCGGGATGGACGACGTCAAGCGTCGATTCCAGGATCAGGGCGTCGACCCCGTTGGCGGCTCACCCTCGCAATTCGCGGATCACATTCGCAGCGAGATCCAGAAGTGGGCCAAGGTCGTGAAGGACGCCAATATTCAGCCGGAGTAAGTTTTCGTTGCACGTCACTGTGTTACTGCGCTTCGCTCGAACGGTTTATTCTCGGCGATGAACCTTGCGGCCAGCACCAGAGCGCCCATCGAAAACTCCTTTCCATGCGCGGCGATCATCCGCTCGGAAAGCTCCGCCAGTTCCTTGAAGAACTGGTCTTTGCTTTCGGCTTCATTTGGCGATCGAGTAGCTGTCATGATTTTCCTCCTGATGATTGCGGCACGGCTCTCCGCCTGCAGCCAGATCAAGCCGTTTAAACCGGGTCCGGTTATTTGAAAACGTTCGGCGGAAACGTCACGATCGCCGCCTCCCCGTCGCTTGTTCCAATTGCAAGATGCTGACCATCGCGGGACCATTGCAAGGCGTGGACAGGACCTCGACCGGGCTGTTTGACGACCAGTTCGTCGGCTTCTCCGATCCTTGCGACAACGACCATGCCGTCGCCATAACCTGCTGCGACCAGCCGACGCTCCGGGTGCATATCCACCGCCTCGACGAGGACAAATCTGGCGCGGCCGGTCGCGAGGTTGACCGGCTGTTCGCTGGCGTCGTCGAGGCTGGAAACGTCCCATGCGATCATCCGATAGGCTCCGCTCGTAACAAGGACGCGAGAGTCTGCACTCCACGAAAGAGACGCAACGCTCGTGGGATAGCCAGGAATCCGGACGATCCGCGCATCGGCAAGGCGCAGCAACACAATGCCCGTTTTTGCGGCTGATATGGCCAACCAGCTTCCGTCGGGGCTCCATGACAAGGTTGAGATGGAGCCTAACTCGAATGAGGCCGCCGGCTCGGGTCGTGGCCCGAAGGCACGAATGAGCAGACAGCCGTCGACTCCCATCGCAAAGCGCCGACTATCCCGTGATACGGCGATTGCCGATGCATTTCCTCCCGCACGCTCCTGGAGCCAGCCGACGTTGCCATCGGAGTCATAAGATATGACCGACCCGCCAGAGGCAGCCAGGATGCCGCCAGCCTGCACCGGCGCTACGAGATCAATCGGGGAACCATGATTTGCGGCTAGCTGTGTGACACCGGATGCCGACACGCTGAACAATCGGCTGCGATCACTTGCGATGAAGCCCGAAGTCCCGAGCGGGGCGAGATGAAATGGAGCATCACTGATTGCGACTTTCGTCAACGGTGGCACCGGTTTCCGTCGCGGTGAAATCGTTGCCCGGCCTCCGTCGAGCGCGATACGACAGCGATCCTGCGGCGGCTCGATGTCAGTCAGGGGAGCTATCGCCAATGCACCATCGGCGAGCGCGAACGCAACCATCTGTCCCGCGGGGTCGAACGCCACACTGGTAACGGGCGCGCCCAAAGTCCAGTGCCGTCCAAGCAATTCATAGAGCGTTGCGGTCTCTGCTTCCATCGTGTCCATCGATCGCCTCACATTCGAATGCGCTCACCTGCGGCGGCAATCCACCCGTCCAGTTCTTCGAGGCGTCGCTCCAGCGCGGCGCAATGAGCATCGCATACCGCCATTTTGGCATTTGCGTTTTGCAAACGTCCACGCGCGTCCTCGAGGGCCGCGGCGAGCGCATGCGAGGCGCCTGTCGCCGCAATCTCCCGCTCGATCCGCTGAATCTCGAATTCCGCCCCGCCGCCAAGCTGACGGTTCAGAAGATTGCGCGATTGCGCGGACGATATCTCCTGAACGACCAGCAACCGCTGCTTCAGCATTTCCACAAGCGTCGGAGAATCGCCACTCATGAATCCGTCTCGATCTGAACCAGGATTCGCTGCAGGCCACCGACACCGGACACGAAGTGTTGCTGCGCATCATTGATGTGAGATTGCAGCGAGTCCCACAGATCGACCCTCAGCAACCGCGCCGGATCGCCGGCCATCGTCTCCAGCGTCCGCAGGCCGAACTGATGCCGCAAGCCGATACCCTGCAAGACGAAATCGGTCAGCTCGCGTGCATGCGTTTCGATGAAGGGACGCAGTAGCGGATGTGCGCCGTAACTGATGCCGCGCCTTGCAAGTTCGGTCTCGATGAACACGACGAAATGCCGAACCAGGAGATTTTGGCTTTCGCCGATCAGGTGCACCATGAAGGTCACGTCGCTGTCCGCGCGCGCAAGGATCTGCGACGCCACCGTCGCCGCCGCGACCGGCTCTCCTTCGCCCTTCTGTTCATCCCAGACAGTCGGCATGCCTGGCCCTATCCTCAGGTCCGCGAACGGTATTGATGCAATTTGCGATACAGCGTGGCACGCGAAAGCCCCAGCTTTTCGGCGGCGGCGGCAATGTTGCCGCCAGCGTTTGCGACGGCCCTCTCGATGGCCCGACGCTCCATCTCGTCGAAGCGCGCGATCTCGTCGCCTCCCGACGCTGGGTCATGCTCCGCCGGCGAGCGCGCCGAGGGTGTCTGAGCCGCAGCTTCCCGGAAATCCTCCGGCAAGTCCCTGGGGGTGACGATGCCGGTGAGCGTCATCAGCACAAGGTTCTCGATCAGATTGCGCAGTTCGCGAACGTTTCCCGGCCAGCTATAGCGCCGCAGCAATTCCATCGTGGCTGCCTCGAAACGCAGCGGTTCGGTGCTATAGGTCGCGGCGAACTGTCTATTGAAATGATCGATCAATATCTCGACGTCGCCCAAGCGCTCGCGAAGCGGCGGGATGATAAATTTGACGACACCGATCCGGAAATACAGATCTTTTCGGAACCGTCCCTCCGCCACTTCCTGCTTCAAGTTCCGATTGGTCGACGCTACGAGCCGGACGTCCACCGGGCGCGGCTTGCTCTCACCGAGCCGGTATACCGCGCGCTCTTCCAGCACGCGGAGCAGATAAGGCTGCAGATCCAGTGACATCTCGCCTATCTCGTCGAGGCTGAGCACGCCGCCATTGGCAAACTCAAACCGTCCAGGCCTCCCCTCGCGCGTGGCGCCGGTGAAGGCGCCTGGCGCATGGCCGAACAATTCGCCGCCGAGAAGCTCTTTCGATACCGCACCGCAATTGAAGGCAATGAAGGGCTCCTTACCCGTCTTCTGGCTGGCGGCGTGAACCAGGCGCGCAAATAGTTCCTTGCCGACCCCCGTCTCGCCCTCAAGCAGAATTGCCGTCCGGCCAAGCGCCGCCCGCTCAACCTTCTCGACGGTTTGCAGCAATGCTTCACTGCATCCGACAATTGCTTCCTTAGCCGACATGAGTGCCGCGTGGGCTACCGGCGACATTTGGAATGCGGCAGGATTCACGCGCGGCCTCGATGCGAGCACCAGCATCGCGCCCTTCACCACCCCGTCGACCACCAACGGCTCGATCCGCTGCTCGCGCAGTTCCTCGGGCAGTCCATTCGCAAGCTCTCTAGCCAAGAAGCCCTCGCTGCTTGGGATTAGCTGCGTTCCGATGCTCAAGTCCTGCGACTGCGCAATCCGCCGCCAGCGGACCGACGCCATGTCGTTGTGATGAACAACCCTGCCGAACCGATCAAGAATTACGACGCCGTCAGCGCTGTTCATCCCGGGCATTCGAGAAATGCTCGCCTCGAGCAGCCGCATTCTCTCGATGCGAATCTTTTCCGAGAGCGCAAGTTCGATATGATTGGCCGCGACGACCGCCAGCGCCACATTATGCCGGTGAAAGATCGCCTGGGGTCCGGAAAAATCGACGATGCCGATAATGCTGCCGTCGATCGGACTGCGAATGGGACTGCCGACGCAGGTCCATGCCTTGATGCCCTCGGAAAAGTGCTCGGCCGCATGGACATGAACCGGTTTTCCGGTGACGAGCGCTGTGCCGATGCCGTTGGTGCCGGTGATCGTCTCGCCCCAGGCGGCGCCGATTTCCAGGCGAATATCGTGGCCCGCATCAATCGTCCGCTGATCGCCCCCCACGTCCAGCACGACGCCATTGCTGTCGGTGATGACCACCATCGTGGCCGCGTCGCCAAGCACCTGCGCGACGCGGCGAAAGGTCTCCGCGCTCGAATCAAGCAAGTCATCATTCTTCAAACGCAGTTCGTAAAGATCGTCCGGCGAGGCGACGAGATTGCTGCCGTTGCCATGAGCATTGACCCCGGACTTGACACTGCGCTGCCAAGAGTCCTCGATGAGGCCTCGCACCGGTGCGTTCTCACGCCTGAGGTCTCCGAACGTCAGAAAGTTTTCCCACGCCCTGTTGGTTTCTCGCTCATCGTATGGCCGCCCCTGCTCCGCGTCCGTGGCGCCCGGAACTTTGTAGCCTTCCAGGGAGAACGGCGGCTTAGCCATGAGCGTTTCCGTCAGCATTGGAGCACCATACGTACGTTGGCAAACAGCAACCCGATCGGCAGAAGCGACCTGAATCGGACCTAATCGGGATCGTCATCCCCACAGGTTCGGTTTACGGAGATCATTCGACGCTTTTGGCGATCGCATCCAACCCGAGACGGCGGGCGATAACCTGTTCCAGGCGCTCCTCGGACACCTCGTCGGGCACACTCACTCCCTCAAGGTCGGCGAGGACCTTGCAGAGCTCCTCATCCAGCGGATCGAAGATTCCGTTCTCGCGCGTGGCCAGAGCGAAGTATCGCGCTTGGCCCTTTCCGCGCAGTTCGCCGACAAAATGGAGTTGTCGCCCCGATGCGAGATCAGCGATCACGACACGGCCGTTAAGACTGATCCGTACATAGGGTTCCATCTCTCTGGGGCGGCCTGGCGGCGTCAACCAGAGCTTGCCCGATGGCTGGGGCTGCGGAACAGGGGCGGGATTGCGCAATTCCTGCCAGCGCCCAGCCGTCAGATGATTGGCGATCGCGTCGATCTTGGTGCGGTTCTTCTGAATGAAGTCCTTCGCCGCCACCTCTTCCCGGTGCGGACCGTCGCGCTTGGAAATGATGTGGACCATGTTTTCCTCCCGCCCCGGTTGGTCGGATGGCCGTGGAGGTTGTGCATCACCTCCTTCGGCTCACGCCGGAGCTCTTAAGATTGTAGCCCGTTCTCGATCGTTGTCACCGTCCAATCGTTCGATCCCAAAGCCCTCATGCACGCCCAAGCTTCTCTGCCCCTCCGCCCAGTGCCGGTCCCTGTGTCGGATCGAGGTGCTCCGGCACGTCGGCAACAAGCGTGTTGGTGGTCAGCACCAGCGTGGCGACGGAAGCCGCGTTTCGAAGCGCGGTATAAGTCACCCGCACCGGATCGACGATCCCTGCTGAAACCATGTCGATGAAGACACCGTTCGCGGCATCGAATCCGACGCCCGCCGGTGCGCTCAGCAGATCGGCCACGACTTTCTCCGCATCATAGCCCGCGTTCCGGGCGATGAATGCGGCGGGACGGGATAGTGTTTCGCGCACCAACTTGATGCCTTCGCCGAGGTCGCCATTGACGTTGCCGAGCGTACGCACGACCACCGGCGCGCACTGCGCCAATGCGGTGCCGCCACCCGGCACGATGCCCTCCTCGGCTGCAGCACGCGCCGCACTGAGCGCATCGTCGATCAACTGGATCGTCCGTTTTTGCTCGACGGGCGTGACGCCACCCGCAAGGATCACAGCCGTCCCGCCTGAGAGCTTCGCCAGCCGCTCCTTGAGCTTGTCCTGCTCGATGTTGGGTGGTGCCAGATCATGTTGCTTGGCCACCTGCTGGCGCCGCGCCGCGATCGCCGCGTCGTCGCCACCGCCGCGAATGATCACCGTTTCGCGCCCACTTGCCCGAACCTGCCGCGCGGTTCCGAGATCGGCAAGGCTGGTTTCTTCCAACTTGCCACCAAGCTCGCGAGCGATTACCCGTCCCCCTGTTATAATGGCGAGATCGTCCATCATCGCCTTGCGCCAGTGGCCATAGTCGGGTGGATTGACCACCAGCACCTTGCCACGGTTGCCATCGCCAAGCAGCGTAACGACGACTTCGGGCGCAACCTCTTCAGCGACGATGACAAGCGGCCGCCCGGTCGGGGCGACCGCCGCGCGCACCGCCGACAGCTCGCCCGGCGTTTTGATTTTCAGGTCGGTCAGAAGGATGTAGGGCTGATCCAGCACCACTTCCATCTTCTCGACATCGGTCACCATGTGGTGGGAGATGTAACCGCGGTCGAACGACATGCCTTCGACGACTTCGAGCGTCGTGCTGGTCGTCACCCCGTACTCGGAACTGATGATGCCGTCCTTGCCGACACGCTCCACCGCCTCCGCGATTAGATCGCCCAGATGGGAGTCGGTCGACGCGATCGTCGCCACCGCCTGCAGCGTCTTGCGGTCCGACACGCCAATTGCCGAACTCTTCAGGGTCTCGACAACGACCTCGACGGCGCGATCAATACCCTTGCAGAGATCAACCGATTTGGCGCCGCGCTCCAGGGCTGCCACCCCGCCTTGAATCAGGCCGTTTGCGAGCACCATCGCCGTTGTCGTACCGTCGCCGGCGACTGCGTTGGTCTGCATCGAGACCTCGCGCACCACCTGCGCGCCCATGTTCTCGAAGCGGTCGGGCAATTCGATTTCAGACGCGATGGTGACGCCATCGCGCGATACGATGGGTGTGCCAATCGGCCGGTCGACCATCGCGTTCATGCCCTTGGGACCGAGTGTCGATTCGACCGCGGCGGCGAGCTTCTGGACTCCGCGTGCGAGAGCGCGTCGGGCCTCTATGTCATGCAGCAGAACTTTCGGCATAGCGTTTTACTCCCACGTGGTCGTCTCTTGTTTATATGCTGGGGCGGACTTGCTGACCGCTCCCGCTATTGGCACCAGCAAGCCGCTTGCCTCATGCAAGCGCCGCGGAATTCTCGGCCGTCACGGGCGGCTCGACGGACCGCGCGGCACAGCCACTGCCGCAGCCTCCACACGGCGCCGCGTCGACAGGAGTCCGTCCCGCGCTATTCCCTTCGGGTTCGCGATAGCGCGCCGCAAGAAGACCTCTGCACAACGAGCTATTGAACTCCATGTTGATGCGAACCCCCCGCAACCGCTGCAGATATGAGGCGAGTTCGTAGCGTTTGATGGAGCACCCGTCATAGGTAACGAAGGCCTGATCGCCGGGCAGCCAGGCAAGGCGCCGTTCAACCAGAAGCTCGCGATAGCGCGGCTTCTGGTGCGCGGCCTCCTCCGTGTCAAACTCGACCTTGTCGTAGGTGCTCAAGTTCATCTGACAAATCGCCTGGTCGTCATAACCGGCCTCGCGCAACGCTAATATCATGACCTCCTGGCGTCGCTCGAACGCCTTGCGGCGGAACTTCTCGCGCACCTCTTCGAGCGACCCTCCGGAGGCAAAGTCCCTCAGGGCGTCGCCGAATGATCTGCCTTCGCTGACGCCACGATTGATCTCCTCCGCGACCATGTGATCCCGGAGCTGCGGCCGCGCCTCGCGAACCCACGGCAGCGAGGAAACCGCCCGACGCATGTCGTCGGCCATGAGGAACGCGAAGTTCGCCGAGCACCAGTAAGTCGGCAACCGAAAGACGATATCGACCCCGCAATTATCATCGAGGGTGACACGCTCAATAAATCCAAGCTCGGTGACCGACTCGTCCAGCTCGGGATCGGTGACCAGCGCGAGGCGTGCCCACACCTCGCGGGTCCTTTGGTCGTGATGCAGAAGGACAGCGTCCATCGTTCTCACTCCGCCGCGGTCGCGTGCGCGCTTCCCACCAGCTTGCCCTTCTGCGCCTCGACATCAACGCCGTAGAGGCGCGCAGCGTTGAGGCCAAGGATCTTCCTCTTTGCCTGCTGCGTCAGATCGACACCGTGCTCCTGCTTCAGATCGTCGGGCAGTTCGAAGTTCCAGAATTTTTCGACGAGCCAGCGAGGCGTCCAGATTGCGTAGTCGCTGCCGAAAAGGAGTTTGTCCTCGCCGACCCAGAACAGCAGCTCGCTAATCACCTCGGCGAAATAACGCGGACGGCCGTGGATGAACGGCAGCGCCACCGCGAGGCCACCATAGACGTTCGTCTCCTGCACCGCGATCCAGCAAAAATCGTCCAGCCGTGGCAGGCCGCAATGCTCAATTATGAAATTGAGACCCTGGAAGTCGGTGGCGGCATGATCGACGTCGTGAACATCGAAAGCATCCTTGTCCAAGGGAATGATGGTCGGCCCCTTGTGAACATGGACATTTATAATGCCAAGTTTTTGGCAAAGCTCGAGGCAACGATAGGCGTTGGGATCCGTGAGCTTCCAGCCTCGCGACTCGCCCTTCCATTCGGCCGTATAAAGCTTCACGCCTTTTATGCCGAAAGTCTCCTTCATGTAGTGAATATACTCGAGCGCCCGCTCGCCATCGCGCGGGTCGAAGGCGCCGTTGACGATAAAGCGATCCTTGTACTTCTTCGCCATCTCGGCGTTGCGATCGATGGTGTTAAAGCCGTTCTTGTAGAATTCCGTCAGATAGGTCGACTGTACGATGGCCATATCGTCCGGGCCGTCGACGAACAGATCGTGATACATCTGCTCGGCGCTGTACTTCTCGAACTGGTCCTTGGGCCAGAGCTTGTCGGGCGGGCTGAGCGAGGTGTGGTAGGTGTAGAAGCAGTCAATGAACTGCTTGCCGTGAATGTTTCGCTGGTTCGCCGGACTGCCGTCCCAGAAATGGGTGTGCCCGTCGATGACGAAGACTTCCTCGCCGGTGGGGGTTATGAACATGATAATCTCCAAGGTTTTGCCAAGTGCTTTACGTCAACGTCGGGGACGGCCGATCGTGCAAGAATGAGGTGGAGCCACAACCGTCCGGATGTGGTCCACCCCAGGCTCGGGAGTTGAAAGAGTTCACTCGATGTATTCGAAGACCTCTTCCATATTTCCGAACAGCGTCACCGTGTTGTCGTCGATGCGCACCATTCGGCCATAGTGGGTCGAGGTATTCACTTCGAAGATCTCGGCCGTCATGTCTTTCCCGAGAATTTCGCTGATTTCATCCATCTTGAAGATCAACTTGCCCTCGCCGTCGATGCGGATCAGGGCCGGCTGATAGGTCACGGTCACGTTCGGCTTCTTCGCCATGAATTCGGCGATGGCGCGCGCTTCCACGCTGTCATTCATCGTGACGCCGCACTGATGAGAAATCGTCTGGTCGAAGACGATGTCTCCCATCTTCTGGAAGATGTTCTGGTTGGTCGCAGTTCTGGAAGCAACGGACATTGCAATTTACTCCTTGGGAAGGACGAGGCCGAGCTCGCCGAGGATCTTCTTGATGCGTTCGACCGACTGTGCGCGGGCGTCGGCGTACTGCACCGGCTTCGAGTGCGGCTGCGACCAGATCGGCTGCAGGCCGACGGCCGCCTTGTTGGCGAGCGCCACATGCTTGTTCACCCAGCCCTGGAACAGGTTCTTGTTGTGGGCAGCATGCTGATTGTCCGTCACCAGAAGATGCAGCAGGTCGATCGTGTTCGCGAGATTGCGCTCATAGTCGGCCTCTGCGGCCGAAATGACCGACGGCGTGATGAAGTCGCCGTTGGACGAGGCCACCTGCATCAGGAAGCCGCTACGGAACAATTCGCCGACAAGCGGCTCGAACACGATGTTGGTGGCAAAGTACTGCTCGAGATAGTCGGCCGAACCCATGATCGATTCGACCGCTTCCCGGGTGCCTTGCCAGCCCTTGTCTTCCAGCCAGGTGCGCTTGCCCGCCGTGTCGTCGAAGCCCGGAATGTCCATTCCGATCTCGGCGAGATAGAGCGTGATATCCTGCGCAAGGCGAAGCTTGTAGGACGAGTTGGTCAATGTCGCATTGTTGATCATCTGCGTATAGCCATAGCGCTGAGCCTGCATCAGCGACGTGCCGAGACCGAACTCGACATGTTTCCACGCGCCGAGGTGGTTTTGCAGAATCTTGACCCACGCTTTGTTGAAAGCCTTCGGCGCGCCGGACTTGCGGCCGTTGGCGATCACCGATTGAACCATGCCTTCGATCTTGGACTGACGCTGGTAGTGGGTGCGCTCCCACTCCTGATCGGGAGCACGGAACGCATGCCAGTTCGAGCTCAGCGCCGCAGTATTGTCCTTGGTGTAGGCGCCCTTCCCGTTGGGGAAGGAGATGATCCAGTCCTGCAGCAGGTAGCGTTCCGGATCCGGCTGCACATCGACGGTCACGTCCTCGTAGTGCGTCGCCCGCTTGCTGCGTGGCTCGAAGTATCTGTACCTGCGGCTGTCCGAATCCGGAAACACCGCAGCGCCCGCTGCACCGGATCCCACTGAAACAATTGGAACTGCAGTCATAGTCTTCCTCCTCCCATTGGTGGCTTGCACTAGCTGGACCGGCATTCGGAAAGCCTCAGTTGGCGGCCGGCGTAAACTTGTCGAAAAAGATGCGATCCGATTCGACATCGTTCATCTGCAACACCGGCGTCAGCGCCTCGATCATCGGCGATGGTCCGCAGGCATAGACGTCGACGTCTTCCCCGTATCCCGAGTTGCGCAGGTGTGCCCCGACCGCTTCGTGCACGAAGCCCTTTTCCCCGCGCCAAGTCGTGTCATCGGCCGCGTGAGAGAGGACGGGCACAAACGTAAAATCCGGATGCTTTGCCGAGAGTTCTGCAAAGCGATCGAGGTAGAAAAGATCGTTTTGCGTCCGGGCTCCGTAGAAGAAGCGCACCGGACGTACTTCTCCGGAGTTGATGTGATCGTGGAGGATCGACCAGAGAGGCGACATTCCCGATCCGCCCCCGACCAGGATCACGGCTCCGTTTCTGTTTTCTCGCCGGAAGCAGGTGCCGTAAGGTCCCCTGACCCCGACTCTGGTTCCGACGGCGAGGTCTCCGTCGAGCTGGGAGGAGAAGCGTCCGTTCGGGTACTTCTTGATGATGAATGCGAGCTTTTGGCCTTCGAGCGGCGAATTTGCCATGGAAAACGAGCGCGTAATCGTCTCTGCCCCCGAGAGCGTGATGTCGACATATTGACCCGCCCAGAACTTCAGAGGTTGGTCCAGCGAGATCTCGAGGTGTCTGATGTCGTGGGTTAGCGCGGCGACGCTCGTGACTGTGCCTGTGAAGTCCCTGACCGGGATCGATTTCGACAGCACCTCTTCGTCATAGTTGAGGAGCTCTACTTCAAGATCCGAGTAGGCCAGCGTCCGGCACAACAGGATGTAATCCTGACTGCGCTCCATCTCGTTGAGGGCGAACGTCGAGTATTTCTTCAGCTCCACATCGCCTTCGGTAAGAACGCATTTGCACGCGGAGCACTGTCCCTCCTTGCAACCATGCGGCAACGCGATGCCCTGGCGGAAGGCGGCGTCGAGGACGGTTTCGTTCTCCTCGACCTCGAATTCTATGCCTACCGGATGCAGGCGAACGACATTAGCGGGCGCGCCCATAAGGCCTCCTCGAACCAAGGCTTGCAGATCTTCGGGGATTGATCGGGAAGGAGCCAGCCGGAGCTGGCTCCCTCCTGGCTGCTTAGTTGCAGGGATTGATGGTGAATCCCTTCCGATACTCGGCGAGATGCGCCTCGCGATCGGCCGGGCTCATTGCGCGCAGTGCCATCAGCGGGCTCTTCAGCGTGTGGCCGCGGAGGTCGTCAAGCGTCCACATCTCCTTCTCGTCGAAGCGCAGGTGTGGCTGCGGCACCAGCGTCCTCCCGTCGGTGCGGACAAAGCCGAGATCCTTGATCGCGTCGGCGAGGTCCCAGCCATCGTAGCAGCTTTCCCATTCGCGCCGTCCGCTGAACCGACCCATCGCAGGCGTCGGCCGTCCCTCGTACTCGCCGGCGAATGCCTGCGCGACAGTCCAGCGATCCAACTCGTGCGCGAAGGTATAGAGCTGGCCATCGATCTCGTCGGTGACGATGTCCTCGCGGATCAGGCAGGGCACAAGGCACGACCAGCAACGATGCGGATAGACGTAACCGACATCGCTGTTGAAGAGGATGTTGGTCTGGCCGCGATGCGACAGCTTCTCGTACCATTTCCAGAACTCGCCGAACTGGGCGTACCAGCCTGGATATTTATGCTCGAACCACTCGAAGTCCTTGTCGGTCTGAGCTTCGATCCGCCAGAAGTTCACCGGCCAGCCGACCGCGAAGAATTGCGCGACCCTGTGGACGTAATGTTTCTCGGTCAGGCGCTTCCAGGCTGTCTGGACGTCGTCATGATGGATCTTGATGCCGTATTTCTCGAGGGGCAGCATATAGGTGCGATAATAGTCCTCGAAGATCCAGCGATGCCACATCTCCGCATAGGACTCCTTGTTCTTGTCGCGGTTCGTGGTTCCGTACTCGATGAAGGTTCCGATCGCGGCATCGACGATCGCGTGGTTCTGCCAGAAGGCATAGCGCAGATCCCGCTCGATCAGCAGATGGTTGTCGGGCTCCTTGAGCATGGACATCAGCATCGAATGGCCGTTGCCGATGTGCCGGCTTTCATCCGACTGCACGGAAAGGAACACGGTCGGAAGCGCGTAGTCGCCGTTGCGGGCGGCCTCGGACGGCATCGCCACGAACAGCGTGTTCGTAAAGGCGGTCTCAGCCACGACGGTCAGATAGATGTTCGCCGAAGTGATTGCGTCACCGGTGATGAAGCCCTCACCGAACTGACGGCCGATCGTGGTGGCATAGCACTTGCCGAACGCCTCTTCCGTGATATCGAACCCGGCCGGATCGATGTAGTTCTCCATGTACCACTTCTTGAGGTTCATCTGGATCGTCGAGTGTCGGAACTCGTCGACCATCTGCATCGTGAAGCCGGTGCGAAGATCCTCACCCGGAGCGAGACGGCCGACCATGGCCATCGAGCGCGCCGCCGAGATCTCGGGGAACGGGATGATCGCCAGGAACAGCTTCATCCACTCGACCCATCGCGGCTCGACGTTGCGGAACATGTCGCCGCGCAGAGCCGCATCGAGCGCGCCGTAGACGCGGTTGTCCTTTTCTTCCTGCATTGGGAAATAGGAGCGAAGGACCTGCTTCATCGGATCCTTCGGCGCTTTCGTGATCTTGTAGTCCGTGGGGAAGGTCATCGCCTCCTGTACGTAGGAAGGATTCCAGCCGAGATCTGCAATCTTCTTTGCAGCTTCACCGACAGAAATGCCGCGCTGGGCGGTAATCTTGTTGAGTGTTAGCGTTCCAGACATCTAGTCTATCCTCCTGATCGAGTCAGAAACCACATCGATATTCCGCCTGCCCCAGGCCTCGACGGCCGGGCAGTGCTTACCCGTGCGTTACGGGCCACCTCGCGGCCGTTCTCACGACCGGACGTTTGATATCGGCAAGGGTCTCAGGATGACTGTGGAGCACTCCGCGGGCGATCAGCGGCGATCTTGGAACCAGCGGCTTCCCGATCGCAATTGTGTTGTCCCGCACAAGATACGTCCTCAGCTAGGCATCCCCTTCCCTCGTTCTTTTCGCGGCTCGCCCCAGACGAGGACCAGTCAGCGTTGTTGTGCTGAGAAGCTTTGCAATGGGCGTGCCAGCTCGTCCGAGCGCCTCGCCAGATGGTTTCTGATGACGTGAGCGTGGGATGAGTGACGGTCGTGCCCGCATGGCGCTTGGCTTGACGACTGATCGAGATGCAAATTGCGACAGGAATTGCAAAATGAGAATCGCTGCAACGCAGAGGAGCCAGTTTGCATCGCAATGTTTGCGCCGCGGTAGTGGTCACTCGCTGGGACGAAGTGCGCAATGGCATATGACTGGCAGGCAGCAAATCCACCGCGAGCAAACGTATGCCCGCGATGGATTGGATGCGCCTTGTCAAGGAATCAAAACTGCGCGTCCATGGATCTTGCCGGCGTTGAGATCGCGCAATGCCTTGTTGGCGTCCGCGAGGCGATATTCGGCGGTTGCGAGTTCAACCAAACCCCGATCCGCAAGCGCCATCAACTCCGTTAGCTCAGCCCATGTACCGACCAAATTGCCGATAATGTTTTTCTCGGTAATCACCATGTCGACGGTCGGGACACGGATGTCCTCACCATAGCCGACCACGTAGTAGCTGGCCATCGGGCGGGTCATCGCCAGCCCCTTGGACGTCGTGCCTTTCTCGCCGACAAAATCGATCACGGCTTCCGCGCCGTTTCCGGCAGTCAATGCCAGAACGGCTGCCACTTCATTGCCGTCAGCTTTCACCAGATGGTCGGCGCCCGATTTTTCGGCCAGTTTCAGCGATGCTTCGGACTTGTCGACCACAATGATGTCGGCCGCACACATCGCCTTGAGACACTGGATTCCAATGTGGCCCAACCCACCTGCGCCGATGACGACGCAGGATTCGCCTGGCAAAAGGTGACGAGTGGCCTTCTTGACCGCGCGATAGGCCGTGAGGCCCGCATCCGCATAAGGCGCCACATCCTTTGGCGCAAGAGTCCGTGGCAGCGGCACGATATTGCGTTCGGAGGTGCAAAGGAATTCTGCATAGCCGCCGTTGCAATCAAGACCCGGAAATGTGCCGGGACCATGCATATCGAGACCTCGGCGACAGGCGAGACAGGTGCCACCGGTGATCTTCGGGTGAACGATGACTGGGTCACCTTTCTTTACTCCCTCGACTTCCTTGCCAACCTCTTCGATCCAGCCTGCATTTTCGTGTCCCATGATGATGGGTAGCAGTTTGTCGCCGGTCGGATCCATATGCGGCTTCCATACACCTTCGATGATATGGAGGTCGGTCCTGCATACGCCGGCACCACCGATGCGGACGATGACGTCAGTCGATTTAGTCAACTTGGGATCAGACACTTTTTCTTCGCTGACCCATTGGTCGTTGGAAAGCTTCTCGTCATACGCTCTCAATACTTGGGCTCTCATGTTGTCCTCCGTCTGCCCGGCGAGCTTTGCGCTCGCCATCGCGGAGGCGCCTCAGCATTTTTCGTGCCAGCGGAGCTGCACAGCGCAAGCGCGCGCATCTAAGCGCGTCAGGAACACGGAGGTCTTTGCCACTGGCGGCTAAAGCGCGATAACTTTTCTTCGAATCGTCATCCCGCTTTAGCTCTTTGTTTGAGCACGATCTTTTTCGGAAAACCGGTTTCCACTTTTCCGGATCATGCTCTAGCTGGTAAATAGGAGCTCGTGCCCACCGGTCGCCTTGTCGGGCCAAGGCTTTCGCGGGTTACAGGTCTCTTTCGGCGAGTTTGCGAAACTCGTCGGGCACGGAACGAGAAATGCCCAGCGCTGCCCGGCCATATCCGATCGCATCCCATCCGAAGCGATTGCGGATCTTGTCGACGGCGCAATCGGCCGCCCAACGGGCCATGCCCATCCTGGTGCCGGGGCGGCGCGCTTCATCTTGAAGTCCAAGCGGGAGTTCGAGCTCGAGATCCCAGTGCTCCTCAAGATGCGACACGGAGATCGCCAATAGCGAGATGGTCTTCTGGTCCGGATGATCTGCAAGGATCGCTCGCACCAGTTCCTCGGCGATCTCAGCGAGGATCATAGTCGCGGAGATCGGCGCATCGAGCGTTACCGAGCGCGTCACCGAGTTCAGGTCAGCGAAGCGAACGCGGACCGTCACGGTTCGACCGGGCCTGGACTTCGCCCGGAGTCGCGTCGCGATGCGGTCCGCGAGGTGAAGCAGCGTGGGGCAAATAACCCGCTCTTCGGCCGGCTTCCTGCCGATCGCCGACTGCGCCCCTGCCGATCTAGCTCGGCGGTGAGACTTGATCTCCCGCGGATCGCGATTCCACGCCAGCGCTGCGAGTTTTTCCCCTGCAGCGGGACCGAGCAACCGCTCGAGCGACCATCCTGGCGTCTTTGCCAGATGCTCGATCGTCAACACGCCGATTTCGGCCAACCGCGCCTTCGTGACCGGACCCACTCCCCACATCAGCTCGACGGGCAGGTGGTGAAGGAACTCCAGTTCGGTGTCGGGATCGACGACCACGAGTCCATCGGGTTTGGCGACTTGCGAGGCAATTTTCGCCAGATGCTTGGTGCGCGCCACGCCGACCGAGATCGCAAGACCAATCTCCATCCGCACGCGTCGGCGGATTGTCTTTGCAATTTCGGCGGGCGCACCGAAGAGATGAGTGCAGCCCGCAACGTCGGCAAAGGCCTCGTCGATGGAAATACGCTCCACGAGAGGCGTGAAATCGCTGATCACCTTGATGGCAGCATCGCCGAGCCGTTGGTAGTCCTTGAAATGGCCGCTGACAAAAGTGAGTTGCGGACATAGCTGACGTGCCTGCCGTCCCGGCATACCACCTCGCACCCCGAACGCCTTGGCTTCGTATGAGGCAGCAAGCACAACCCCGCCACCGACAGCGATAGGTCTGCCGCGCAGCGAAGGATCGAGCAGTTGCTCGACCGAGGCATAAAAAGCATCAAGGTCTGCATGAAGGATGGTGGCTATCGTTGCCATCCAGACCGTTCACCGGTGAAATTTGACCGAAATCCACAGAGAACATAATGAGAACATGTTAGAGCGAGTGTCAAGCCGAGTTTCACAAAGGCTAAGAAGCGATTGGCTGATCAAGCCTGCGCCCGGTTGAGCGACCGTTCCTTCCGCTCTCGGGAACGCAATTGAGCAAAAGGCTCCTGTTGCACGACCGTCATCAGGTCTCCGAACAGCATCGAAATTCCACCCTCGCCTGCCATGCACACGACTTGTTGACCAGGTTCTGCTTTCTGGAGTCCGATGGCTGACGGCATATCGTTGGCCCGTTCCATGAAGCAGACTCACGAAGATGACTTAGGCGAGCGCATATAATTCTGCGGAGCTAGCCGTGCTGTTCGATATGCTATCCCGAGTGACGAGCAGACGGCATCCGATAAGGGCGGAGGTTGACATGCACCCTGCCGATAGTTGATCCTCCTGCTCGCGGAATTCAGCGGATCGAGATTGGACAGGCCTAACAACCAAAGCTAGCAAACGGCTACCCCGGTCACGCAAAGGGGAATCAGGCGCGGACATGCCGACCTCTGACAAGGAAATTCAAAGTACGTCCGACGCACCGAGTGACGGCGAGAAAAACACCCGCACCGCGACGCGTGCTCCTTCCATCATCGTCGGCATCGTCGCAGCCGCCGTCGTCGCGCTTTCTGTCTTCTATCTCTTGCGACCGGAACCGCTGCTCGTGCAAGGCGAGGTCGATGCAACGCGGCTGGATATAGCCGCGCGTGTCGACGGACGGGTCAAGGAAATACCCGTCGAGCGTGGCCAGAACGTTCCGGCTGGCGCTGTGCTCGTGCGGATCGATAACCCGGAAACTCTGGCCAAACACGAGCAAATGACGGCCGCAAAGACTGTTGCGGAGGCTCAACTTGCCAACGTACTCGTCGGAACGCGGGTGGAAACCATTGCCGCGCGGAAAGCGGAAATGGAGCGGACGCAGGCTGCTCAGGTGCTTGCGCAGAAGACCTTTGACCGTACTTACACATTGACCCAGCAAGGCAATGCGCCGCAAGCCCGTCTCGACCAAGTGACCGACGCGCTGCACGAAAGCGAACGCGCCGTCGATCAGGCCAAATCGGCCTACGACCAGGCTGTCAATGGCTACACAAAGGAGGAGCGGGCGATATCGAGGGCCAACGTCGAAAAGGCCAATGCCGATATCCAGAGCGTTCAATCGATCATCGACCAACTTGTGGTCTATGCCCCCGTCGCCTCGCAGATCTATCAGCGCAATATCGAGCCGGGCGAATACGTATCGCCGGGCGTGCCGCTGGTGACCCTGATCGATCTAGCCGACGTATGGATCCACTTCGATCTTCGCGAGGATCTCGTCAAGGGCCTGAAGGTCGGCGATCGATTTGATGTCCGTATTCCGGCTCTCGATGACCGCCGTGTCACGGTCGAGGTCAAGCTTGTTGCGACCAAGGGGGAATATGCGAGCTGGCGGGCCACGCGTGCTTCGGGCGATTTCGACTTGCGGACATTTTCGATCCGCGCCTACCCGGTCCAGCCCGTGCCCGAGCTGCGACCGGGTATGAGCGCCTATCTCGACTGGCGATCGCGGCAATGAGGCTAGCGTCAAAACCGGGATTTCTGCTGGTCGCACAGCGCGAATGCCGCTGGCTGTTCCACGATCGTGTGGCGCTGCTTTTGATCTTTGGCGTGCCTCTCTTTGCGTTCGTGGTTCTCACGACGGTCTTCAGCCATCCGGTCATCCGGGGGCTCGGGGGGACTGTCGTTGACGAGGACAAGTCGGACGCTTCGCGTGCCCTGGTAGAATACGTCGCGGCATCACCGAGCCTGAAAATCGTCGACCGCTCCGGTACGCTGTCCACGGCCGTGAAGGATATACGGTCCGGCAAGGCGATCTCGGCAATCTATATCCCGCCGGATTTCGAACGCGACCTGCAGGCTCAACGCCGCCCGCAGGTCGTCGGATTCTACAACCAGCAGTTCCTCACGGCGGCCGGCATTGCGTCCTCGGGCCTGAGCGATGCGCTTTCCGCCGCGGCGGCTGTGGCGGCTCCCGCCAAGAGCGCAGCGCCTGCGCCGGCTTCCATCGGAACGCTGGCCGGGGAGACCATCGCGCTTGTCAATCCGCAAAAGAACTACGCGCAGTTCCTGCTCCGCGCGCTGCTGCCGACGATCATCCATGTGGTGATCACGCTCGCCGCAGGCTATTCCGTCGGCTCCGAATTCCGCCGTCGCGACGCGCGGGCCTGGCTCGAAAGTGCCGGAGGCGATCCGGTCGTTGCGCTCGCCGGCAAACTC
The DNA here is from genome assembly GCF_004296405.1 of Bradyrhizobium sp. Leo170. Lineage (GTDB taxonomy): Bacteria > Pseudomonadota > Alphaproteobacteria > Rhizobiales > Xanthobacteraceae > Bradyrhizobium. The sequence goes on from NZ_PSRR01000017.1 coordinate 37,948, forward strand.
GCACCCCTCTTCGGCATCTTCATCCTCATCATGTTGGCCGAGCCGCTTTTCCTTGAGGGTGTGCTGCAAATCCCCTTCAAGGGAGACCTGCCGTTGATGGTGGCCGCTGGCTCCCTCCTGATCGTCGCCTATCTGTCGCTGGGCGCCTTGCTGCAGCTCCTGGCCGGCGACCTGGCAACGGGGCTGGGACTTGCGGGCCTCGTTGCCTCTCCTGCATTCGGCTACGCCGGCGTCGGCTTCCCCACGATCGGCATGAATGCGTTTGCGCAAGTTTGGAGCGCGATACTGCCGTTGCGCTGGTACATGGCCGTCTTGCTGGGACAAGCGGCGCGGGGATTGCCCGTCTCTGACTCCGCCATTCCCTTCGCGCCGCTCGCGGGCCTGACGGTGCTGTATGCCGGCCTCGCATTGCTGCGCATGGCGAGCCTCAAGCGCAAGGGCTGGTTTGAGATGGCGCGACCTGCCGAGCAATCAGAGAGCGGCCGCGCGCCGCGAGGCCTCGGCGGCGCCTTCATGGCGGAGTGGCGGCGCGTGCTCGGCGCGCGGAGCGCCTTCGCCCTCCTGTTCCTGGCTCCTTTGGTCTACGGTATTTATTATCCGCAACCCTATCTGAACCAGATCCTGCGCAAGCTTCCCATCGCGGTCGTCGACAACGATCTGAGCGATCTCAGCCGCCAGATCGTCGAGACGCTAGATGCGAGTGGAGCATTGAGCGTCGCAGTCCGCGCCCGCACACTGGCCGAGGCGCGGACCGCAATCGATCGTGGGAAGGCTTTTGCCGCCGTCGAAATCCCGCCAGACACCGAGCGCGACGTGCTCAAGGGCATCACCGCTCACATTCCGATCTACGCCGATGCCACCTACCTGTTCATATTCAGATCGACCGCCAGCGGGGTTGCCACGGCCATCGGAACTTTGACGTCCGAGCTTGTTTCGCGAGGCGCACGCTCGGATGGAAGCCTTGTCAAGGCGAAGCTGGCGAACTCGAGCCCCGCGGACGTTCTGCTGCAGCCGATCTTCAACCCCGTAGGCGGCTATGCAAGCTACATCGTCCCAGCGGCGTTTGTGCTGATCCTGCAGCAAACCCTTCTGATCGGTGCCGCGATGTTGACCCGTACTGCGCTGGCGACCGGCGGCGGAGCATTCGCCGGCGTGCTCGGCCGCGGCTTCGCCCATCTGACGATTTACCTTCCGGCGCTCGCGCTTTATCTCATTGTGCTGCCGCGCATCTATGGCTTTTCGACGCTCGGGCATCTTCCGCAACTCCTCGCGCTTGCTGCCGTCTTCTTGCTTGCGACGAGCTTCATGGGGCAGGCCGTCGGCGCCTGGTTCACGCGGCCGGAAAACGCAACCATCCTGCTCCTTGCAACCAGCCTGCCTCAATTCTTCACCGCCGGCTTCGCATGGCCGCGCGAAGCGATCCCCGACGCGGCCATCGCGCTGGGCCGACTGTTCCCGGCCGACTTCGCGATTGATGGCCTCGTGCGCATCAACCAGCTCGGTGCCAGCATCTGGGAGGTCGCGCATGATTGGCTCGGACTGTGGTGTCTGGCGCTCGCCTATTTCGCGCTCGCCGTGATCTCGGCGCTTGCCGTCAAGAGAGGGCAGACACATGCGCAAAGCTAGGCGTGCCGCCTTCGCCGCGATCGCACTCGTGCTCGTCGCGGGCGTTCTGATCTATTCCATGCGTCGTTCCGGATCGCCAGCCGCAGTCGTCGGTGTCGTGCGGGCGACCGAGGTCAGGGTGGAGCCGGAGGTGAACGGCCAAGTGATGTCGATTGCGGTCAAGAAGGGCGCGCGCGTGCAGGCCGGCGATGTCCTGGCGAGGCTCTCCGCGGTGGAGCTGACGGCACAGGTAGACCAGGCGCGGGCCGCCCTCGCCTCGGCAATAGCAAACCGCAACAACGTCTATGCTGGCGTGCGTCGCGAACAGGTCGACTCTCTGAAAGCTGCAATCGCCAGGGCAAGCTCCCGCCTCGACTATACGCAGGCCCAGCTCTCAAGAACCAGCACGCTGGCACGCCAGAATTTCGAGTCCCAGCAAGCGCTTGACCAGGCCGAAAACGACGCCGCGAGCGCACGCGCCGATGTCGCGGAGGCCCAGGCGAACTACGATGCGGCCGTGGCTGGTCCGACCCGGGAGGAACGCGCGATCGCCGACGCGCAGGTGAAGGCCGCAGCGGCTGCGGTCGCGGTGCTCGAGCGCCGCCTCGACAAGATGGTCTTGCGTGCTCCAGCCGACGGTGTCGTCAGCGTCATCGCCGCGGAGGTGGGCGAGAACGTTCGCGCGGGCCAACCGATCCTGATGGTCGAGGCGGCAGGCAAGCAATGGCTCTCATTCAACGTACGCGAAGACCATCTGAGTGGTCTCGCGGTCGGAGAAACAGTGAGCGTGATGCGGAACAGCGCCGATGGCGCGATCAAGAGCGCCGTCACCGAACTGCGGCCGCTCGGCGTCTTTGCAACCTGGCAGGCCGAGCGGGTGATCGGCGATCACGACCGCAATACGCTGCGCTTGCGCCTTGACCCGCAGGACGAGGCGGCGGGCCTCGCGCCAGGGATGACTGTTTGGATCAAGCATTGACTACAAAGCATTGCCTGCCCGTTCCATAACGGTCACCACCAATGACGCGACGTTCCCACGCAGATCGCTCCATGCCGACTATGGAGAGCTCGGCGCAACGACCTGGCGGGCGAGCGTATCGCGCTCCACCGCCGTCAACTGCTTGGTGTCGTCCGCGGTAAAGGTGCCGTTGCCGAGGACGCGGACCATATTGTTCGGGTCATAATTGTTGTTGCTTTGCCTGCCACGATTCCGCTGTTGTTCGCTATTGGGGCGATCTTCCTCACTTCCGCCACCGAAGCCGAGAAACTCGACGATGATGATGGAGGGCTGCTCACCGGCACGCGCCTGCGGCACGGTGGCTTGCTGGGCAGCGGCGCCCGCCGTGTTCGAGGCTTCGGTCAGACCGCCGATGTTGGGCGCCTGGACCTGCGGCACGCCGACGACGCCGCCCTGCGCCTGGATGTTCGCGGCGTTGACGATGTGCAGCGCCGCGATGTTGACAAAGCTCGACGCGCGGATGCCCGCCTCGCCCGCATCGACGGTGCCGAGCGGCGCGATCAGATCGACCGTCCCAGGCGGCACCTCTGCGATCTGTCTCAGCGTCGCGATGCCGGCGCCGCTGGACGGCACGACGGGTGACACGGTGACATTGCCGTATCTGTCATAGACGCGTTTGGGCGGCGTGTAGATCACCGTGGTCTTGGCGCCGCGGCCGGCATTGATGTCGCCTTCCGCCGACCAGGCGATGATATTGCCGCCGAACGTGGTCATGATGCGCGACAGGCCAAGCAGCACGCTGCCCTTGGAGTAGACCTGGATGTTGCCCGACCCTTGCGTGATCAGTCCGGCATCGGCGCCCGGCGACAGCCCCTCGGTCCCGAGCGTGACTGTGCCATTCGGCACCAGGAACTGGATGTCGCCGCCGAAATCGGTGTGCACATAGCCGCTTTGAACGGTTGTCTTACCCGGCGTGCCGGTCCCGACCGTCGCCGAGAACATGGTGATATCTCCACCATAGGCGGCATCGTTCGGCAACAACGTTGCAATCGCCTGGCGCCCGCGCAAATAAGAGCCGGCACGTGGACCGCCGTCCTCGTTGTATTCGCGCCCGCCTGCCGTCAGTTCGGCGTAATAGATCTGCCGCAAGAAGATGCGCTGCTGCGCTGCCGACAAGGTGAAGAAGTAACCGAGCGCATCGGCCTTGGATCCGCTATAGCTGAAGCGCTCCTTCAGCCAGTCATAAAGTTCATCCCCATAAGTTTTCGCGACCTTGCCCGGCTGGTCGGCAAGTTTCCCCTCGCCCGCGAGATTCTTCGGATCGAGATAGAGCTTCGCAAAACCGGTCCAGTCGACTTGTCCAACACCGATTTCGCCGGCACCGACGCCGGCCTGCATGACGACGCCAGCGCCGGGCCGGTTGTCGCCCGCAAGCAACGGTCCGAGGCTCTCAACCGTCGCAATTGAGCCTTGATAGATGTCCTTGGCGGCTGTGATTTCGAGCGTGCCGGGGCCGGCAATCGCCAAGCCTCCCTTTTCGACGGACTCGAGCGACGGCGTGCCTGCATAAATGATGCTGCCGCCGGCCGCGATGGTGGACACGTCGTTCTGATCGCTGTGCAGGATCAGTCCCTTCGTATTGACGATGTCGCCGCCCGCAAGCATCCGCAGCGGCCCTCCGGCCTGATGGAAGACGTTCTTGATCTCACCGCTGGCGACGGTCCGAGTCTTGGTGAGGATCCGGCCATAGGTGATGCCGGTGATATCGCCGCCCACCGCATAAATACGTGAGAGATTGCTTTGGCCCAGCACGGCCTGGTCCCTATCCTTTACCGTGTTCGCATCGAAGACGAAGGGATGCCCACCGAGCTCATAGGAATAAACCTCCAGTGATCCGATCCCCCGATCGTCGACGGTGGTGTAATCGCCCCAATAGTTGGATGCCGTGATCGTCCGTCCGTTATTCAAGATCGCCCACGCCGGCCGGAATGGCGTCGCCAGGGCGGACAGCGAAGACATCAAGGGACCCATCTCGTGCCCGTCGCCGAAGATCGATCCCTGCGCCAGCAGCTCGAGCACGCTGTCGTGTGACGGCAGCAGCATTCCTCCGCCCGGGTTATAGATGTTGCCGTTCGCGGCGACCGCCTGCACGATCGGGGGCAAATACCGGGAGTATGTTGCGCCGCTGCCCGGCTGGAGCGAACCGCCCGCGGCAAACATGTTGACGGCGGTTTGCCCCGTCCACAGCGTGAACCAGCTCGCGCCGTCACCGTTCGTTTGACCGTTATTCGCGTCCGTCCAGGCCGTGACGCCGACGCGGCCCGGATCGAGGATGGTTCCTACGGCCAGATCGCCACGCGCGCGAAGATTGATCACGCTGTCGCCTGGCGCGAAATCTCCGCCATAGAGCGTGGTCATCGAATAGGGCGTCAGCGGATTGATCGGCCGCGGATCCGTCCCGTTATCGTTACGAATGTTCGTCGCGGTGAGACTGCCGAAATCTCCGGTCGCGACATCCATGATCCCGCGCAGATTCACGAATTGATTGCCACCGGTGCCGATATCGCCCGCTTTCACCGACAGCGTGCCGCCGCCCGTCTGCACAAGACTGCCATCGCCCATCACACGGCCGCTGCCACCGACGGCGATGACCACACCGCGACCTGTGTCGCCGCCGATCGTGCCGCCCGCTTGCAGCGTGACGTTGCCGCCGCCGAGGGCGCCGATACCGGAGAAAGCGGACAGATTCAAAGCCGCAGCCTGACTCGTGTCGATCTGATCAAACGTATAGCTGCCGAAATTGATGCCCCATGCCGTGCGCTGGCTGATCTCCGAACCACCCTGGCGCCACAGCCAGCTTCCAATCTCATCAGCGCGTGTCGTCAGCGTGCCCTTGATGTCGCCTTGCGCGGCAAGCAGGAAATCGCCGCCATGCTCGGTGTAGTACATGCGCTCCGAGCCGAGCGTCGCTTCATACGCGGCGTTTGCCGAGCCCTGCACTGTGCCGTCCGACAATGTGCCCCGGCTGACGTTGTAAGAATCATTGGCCGCGGTCCCGGTCCCCTTGATCGCGGTGCCGGCGGTGTAGATACCGAAAGCCGATTTCTGCTCGTAATTGCCGCCGGCGAGAAGTTCGAGGTCGCCCGTGCCAGTGCGCACGACGCTGACGCCAGTAGTCGACGCGCTGCCGACAAGCGTGACCTGGAAGGGATCATTCAACACCACATTGCCTGAACCAGCGAGGCTATCTGCCGTCTTTAGCGCACGACTGTCGGCGCTCGCAAGATCGGCGCCGCCCACGAGCCGCATCGACCAGGATTGCGTCCCCGGTGCGAGCATCGGCGCGATCGCCCACACCTGACGATCGCCCGGCCCGGTCAGCTTCACGTTCGTCATGCCGGAAGGCAGAACCGTACCCTTGGGGATCAGCGTATCGGCAGCGAACTTGTAGCCTGAGAACACGAAAAGGCTGGTCCCCGCTGGCAGGGTCACCGGCTGGAGAACCAGATTGTTGGCATTGGCCGAGTTTATGAATGCGACTCCGGTGAAATAGACACCTTTCTCGAACACGGTGCCCACCGGGAATACTGTTTTGAATGGAAGCGGATCGCCAGGATTGTACGTTTTTGTCGGGGTAATGATACGCCCCCCGTTCAATGTCCTGGTCTGTGCGGCGTTTCCTCCTATCGTGTAAGCCTGTGCCAAAGTTATCTGGACAGGAATTGGATTAGCAGCAGTCGGGCTCGCCTTGACCCTTCCCCCGACGAGATTCAGTTCCAAATTGATTTTGATACTGGCTGGAATGGTCGAACCATTGCCGATGACCACGTCATCCATTGTGATCGTGTAATTTGACGTAAGGGTGCTACCTGCCGGGATCAGCACCGTCAGCGCGTCGGGCGATTTCGGCGGCGGTGCGAAACCGTCATTCATGCTGCCGTTGATCTTGAGATCGCTTGCGGCGCGGACGATGAGCACGCCTGGCTCGCCGGAGCCCAGCACGGCCGGATCGGCTTTTGGCCCATAGCGATAACCGGAGAAATCCAGATCGCCTTTTGTTGACAGATCTCCATCTGACGTGATGGCAACGCCCGGCCGCAGATGGAAGGCGGAGCCATAAGCCGCCAGCCCGGCAAGCCGGTTCTTCAAGTCGCCGTTCTGAAGCGCCGCGTTGATGAATGTCTGACTGTCGGCATGCAAACCATCGAGGTACGCCTGATCGATGGCGCTGCCGCCCGGAAGTTCATAGGTGCGGAAGCCGTTCATCGCGATGCTGCTGCTACCGCGGATATCGAGCGGACTGCGCGCGTCGATCGCGATATCGTTTGCGCCGGTGCCGTCGCCGTCCGCCCCGCCGCGGCGCTGCGCATTGAGCTCCAGCTTGCCGCGCGCCACGTTGTCCGGCGAGGACATATCGATGGTCGCGCCCGGCGCCAGCGTCATTGTTCCTTGCTTGCTCGTGAGTTCGACATGCGCGGTGTTGTTGGCCTCGATCGGCGCACCATAGCTGTCGGTCTGCAGAACAGAGTGATGCACATCGAGCACGGCGTTCCGCGTCAAGGTCAGATCATCACGCGCCGACAGGCGGATGGTGCCGGGCTTGGCGCCGCTTGCATCGATCCTGCCGTCGACTGTGAGGCTGCCTTGATCGACGGAGACCGTCACGTAGCGCGCCTTGACGCCATCGCCGATGACAAGGCTGCCCTGGCGCAGATCAAAGCTGCGGGCGCCGAAGAAGCCGGCGTGATTGAGCTTCGCGTTCAATGCGGCGAAAGCGCCAAAATCCTGCGCCGCCACCGTGAACTGGCCGCTGTCATAATCACCCGTCGACGATCCCTTGATCGTGCCGCCGAACGAGACATGCCCATGCGCGGCGTCGATGGCCTTGGCCGTGATCGAGCCCGCAGCGTTGTTCACCGCCGAGACGTCGATCACCGAGCCGGCGCTCTGAATGATGTCGCCGCTCGTGCTATTCAGAACGAGATCGCCGCCCCAGCTATATTTCGTGACATCGAAGAAGGAGATGGCACGGCCTGACAGGTCGATGACCGCGTTGCCGCCGAGCACGACATCATGCGTGGCGCTGAGCGTCAGCTTGCCGGAGGGCAAGGCAAATGCGGTATCGACAAAGACGCTGTCGCCGCCAAAGGAGACCGTCCCGCCGAGATCCGTCACGCCGCGCGTATCCGCGGGAGCGGCCCCAGTCGGCGCGACCAGACGCAAAGCGCCACCCGCGGTGACATCGAGCTTTGCCCCATTGCTCGCCGTGATCAGCGGGGCCGCGATGGTGAGATTCCCGCCCTGCAAGGCGCCCTGGCTGTCCTGGCTCAAGCCCACCTTGAACGTGCCATCGCTGTTCGCCGTGACACGCCTCAACGCCGTCAGCGTGCCATCCGAGAAGCCGAGCGCAAGACGGTTCAGCGTTGCGCCATCGGTCGGCTTGCTTTGCGAGGCGTCATAGCCGAACAGAACCTCGTTCGCCGTGATGGCGAGACGCCCCAAACCCGTGCCGGGTCCGCCGGGCATGACACCGGCGGGTGCCTGGCTGCCATACGGAGCGGCAGTGCCAGTGCGGATGCCGTTCCAGATCAGCGTATCGGCGGTGACGCTCGCCGTATCGCTCGCCGAGCCAAGACCATAAATGGCTGGCGTGTTGAGAACGAGCTTGAGCGGATCCCCGGCCCCCTCCTGCCGCGTGGTGTCGAGCGCGACGGTGCCGATCAGATTGAACGCGCGGTTTGCCGTCAGAATGAGCTGTTCGAGCGCGGGAACCCCTGATGTCGTCGACGGCCGCAGGAGCTTGTCGAGGACGCTCTGGGTGAGGTTCCAACCCGGGGGGAGCTGGCCCGCGGCCTGCGCCGCGGCAAGCGCAGCCTCCGTGCCGATATTGACCTGCTCCTGCGTGACGTTGAGATAGCGCGCGCCGAAATTGACGTCGCCCATGGTGAGCCCGCCCGGCCCGGCCAGCACCACACTGCCGTCGGTGAGCAGCGATGCACCGCTCGCAATGTCGATCTTGCCGGGGCCAACGGCATTCAGGAATTGGAACCATCCATTGGCGACCGCGAGCACGGCCGGACTGAAATTGGGATCCGCGTACAAATAGGGGCTGATGTTGGCATACACATAACCGAGCGTGGAATCGACGGCGTTGCTGCTCAATCCGCGCGTATCGATGGTCGCGCCGCCCGCCATGTTGACGGCCTTGCCGACCAGGAACACCTGGCCCGCGCGGATGATGGCGCCGTCGAGCAGGTTGATGGCCGAGGTCGTACTTGCGTCAAAATAAACGTTGGCGCCGACGCCGGGCTTGTTCTCCACGAAGAACATGCTCGTGCCGCCGAGCAAGAGCGTCGATGCCTTGAAGGCGTTGATGTCGTCGCTCGAGATGGACGTATGCCCGACGATGGGCGTGCCCCCCGGTGCCGTGATGTCGAGCACGACAGGGCCCGACGTGACGGCAGCCGGCTTGATGATCAGCGTGCCGTCAATGCCGCCTTTGGCGCCATCGAACAGCGCGGTGCCGGCGAAGGACAGCGATTTCGTATTATCAACCGACGGGAGCAGGCTGATTTCAAGCACCTTGCCGTCCTCCGGCAAACGAGGCCGGAAGCCGCCGAACTGGGCCGCCTGCGCACGCCCGAAATCGGCATAGCTCGTTTCGTTATATTGCGAATAGCGCCGCGTGTTCTGGCCGGAGGTGAGGATCACCCGCGTCGGCAGCGCGTCCCGGCTTCCGGTATTGGCGACGCCGAGATAGCCCGATGCGATGATGGAGCCATTGCCGATGGTCACGGGCGCAATCGTGGTGGCACCCGTCGAGCCAAGCTCGACGCGATAGCCGCCGGGCAGCAGCGCATAGCTGGAGGGCAGCAGCGTATAGGTGCCCGCCGGCAGTCCCGGCACGCCAGAGGGAAGCGTGATCTGCTGGCCAATCGCCGGATCGCCAGCGCCGTTGGTTGCGATCGCTGGCGCATAATCAGCGGCGTAACCGGGCAGGATCGCATAGACCTTGTTGCCGGAGGCGCTGTAGCTGTTGACCGGATTGGCATTGACGAGCGCTGTCTTCAGCACATCGACCGAACCGCCGCGGCCGGAAATGAAACCCGCGCCGGTGAGCGCGCCGCCGCCGGTGAGATCGAGCACGGCCCCGACCTCGCCCACGACCGATGCGGCGTTGATCGAAACGCCGCTCGAGATCTTAATGCCGTGCTGGTCATCATACGACGCGCTTGCCAGGTTGCGCAGCGTGCCGTCCGCGCCTTGATAGGTGAGCCCGTCCGAGGTGCCCCCAAAGGGCATGATCAGGCCGGCCGCGCTCGCGGACGTAATGCTGCCGCTGCGGAACGTGATACGCGCGTTAGGCGGCACGGCATTGGCCGCGGACTGATCATAAGTGTTTAACCAGATATGACCCAGCGGCGCGCGAAGAACGCCGCCCTGGTCGATGTCGACGGCGAAGAAGGCGAGACCGCCGAAGACCGAAGCCGGGACCGCTGGTGTCTGATCGTCATTGCGGCGGATGGTGAGACGGGTATCTGGGGCATAGCCGCCATCGTCCAATCCGGCCCGCTGCCCAGCCCTGATGATGGCGACCGCGCCGCTCAGAGGATAAATCTGATCCGCGATCAGCGTGAGATTGTAGGCATTGAGGCCGCCAACCTGTTCGTTTTGGTCAGCACGGATTGTGGCATCACCAACGCGAAGATCACCGCGGCTTTGCAACGTCACCTGGTCAAAGCCATAGGCGACGGCATCTCGGATCAGCCCTGAGCCATAGCCTTGCTGGGCCGTCGCGCCGAAATGAATATCCCCGTAAACATCGATGAGATCGGCGGAGATCGTGAAATGGCTGTCCTTCGCGATCGATTGAGGAGCACCAAGAAGGAAGCCCGACCCCACGTTGATGCCGGGATAGTACCCCTTGATATCCCCAACCTGTTCCGGCTTTGTCCCGCTGTAGTTAAACCCTTCCAGGCGGACGTAAGGCGCCGCAAGGCGAATGTTGACAGCGGATTGATCAGAGGGCGCCGTTATCACACCGCCTGACAAGCGGATGCTGCGCGAAAGCTGAAGATCGATATTGCCGCCAAAAACAAAGAGATCGCGAGTCGAGAGCGAGAGCGATGCAAATCCACCCGCTTCGATCTGGTCGACACCGATCACGGTGCGGCCGAATTGCAGGGCCGGATCTCCCTCACCCGGCTTAAGATCGGCGCTGAGGCCACTGCGACCCGCATACTGCACGAGGGTGATATCGCGCGACCTCTGGAAGGCTTCCGTCAAGTCGCCGGCGGCATAGGGCGAACTCGCGGTGGGTTGCCCCAGCGTATAACCTCGTTCAGCCATTGTCAGACTCAGCGCGCCGCCGGAGGCGCCGCTGCCGCCGCTTGCTGCACGCAAGGTGCCGTCGAGCGTGATGCCGAAGGCGGAATAGAGCGAGATCGTCCCGCCATCGCTCGCGGCCGGCGTCGAGACATAGCCGTTGCCGGTGGAGACATCGACCAGCGCAGAGGTGCCTGATGCATCGATCATGGCGCCGGGACGAAGGATCACAAACGCATCGCTGACAATGGGCGCGCCCCCGTTGTCGACCGCGCCCGTGCCGCCGATGCGGATCGTGCCGCCGTCCGGCACAGCCGTGTAAGCAATCCCGCGCTCATCGCGTCCCACCGCGCCGCGTGCGGAGACATCCAGCACCGCGGCGTTGCCGATCCAGATCGACCGCGTCAGGGCGAATTCGCCATAGCCGAAATTATAGCGGCTGTCGCCGGGCGCGTCCTGCAGGCTCGTGATCAGGATATTGCCGGCGGGCGCCAAGATCGCGCCGTCGATGACGGTCTGGCGATTGGCGAAGATCGACACGGAACGCCCCGCATCGACGTTAATGGACGCGCCTTTCGCCAGCGTGAAATCATGCAGGCTCCAGAGCGTCACATCGGCGCCAACGCGCTGCGTGACGCTATGCGCGACGGGGTTGATGATGAAGCTCGGCGGCGTCCACAGCTCCGCGGCATCCGCGATAGGGCTTCCCGTCGCCGCGTCATAGCTCTTGTCCGTGAAGCGATAGACCGGCACCTCGACGTCAAGGCGCGTCCCCTCGCCGATCTCCATGCCGGTGTTGCTGGAGATCTTGTACGCGGAGAAGCCGGACCGGAAGATCTCGGGATCGAGCACCAGCGCATCGGCCACGCTTTTGCCGATCGCGATCGCTTGGCCCGCATCCAATGTCAGTGTGCCGCCGCCGCCAAAACCATAGGCGCGGATAGCGCCATCAAGGATGAGCGGATTGGTGAAGAACTGCGTCGAGGCTAGATGCGCATAATCATTGGCGACGAGGCTGACATTGCCGCCCTTGCCGCCTTTGGTTTTGCCATCCACCAGGATGGCGCCGCCTGACGACACGTCAATGAGCGAACCCTTCGAAAGCGTGATGCCGCCTGTGGTCGAGACGGTGAAATTTCCGCCATCAAGATGCGCGAGACGTGATGAATCGGTTTGCGTGTCGCGGAATTCGTTGGTCCACAACCCGCTGAGATCAACGGCAACCCTCTCGCCGATCGTGACCTGCGAATTGCCGTTCGCATCGTTGAGCGCCCACCATTGCTCGTTCTGCCCCTTGCCGAGCACGGCATGCATGAGATTGGTCAGCGTGAGGCTGCCGCCGCGAGCCGTGACGTCCGCGGCGATATCGACATGCGGCGCCGCGAAGGTCACCTCCGCGCCGGGCGCAAGCTCAAGCGGCGCCTCGACAACGATTTCCTTGCTGCTCGCAAAGTTGAGACCGCCCAGCTTGGCGGCATTGATCGCATCCGCATCAAACAACGCGGTGCCGATGCGGCTGTCAGGCAACGCCGATGTGTCGTTCAGCGCCTCGGTGATGCCAGGCACACGGCCAAAGACGACCCGCGCAGCGGATGCATCGGTGAGGCCGATGCCCGAGTAGCTGCCGAGCGCGAGCCTGCCTTGGAGCGGCGCGACGTCCTGCGGCAGCTTGTAGCCATCGGTGGTGCCACTCGGCCGCGCCGTGGTCTGGCGCTCACCCTTGACGATGTCGGCGAGGATGGTGGCTTCGAAGATCGACGTCGGCGTCGACAGAATGAGGGAGCCGGCGTCGCGGCCGACGGTGTAGCCATCCTCCCAACGCAGATTGACGGCGCCCTTGCCGAACGGGGACGCCCAGATCTCGGTCAGCGGATCGTAAGCTTCGCCCTGGATATAATGCTTGCGCACATAGCCGCCGCCGAGCGCCATGAACTGCATATCGGCGCGCGCATTGTTGATATTGTAGGTTCGGCCGTCGGCTCCCAGGAAGTTGGTGGTCCTGATATAGCCACCCTCATAGCTGACCGAGCCGCCGGAGACGTCGAACACCGCCCCCTTCTGCGCGACCACCTCCGGCGCCGCCAGGGTGATAGTGCCGCCGAGCGCGGTCCATTCCCCGATGCGGTGGGCGGTATTGGCGAGATAGCCCGAGACCTCGAGCAAGCCGCCCGGCGTATAATAGCGGTCGGTCGAATAGCCGCCGGTGCCGGCCGGCACCAGCACCAGGTTGCGCGCGTCGATCCAGACATCCGCGTTCTTCAGATAGTCCTGATCGCGATTGATGGGTGAATCGCGCAGCTCATTGCCTTGCACGTTGACCATGATGTTGTTGGCCGACATCGGCAGCAGCACGCCGCGCACGCCCGAGACATCGATCACCGCGCCATCCTCGGCGAAAACGCGGCGACCGGCGGAGACTGCGACCTGCCCGCCTTGCGCCTGCGTGATGGAGCCATCTTTGAAGACCACGTTGCCGCCACTGACGATCTCGACGCGGCCCTGGTCGAGCCGATCGGCGAGCAGCGAGAGATTGTTGAACTGGGCGTTGGCGGCCGGGACGTGGGTGAAGGCGTTGGAATCGGCAATCAACTGGTTGCGCTGGCTGTCGAGCGCGGTCTCGGTGCTGCCGAGCTCGGGCAGGATGGCGGTCAGACTGCCGCTGCCGAGCGTGACGCTGCCGGCGGCATCGGAGGCAGCGTTCAAGAGGTGGATGGTGCCGCGGGTGTTGACCGAGGTGGTGGCAACCAGCACGCCGTCCTGGCCGATGCTGTGGCCCGCGAGCGTGATATCGCCTTGCTGGGCGAAGATCAGGCCGGAATTGCCAACGGCCGCGAACGCATCACGGACGATCGGCGAAATCTCGTTACCGCGAGTGGTCGAGGCCTGGTTGGAGTCGGTGCTGTAGCCCGGCCGCAGCAGGAAGTCGTTGCCGGCCGCTAGCTGCACCTGGCCGCGCGGCGCGCTGATCGAGCCGGCATTGCTGACATCGGTGCCCATCAACAAGACGAAGCCGCCGCCCTGCTTCGCCGACGACGGCGCCCTGGTCACGATCAGCGCGCCGGCCTCAACCGTCACGGCGCCGCCGGCATCGGTGAAGCTCGGCACGTACTGGCCGCCCTGCTGCCGTGCGTAGATGCCACTGGTGAGGAACTGGTCGTTGGTGATGTTGGCGGTCGAAGCGATCAAGCTGCCGACATTCACCTGACTCGCGCCGCCGAAGATGATGCCGTTCTGGTTGATCACATAGACCGAGCCGTCGGCCTTGATGTTGCCGAGGATCTGGCTCGGCGCCGTGCTGCCGACCACGCGGTTGAGCGCCACCCAATTCGCATTGCCCTGCTGGTCGAAAGTGAGCGTGGTGCGCGCGCCGACGTTGAACGAATTCCAATTGAGGATCGCCTGCGCCCTGGTCTGCTGGATGCCGACCTGGGTCTGGCCGCTGGCATCGACGGCCTGCGTCGGCGCATTCGCGCCCTGCCATCCGGGCGCGGCTTGCAGGCCGCCCGGCGCCAGCCCGTTCGGTACCG